>NZ_DLJD01000051.1:313933-676292 GCF_002484085.1 Sphingobacterium sp. UBA7625
ATGAAAGTCCCATAAAACGTTTAATAGAATAAATAGTTTTATGCGGATTAGTAATTGCTTGACGTTTAGCTGGATCACCCACTTTACGTTCACCACCTTCTACGAAAGCTACAATGGAAGGAGTGGTACGCTTACCTTCGTTGTTCGTAATTANNTATAATTTTAGACATATCTTGTATTTTAATTTTTTACTTAATAAATTCTATCACTCTATTATCAACCCTTATGCCAATCCGAATGTTTTGTAAAAAAATCACTATTTGTCATCAATTTGTCCTTAGGTACTGCCAAACTGACATTTTCAATAGACAAGTTGCTCCAAGATCCGTTTTTTTGCTGACTCATTTTGCCGGTTGCGTGGCATATATCTGCCAAAGAGCGCCGAAAATTCCTCCAATTTCATCTGCTTTGATTTTTTGTCCCGCCAATCTGTGGGGACCAGATTATTGGTATAAGCGATATTTGTTGCCCAGTATTGGATGTGCATCTCTGGTATGACCAGCCCCAATATCATGCCCGGAAGACCATGGCTCAGGGCAGGACCTGCAGAGACCGGTATTTCCTCGGCATAGTAGGCGATCAGATAAAGGGAGTCTTTTGTAGCCCCATTAACCCTTCGGCAGTTGATGCCGGCGATATTACGAAATTCCTCGGTAAAGCGCCAGGTAATGCTGTCCAAGGTTTCGGAAAGTAAATATTTCTCATCGATATCCAATTGAATGTCGGCTGTTCCGGCTTTTAAATCCTGGTAAAGTACTTTTCCATTTTTATTGGCTCCGCCTCTGAGCATACCCCGTTGGTTTCCGCCTCTTCCGCCCCGTGCCCCTCCTTGATTTCTGCCGCCTCTGCCACTAGCAGTAATACTTGGAGCCCGCATTTTGCCTTCTCCGTTCTGCTTTTCGGCACTTGTGCTCTCTTCGGGCATAAGCACGGTAGCATTCTCATCAAAGTATAGGTTCATTCGATCCGTATGCGATTCCGGCATCTTATCGAGGTGCTCCATAAAACCCATGCCCCGATCCATCATTTTTGAGCTCATGTCATTGGACATTTGTCGCATGCGGGCTTTTGTATACGTCACCTTGTCAAAACTAATGGTCCCCCTATTGCCAAAATAGGCGTATTGTGCCTGGAGAGATAATCCGGTGAGACAGGATATAATAATGGTCAAATATGTTTTAATCATTGCTTTTTCCTAAATATTTATTAAAATCCCATTTGACACCAACTAAAAAATACTGTGTCAATACCTGTTGGGTTGATTCCGAGTAATTGGTATCACTGCCATTCCGACGTGTATTGTTAAACGTATTGAAGAGGTCAAAGGCTTTCAGGCTGACTGTCAGACTCTCATCCTTCAATACCTTTTTCTCCAGTTCCAGGTTGGTATAAAATTGATTAATAGATTTCTTGTACAGTTTAGTAGGCCCGGTATAGCTATAGTAAATGTTTGTCATGATGTTAAATTTCTTCGGTAGAAAATATTTGATATATCCCGAAGCCCCACCTTCAAAATTAGTTGCGTTATATTGTGTGTTTATAGAATTTTGTTGTGCATTGAGCCCTGCATTCACTGAGAGGTCAAAATCAAATCCTTCTGAATCTTGCTCATTTAAACTCGACCCGAGGCCGAAAGAGGTGTTTTTTGAATTGTTCAGGAGAAACTCACCTTGAGATTGGCCGTTTTCAAATTTAGTGTAGCTATAACTATTGTTATATCTGATGTTTGCACTTTTATTGAAGTTAATGCGACGGTTGGCCAATGGTTGCATGTGATTGATGTTCAATCCGCCATTCCAGTTCGATTTGCCGGATAAATTTTCATAGCTACTGATCTGGGCCGAATTCTCCATAACTGTTGTCTTATTGACAATAGGGTTGTTGACAAATGAGAAATTTCCGTTCACGTTAATGTTGGTTCCTTTTAATAAGCTGAAAGCATTAAAATTTGCCGAGATGTTATTATTGACAGCCCGTTTGAGGTCCGGATTACCGATCTGTTGAAACAAAGGATTTGTTTGAGGTTGCAGCGGCTGTAACTGATCGAACGAAGGAATGATATTCGAGCTCTGGTAGGCCAGTCGGATATTTTTACTGTTTGAAATCCGGTAATTGGCATCAACGTTTAGATTGTTGTCCCAGAAATTCCTTGAAAGGTTTATATCCCGGTCACTATCGCTTAGTTTTTGATTTTTGTAAAATGTTCGGTTGGAGAAATTAACCTCAAATTTATCTTTCCGATAAGACAGATGAACATTGACTCCCTGGTTGGTATTATTGTCGATCTGATTTTTAGAGTATAATGGATCTTTCACATTCGTGGCGATGTCTGTTGATACCTGTTCATTCCTGTTGTGTGACTGATTGAAGCTGTAGCCCAAGGCTAAGTTCATGGCATCATTTAGCCTGTTGTTAAAATTCAGTGAAGTAGAAAAATTGTTGCCTTTGTTATTACTGAGCCTATTTTGATCAATACGCGTTGTATCACTGCTTTTATAAAGAATAGTCTTGGAATTTACCTTGCTGTAGGATTCAGATTCATTAAAGCTATTCCCGACCATTAGATTCAATGAGCTGCCGGCTTTGAGTCTTTTTCTATAATTCAGGCGAAAATTATTACTTTGGCTCGAAGTATTTGATTCATTTTTTTCCTTGAAAGAGCTAACTGAATCTCTTGCAGCATCTGTGGTGAAACTTTCTGACTGACTAAAACTGAAATTATTCGACCAGTTTCCGTTGGCTTGAAGTTCTATATTTTGGGTTGAATCTATTCGCATGGAAAGATTGGATCTGACACCATTGCTTCTTGCACTATTTTCGTTGTAATTTTTGCTGTTTCGTTCTAGAATCGAGTTGTCTGGGAGGATGTTCTTGTTGTAATCTTCAGACTGATTTTTGTTGCTGCTGTTATTGTAATTATAATTGGCATTTACCTTTAATGCTTTTTTGAGAAACTGATTTTCATAGTTCGCCCCCAAGGAGGTGTTTAGCGGTTGGCCCGTAATCTGGTTGTTCATCCGCAAAGAGCCTTCACGGCTATTGGAACTTCCCATGTTATTGTGATTGGCGGTGATGCCAATCCGTTCAGTTTGGTTGAATTTAGCTGCAAACAAGTTTCCGGCGTAGAGCTCTTTTGTTCCGCCTAAAACCTCCGTACTTCCAAAGATACCTTTTCTGGCCTTTTCTTTCAACACGACATTGACTGTCTGAATCCGAACACCGTCATCTATGCCTGAAAGTTCGGCCTCTTCTGATTTTTTCTCATACAATTGCACTTTGTCCACCGCATCGGCGCGGACATTCCGGATGGCAATTTTAGGGTCATAGCCAAAAAACTCTTCGCCATCAATAAAGACTTTCTGTACCGTTTTGCCCTGCGCTGTGATATTCCCGTCACCGGACACCGTGAAACCTGGCAATCTTCGAAAAAGATCTTCGAGTTTTGCATTTTTCTCGGTTGCGAAACTTGCCGCATCATATTCTATTGTGTCCCCTTTAAGCGTTATGGGTAATCGACGTGTAATAATAACTTCCTCCAGTACATTTCTTTGCGAATTGATTTTAATGTCGCTGAGATCAATGTCCTTATCTTTGATGTCGATGGTGTCGCTATAAAGTTCAAATTTGGGATAAGTAGCCAGAATGATATAACTCCCGGGTTTAATGTTTTTGATCTGAAATTTCCCCTCTTCATTGGCTCTGTTAAAATAACGGAGCACGGAGTCCCTGTTCAATAGGATGACCGAGGCATTAGTTAAAGGCTTATTGTCAGCTTTATCTAAAATTTTCCCCTTCATACTCGTTTGGGAATAAGCGGTGCTGATTATGAAAAATAATAGAAATAATTGAATTAATCTTTTCATTTACTGGTTGTATCTGCCAAAGATAATTTAGTTAATTGTTAATAAGTGTGAAATCTCATCGGGGAATGTAAAATCTTTGGTATACAGAAATTTTGAGAAAGTTGGATCTAAAAATTACCTTTGCACAAAATTGATTTTATGACGTTTGAAAATTATTTGCAACAATTCGAAGATATATTGAATCATCCTGAAAATCACCCGACATATCAGGATGACGAATACTATCAGTACACCAAAATGAACTGGACAAGAATGGGGCGTTGGTTAAAACGTTTTGAGCCAAGCGAGGCGTTTCAGCGGTTTGTCAACACGATTGCGGAAAAACAACAATGGATCATTATTACCGAACCTTGGTGTGGCGATGCTGCGCATTCTGTACCAATGCTTGCTAAGATGGCTGCCCAAAATCCCAATATTACCGTCGATATCCAATTGCGTGACAGTGCACCCTTTTTGATAGATTCGTATCTAACCAAAGGGGGGAAGTCTATCCCAATTTTGGTGATTCGAAATCAGGATGGCGTAGATTTGGCTGTCTGGGGTCCGCGACCAAAGGACTGTCAAGATCTATTCTTAAACTTAAAAGAGCAAGGAAAAGATTTCTCGGATATTAAAGAAGAGATTCAAAAATGGTACAATGCCGACAAAGGAACGGCGATCCAAAAAGAAATTCAGACACTTTTACAAAAATAGGTGTCAATAAAAGCGATACCGAAAATGCTTAGTCCAGGGAGAACCACATCTAATAGATGTGATTCTCCTTTTTTATTTTCCGTCGCCTTTCGCTTCCAGTAAGGCAACAATTTTATTAAATCCTTTTTTTCTTGCATGCTCAACTGGGGTTATACCTTCATGATCGGCGATGTTTTTATCACTATTTGCGTCGAGTAATATTTGGACAATATCCACATATTTTTGACTGCCATCTCCAAGTATGATTGCTTCCAATAATCCGGTCCAACCCAATCTATTAATGTGGTCGACGGGAAAGCCTTTTGTATGGGCAAGTAACCTAACGGTTTCCACATGGCCGCGTTCACAGGCAGGAATAAGTGCAGTGCCGTTATACCGATTGAAGACCTTGAAGTCTGCACCATGATCAAGGTAAAGTTTAACCAGTTCGGTATACCCCGAAGCCCCGGCGTATAGGAAGGAGCTATTTAAACTATTATCCTGAAGGTTGACGTTTGCGCCATGCTCAAGAAGTAACTTAGCCATGGCAAGATCTTTCTTTTCTGTTGCAACTAATAATAACGGCTTGGAATCATTGCTTTTTTGGTTTGCATCGGCGCCAGCTTCCAATAGTTTTTTTGCTATAGTATGCTGCCCCTTGGAAACGGCTTCGACGATGTTGTCCTGAGTCATATTGTCTTGATTTGTATTGTCTATACTTTTACATTGTATCGGGAGTGTCGATATAGATATAATGGTGAGTAGAATTATTCTGATATATAATTTTTTCATCTGCTAGCTGTGTTAATGATCTTTTTTAGTCCGCTTAGATTCTTTACGTAATTTGACCTATTACAAATTTAATCACAAATCTGAGCTGTTGTTTTGTTAAATTTATATTGATTATTGTCAAATTTATACGTAAATAAGAGCGTTGATGGTTGCGAATGAGTTAAATCAAACTAAGAAAATATGAATATTGAAGAGTTAAGAGATTATTGCCTTTCCATTGGTCCGGTGGCAGAGGAGACTCCGTTTGGTCCAGATACCTTGGTATTTAAGGTGGGCGGCAAGATATTTTTATTGGTGGGGCTGGATCAGATCGACGGGTTACGATTCAATGTGAAATGTGATCCGGAGAAAGCTGTTGAACTCAGAGAACGGTATGATCAGACAGTACTACCCGGTTATCACATGAACAAAAAGCAC
This sequence comes from Sphingobacterium sp. UBA7625, assembly GCF_002484085.1. Lineage (NCBI taxonomy): Bacteria > Pseudomonadati > Bacteroidota > Sphingobacteriia > Sphingobacteriales > Sphingobacteriaceae > Sphingobacterium > Sphingobacterium sp. UBA7625. The sequence continues at coordinate 319,678 of NZ_DLJD01000051.1, forward strand.
TGGAACACCGTGATTGCAAATCAGGAATTGAATGACGGTGCATTGGAAGAACTTATTACACATAGCTATAATCTGATTGTTGAGAGCTTGCCAACAAAAGTCAAACAGGAAATCAAAGACGCTTAACTGCCTGTTGCAGTGTAAAGAATTGGTTGCCTAGAAAGAAAAGGTGATTGAAATGTCTTTTTTTGGAGGTTAGATCGGTAGCTTTGTGCTCGTTTCAATGCATTGTCAACAGCATTGGGAATATATTTACACTAATACTATTTTTTATGAAACAAAGACGAATTTACCCTTGGGTAATTTGTTTTATGCTACTTTTTAGTCTGGGGAGTTGCATAAAAGAGGAGGCATTAAATGCCGAAGCAGATATTGAAGGAGCTACTATTGCCCAAAGTGATCAATTTCTAAAGAGAAAACCTTCCATTGATAATAATACAGTTGTTTTTCCGCTAAAACGTTTCACGGGAAGTTATGTGCATTCACCTGAATTTGTACTAACACCTGGGGCGACGATAGAGCCGAAGAGCGGAACCCAACTTGATTTCACTGAACCACAGAAATACACGGTTACTTCTGAGGATGGCGCTTGGTCCAAGACCTATACTGTCTCATTTGTTATTGATGAAGGCGCAGATTTGTATTCGGCGTTTGAATATGCTGAGGTAGTAGATACTAAAAGTCCGGAAGGGCATTACCACAAATTTTATGACCTAACAAAACTTGGACAGAAGACATACAGCTGGGCGACAGCGAATGATGGCTATAATATTTTGGCGGCAACGCTTGTTGGGGAAGGAGAAAAATTAGTTCCTAGTTTTTATCCAACATCCCAGATTAATGATGGATATATTGGCAAAGGAGCACGGCTCGTGACTAAGAGTACAGGTTCTTTGGGAGGGATTTTCGGCACTCCATTAGCTGCCGGCAATTTATTTCTAGGTACATTCCAAACGACTTTTCCTACGATCAAATCTCCGCGCTTTGGAACATTGTACGAGGAAAAAACTGCGCCATTGGCTATAAAAGGCTTTTTTAAGTATAAAGCGGGTGAAAAGTTTGTTGTCAATAATAAACCATCATCGCTCACCAAGGATACCTGGGATGGTTATGCCCTCTTATTTGAAAGAGCTTTACCACCCAATGATGATTTTTTGTCGGGTGACCATGGATTTGTTGATAAGCGAATTGTTGCAATAGCACGGGTCGGAGCCAAAGAACAGATCGAAACTAACGAATGGACCGCATTTAGCTTACCATTTTCTTTTGTAAATGGTAAATCATTTGATCCCAATAAAGAATATATGTATACGATTGTATTTAGCTCGAGTAAAGAAGGAGATAAATTTAACGGTGCCGTGGGGAGTACATTGCTTATTGATGAAGTTGAACTTGTCGTCGATGATGCCAAATAATCATTGGTTCATAGTTTGAATTAAACGATAGGGGCATACAATCAATTTGATATTGTTAGCTAGGTGAATTTACAAGAATGCTCGTCGGAAGGAGAACAGATCGTCGACAGATCAATAACTATCTTCAAGACAAACATACATCAAAAGAATATTTAATGAACAGGATACTTTATATAATAGCTATTTTCATGATAGCGACCGGGTATGTACAGGCTCAAAATAGTCCGTCAAACCGCAATCCAAATTTTTTTAATACAGATATTGATTACTCGGTACAGGCTCAATTCAGTATTGGTGGTAGTAGTCCATTGGGTCTTCCTAAGACAATACGTAAAATAGAAAGTTACAATCCCGGGCTTCAGGTAGGTCTGGAGGCAAATGCGACAAAGTGGCTGCAGGAAAATAAAAAGTGGGGGATTCGTACAGGAATCCGTTTTGAAACAAAAGGCATGAAAACCGAAGCCCGTGTGAAAAATTACCTTACTGAAATTGTGAAAGATAATTCAAAGGTGAAAGGGTACTATACTGGGAAAGTGGAAACTAATGTGCAAAACACTTACCTGACATTGCCTGTTTTAGCTGTGTACAGATTGTCCGATCATTGGAATTTATATGGCGGATTGTATTTCTCGGCATTGCTGGATAATACATTCGATGGCAATGTGTCAGATGGATATTTGAGACAAAACACGCCGGTAGGAACAAAAATTACTTTCGAAGAGGGGAGTCAAGCTTCTTATGATTTCTCTGACAATATACGAAAATTTCATTGGGGGGCACAACTTGGAACGGAGTGGAAAATGAATCGACATTTTAAACTGTTGACAGACCTTACCTATGGCTTTAATAATATCTTGGAAAAAGATTTTACCTCCATAGATTTTGGTATGCATAATATCTATCTTAATGTAGGATTTGGATACAACTTCTAATAGAAACGGATCGTATACAATCTGATTATATCATTGATTATTTATAGCATAATTCTATTAGCATAAAATAAAAACAGTCCGTTAGCAATCAAACTAACGGACTGTTTTTATTTAGTGCTTAAACGAAGCTACTCATATTACATTTTCAAACCGATTTCTCTTAATCTTTCATCTAGATATTCACCTGCGGTATAGTCTTCATAGGCCTTTGGATGAGCTGCGTCAATGCAAGATTCCAATGAGGCCAAGCTCATCGAAGATTTTGGATGTAAAAAGAACGGAATGGAAAAGCGGGAAGTGCCCATTTTTTCACGAGGAGGATTAACAACGCGGTGAGTTGTTGATTTAAGTTTGTTGTTGGTCAAACGCTGCAACATGTCACCTACGTTAATGACGATATCCTCTCCCTTTGCTTTGATCGGAAACCATTCGCCATCTTTTGTCAAAACTTCCAGTCCATCTGCGCTAGCACCGATTAATAGTGTAATCAGGTTGATATCTTCATGCGCACCAGCACGTACAGCGTCAGGAGCCAATGCATCAGGATCCGTAATTGGGAAATAATGGATCGCACGCAAGATAGAGTTGCCATTGATTACAAATTTCTCAAAATAATTTTCTTCAAGATCTAGGTAAGTCGCGATTGCTTTTAGTAATTCACGCCCTGTGTCTTCTAGTTTTTTATAAACTTCAGCTGTTACGCCATTAAAACGAGGTATTTCTTCCACTTGTGGATTGTCTGGGAAGTCCGCTTTTGAATACTCTTCACCAACGATCGTCTGACCACGTTGCCAGAATTCTTTTAGATCTGGAGTTTTTGCATCTTTCGCTTTTTCTCTTCCCTTAGCCGTGTATCCACGTTGGCCTGCAAGCTCAGGAAATTCATACTTTTCTTTTATCTCTGTTGGTAAACCAAAGAATTCCGGAACGACCTGATATAATTCCTCAATTAATTCTTTTGATAAACCATGATTTGCAATCGTTACAAAGCCCGTTTCGTTAAAAGCCTTGCCAATATCTTGAATAAATTGATTTCGTTGTTCTTGGGTTCCTTGTGTATAATGCAACAAGTCCAAGCGTGGTATGTTTACTAAAGCCATACGGTGTCGATATTTGTTTAGGACAAATTTAACGCAATTAATTTTGAATATTGCACATTGGCTGTTAATAAAAGTTTTGCGTTTTACTTTATTTAACTGGATTTCAGTTGTTAAAAGTTTTCCACATTTCGATTTTGGTCATAAAAAAGCAAGAAAAGTGATTCTAGAAAGATGAGGACAGGGAATTAACAAAATTTGCATTTTCAAGTTTGTTATTCTAATTCTTAACTATTATATTTGTTATGCAAGCATAATAATAAAATCGCTTGTGAATACGCTATGAACCAAAATCAGACAATCGACTATTTTTTAAAAACAGGTTGGCAGACAATCGCCAATAAATATAATCAAATTGCTTCACAGTATGGTTTTACCCAAGCAGCGGGTTATATTTTAATCAATATCCATAAAGAGGGTACGCCTGTTTCTCAGATTGCGAATTTGACCGGGGTCAAAACAACTAGTTTGTCCCGGGTGTTGAATAATTTAGAGTCCTTGGGATTTATCTACCGAGAGACCAGTACAACGGATAAACGCTCTGTCAAAGTATACCTGACAGAGTTAGGGCGCGAGAAGAGAAGGATTGCGAAAGATGTGGTGCGCAATTTTAATCAGTATCTCGCTGAGAATTTTTCGGAAAATGAACGTGATCAATTAATTGCTTCTCTGGCTAAGCTCAATGAGTTGGCAACCAATTATAAGGAAGAAGTAATTGTGTAGAAGTTAAACCAAATGTACGGATGTGCATGATAAATATGTTATGATGAACAGAAATATTAGAAAAGTGGCAGTTCTCGGTTCGGGTGTTATGGGCTCGCGAATTGCTTGTCATTTTGCTAACATTGGTGTCGAAGTCCTGTTGCTGGATATTATTCCCCGTGAACTGCTGCCTGCAGAACAAGCAAAAGGTCTAACGTTGGAGAGTAAGACCGTTCGGGATCGAATTGTCAATACTTCGTTAGAAACAGCTTTAAAGACAAATCCTTCACCAATTTACAGCAAGTCATTTGTAAAACGTATCAAGACAGGCAATTTTGAGGATAACCTCAAAGATATTGCTCAGGCCGACTGGATTATTGAGGTTGTTGTAGAACGCTTAGATATTAAGAAGTCTGTTTTTGATCGTGTCGAACAGTTCCGTAAACCGGGGACATTGATTACTTCCAATACTTCTGGTATTCCTATTCATCTCATGACTGAGGGGCGTAGTGAAGACTTTAAAGATCATTTCTGTGGTACACACTTTTTCAACCCACCACGTTATCTAACTTTGTTGGAAGTAATTCCTACACCGCACACAAAGCCAGAAGTTGTTGATTTTGTCCTTCATTTTGGAGATAAGATGTTGGGTAAAACGGTTGTTCTTTGTAAGGATACACCCGCATTTATCGGTAACAGGATCGGTGTTTATTCGATGCTTGCTGTGACTCATCTGGTAGAACCTTTAGGCCTGACAGTTGAGGAAGTGGATAAATATACAGGTCCGGCAATGGGACATCCAAAATCGGCTACTTTCCGTACCGCGGATGTTGTCGGTCTCGATACCTTGGTTAATGTCGCTAACGGTCTGGCGCAGAATGCGCCTGAAGACGAGGCAAAAGGTGTCTTCCAGCTTCCGGCCTTTATTAGTAAGATGGTTGAAAACAAGTGGCTCGGGGAAAAGACAAAAAAGGGATTTTATGAAAAGGTAAAAGCTGCTGATGGTAATTCTGAAATTCTTTCGCTTGATCTTAAAACACTCACATTTGGTTCTCAGCAAAAAGTTAAGTCTTCAACTTTAGAGGCGACCAAGCCCGTTGAAGATATCCGTAGACGGATGAAAGTCTATGAACAAGGAACAGACAAGGCGGCGGAGCTCTTCCGTGCTATGCATTATCCTTTATTTGAATATGTTTCACGCCGTGTTCCTGAAATCACAGATGATTTCTTCCGTATAGATGATGCCATGCGCGCTGGATTTGGCTGGGAATTGGGGCCATTTGAAGTCTGGGATGCTTTGGGGGTTCGCGAGACATTGGCTAAGATCAAGGCCGAAGAGAAGCGTTTGCCCGGTCAAGATGGCGAAGTGGCATCCTGGGTGCATGAAATGTTGGATTCAGGACATGAATCTTTCTATAAAATAGAAAATGGTGTTCGCTATTACTATGATATCGCATCCAAATCCTATAAACCTATTCCTGGAACCGAAGATTTAATTGTATTGGATGATATCCGTGAAAGCAAAACCATCTGGAAAAATACAGGTGTTTCTATTATTGACCTCGGTGATGGAATTATCAATTGCGAGTTTCATACCAAGATGAATACCATTGGTGGTGATGTGATTCAGGGTTTGAATAAAGCGATAGATCTGGCTGAAAAAGAATACCGTGGACTGGTTGTTTCCAATGATGGGAAGAATTTTTCTGCAGGAGCGAATATCGGAATGATATTCATGATGGCCGTAGAACAGGATTTTGATGAACTAAATATGGCTGTTCGAGCCTTTCAAAATACTTCCATGCGCTTGCGCTATTCATCTATTCCAGTTGTCGTAGCACCGTTTCAGATGACCTTAGGCGGTGGCTGTGAATTTTCAATGCATGCAGATTTTGTGCAGGCGCACGCCGAAACCTATATGGGCTTAGTGGAACTGGGCGTAGGTGTTATCCCAGGTGGTGGTGGAACTAAGGAATTTGCATTGCGTGCTTCCGAAGAATTTAAAGATGACCAGATCGTTCAGAATACATTAAAGGATAAATTCCTGACCATTGGTCAGGCTAAAGTCTCGACCTCGGCTTACGAGGCCTATGAGCTGGGATATCTACAGAAAGATAAATTTGCCATCACGATGAACCGTGCGCGTTTACTTGCTGATGCAAAGGCAAAAGCATTGGAGCTGGCCGATGAAGGATATGTGCAACCGGCACCACGCAACGATATAAAAGTGTTGGGCAATCAAGGTTTAGGTATCGTATATGTAGGTGCATCTTCGATGCGTGAAGGAAATTATATCTCGGACTATGACCGAAAGATCTCGGAAAAATTGGGTTGGGTGATGTGTGGGGGCAATCTGTCATCGCCAACGGAAGTCTCCGAACAATATTTGTTGGATCTTGAGCGCAAAACATTCCTCGAACTCTGTGCTGAACGTAAAACACTTGAAAGAATTCAGTACATGTTGACAAAAGGGAAGCCTTTACGGAATTAGATTGTAGATGTGAGCTATTAGATTTGAGATAAGAGATTATGCATGCTTTAAAAGAATTGAAAGTTTGGCAAAGAGCAATAGAATTATCCACAGCGGTATATACAGCTGTTGTAGATTTTCCAATGGATGAAAAATATGGGCTTACATCTCAAATTAAACGTTCGGTTGTGTCTATTGCATCTAATATTGCTGAAGGAGCAGGGAGAAATACGAAAAATGAATTTGTTCATTTTCTCGGTATCGCAAATGGATCTTCTTTCGAGTTGCAGACTCAGCTAATTATAGCTCATAACCTGAATTTAATAGATAAGGATAAAGTAGAACAATTGTGTTCTCATATAGATGAGATTCAAAAGATGATTTTTGGATTTCTTAAAAATTTAAAAACTAATATGTGACATTGGAATATCTCAAATCTCATATCTCCGATCTCACATCTTAATACTCAAATAATGGAAGCATACATAGTAGCAGGATTTCGTACAGCAGTAGGTAAAGCGCCTCGAGGAGGGTTTCGCTTTATGCGGGCTGATGATTTAGCATCAGATGTGATTAAACATCTTGTGTCCACTGTGCCAAATTTAAATAAAGAAGATATAGATGATGTCATTGTAGGGAATGCGATGCCTGAGGCGGAGCAGGGGCTTAATATGGCACGTTTTATTTCCCTGATGGGTTTAGATACCGATAAAGTGCCAGGCGTTACCGTCAATCGGTATTGTGCCTCTGGATTGGAAACGATCGCTACAGCGGTTGCAAAGATCAAGACAGGTATGGCAGATGTTATTATCGCCGGTGGAGTTGAAGTGATGTCCGGAATGCCTTTCGGGGGCTGGAAAATTGTTCCCAACCCTGTTGTTGCCAAAGAGCATCCCGATTGGTATTGGGGTATGGGGCTCACAGCGGAGGCTGTAGCGAAAGATTATAATGTCTCCCGTGAAGATCAAGATGCCTTTGCATTGAAGTCTAATCAAAAGGCTGTTGCCGCTATTCAAAATGGTCATCTTAAAGATGGTATTGTGCCGATTACAGTCAAAGAGAACTACCTGAAAGACGGGAAGATCGCGACTCGTGAATATGTTGTAGATACCGATGAAGGGCCTCGTGCAGATACATCCTTGGAAGCTTTGGGTAAGTTGAAGCCTGTATTTGCGGCCAATGGTTCGGTGACAGCAGGAAACTCCTCACAGACATCGGATGGCGCAGCATTTGTGCTGGTGATGTCAGAGGCAAAAGTGAAAGAGTTGGGTGTTAAACCCATTGCCAAGTTGGTCAGTTTTGCTGTTGCAGGCGTACCACCGCGGATCATGGGAATCGGACCGATCTATGCGATACCAAAAGCTTTGGAACGGGCTGGACTTAAAAAAGAAGATATCGATTTGTTCGAATTGAATGAAGCTTTTGCTTCACAGTCTTTGGCCGTTATTCGTGAACTGGGACTTGATGAAGAAAAGGTCAATGTCAATGGGGGAGCGATAGCCTTGGGGCATCCGCTAGGCTGTACAGGAGCGAAGCTGACCGTGCAGGTTTTGCATGAATTGAAACGTCGTGGCAAAAAATATGGTATGGTGACGATGTGCGTGGGAACTGGTCAAGGAGCGGCCGGTATCTTTGAACTATTAGACTAAGTTCGGACACTAAAAATAACAGTATAAACCATTTTATTTGCTAATCTCATAGCAGATAAAAATATTCAAAATATTGTGTAAACCTGGGTGGTCAAAAGACTACTCAAGGGTTGCACCTCAAATCTAAAAAACAATGAGCGAAAATAAAGCAATCAAAGGCGGTGAGTTCGTTATTAGAGAGACTCCCTATACAGCTATTTTTATCCCGGAAGAGTTTGATGAAGAAGCAAAGATGATTCGTCAGACCTGTTTGGACTTTTTAGAGACAGAAGTATTAAATAAACTTGATCGTATTGACGCACAGGAAGAAGGATTGATGCCAAGCCTAATGGATAAAGCTGGTGAACTGGGTATGCTGGGGGTGTCGATTCCAGAGGAGTATGGTGGCTTTGGCAAAAACTTCAATACATCAATGCTTGTAGCGGAAGCCGTAGGTGGAGGTTTCTCTTTTGCCGTCGCTTTGTCTGCACATACAGGTATTGGTACTTTGCCTATTCTTTACTATGGTAATGCGGAGCAGAAAGCGAAGTATATTCCTAAACTTGCAACTGGCGAATGGAAGGCATCCTACTGTTTGACAGAACCAAATGCCGGATCAGATGCCAATTCTGGACGGACCTCTGCAAAACTAAATGCTGAAGGAACCCACTATCTGATCAACGGTCAGAAAATGTGGATTACCAACGGTGGATTTGCAGATATCTTTATTGTATTTGCAAAAATCGATGATGATAAAAACCTGACCGCATTTATTGTCGAAAAAGATTTTGGCGGAATCACCATGAACCCCGAAGAGCATAAATTGGGGATCAAAGGCTCTTCCACGCGTCAGATCTTCTTTAATGACTGTGCCGTTCCGGTTGAAAACATGCTATCCGAGCGGGAGAACGGATTTAAGATTGCCGTAAATATTCTGAATATCGGACGGATCAAGTTGGGGGCTGCGACAAATGGTTCAGCTCGTATGGTGATCAATCATGCTGTTCAATATGCCAATGAACGTGTGCAATTTAACTTGCCGATTTCTAAATTTGGTGCTATTCGATACAAATTGGCAGAGATGGCAACACGTTTGTTTGCTGTGGAATCCGCATCCTATCGCGCCGGTCAAAATATTGATGATGCCTACGATGCATTGATTGCAGGCGGTATGGATGAAGCAAAAGCCAAATTGAAATCCGTTGAACAATTTGCGATCGAGTGCGCCATTATCAAAGTATGGTGTTCAGAGATGTTAGATTATGTGGTGGATGAAGGAGTACAGATCTATGGCGGGATGGGCTATTCAGCCGATGCGCCGATGGAGCGTGCTTATCGCGATTCACGTATCAACAGGATCTTCGAGGGTACCAATGAGGTGAATAGACTGCTTGTTGTGGATATGTTATTAAAACGAGCCATGAAAGGTGAACTGGATCTGATGGGGCCAGCGCAGGCCGTGGCAAGTGAACTATTGGCTATTCCTGATTTCGGGGAAGAAGATGATGCTCCATTCGCGGCGGAGAAGAAAATTGTCGCCAACCTCAAAAAAGCAGGTCTGCTCATTGCTGGCGCTGCGGTTCAGAAGCTGATGATGTCACTTTCGAAAGAAGAAGAGATCCTGATGAATATCGCAGATATTATCGGTTACGTATACATTGCAGAATCCGTTCTGTTGCGCGCAGAAAAGCTTGTGCATACCGGTTCTGAAAAGGCCGAGTACGCGACAGATATGGCAAAGATCTATTTGTATGGTGCGATTGACAAAATTAATGCTGCAGGTAAGGAAGCTTTGTATTCCTTTGGCGAAGGCGATGAACTGAATATGATGCTTGTTGGATTACGCAGGTTCACAAAAGCGCAGCCATTCAACATCAAAGATGCACGTCAGCGGATTGCAAAAAAATTAATAGAAGAAAATAAATATTGTTTTTGATTGATAATGATTATTGGTTTTGGTTGTATGGCCGGAGAGAAATCTTCGGCCATTTTTGTGTTACAATAACCAAAAGTATCCGCAATTATAGTAAATTTAGCCTTTTAATACTAACCAATATATGGCATCGTCAAGATCATTTGCATTTACAGAAGACTGGGTAGTCGTCATTTTGGGACTCGCCACCATTTTTTTAGCACTTTCAGGTATTTTTGCGCCTGTACCTAATTTTTCCTGGAATAATTCTTCCGAATTGGCCGCTACAATTTTTGAGCCGGCCAATCTCAGTAAGATTTTTCAGCAGTTTATCTTCGTCTTTGTGACAGGTATTCTGGGGGCATTTTTGCTCGGTAAATCCGTCAAACATCTGCTGATCGTATTTCCGGTAGTTTTTATTCTGACCGTATTCGCCTTGATATTGGCAGGTAATTCGACAGTGAAAGAATATAATCTCGAAGCTGTTATTTTTAGTTTGATTATCGGTTTGATCATCAGTAATTGCTTTAAGTTGCCTACTTGGTTTAAAGAAGCCCTGAGCACCGAACTATATGTCAAGATCGGATTGATTTTACTGGGTACTACGGTGATCTTTGGCGATATTCTTAAGGCAGGTTCGCTGGGGCTTATTCAGGCTTTGGCGGTTGTGTTGTCAGTATGGTATTTTGCTTTTTGGCTCTGTAAAAAATTGAAGATAGACAAGGAAATGTCGTTGATGTTGTCCAGTGCGGTCTCCATTTGCGGTGTTTCCGCTGCCATAGCTACTTCCGGCGCGATTAAGGGTGATAGCAAAAAGCTCTCCTATGTGATTTCCCTAGTCTTGATCACCGCAATTCCAATGATGATTTTTATGCCTTATATGGCAGAATGGATGGGCTTGTCCCAAGAGGTGACCGGTGCGTGGTTAGGAGGTAGTATCGATACAACCGGAGCTGTTGTTGCTTCCGGTTCCCTGGTGGGAGAAGAGGCGTTAAAGATCAGCACAATTGTTAAATTTTCACAAAATGTATTGCTAGGACTTGCGGCATTTGCGATCAGTATCTATTGGACCTATGCAAAATCTGTGGATGATGAAACAAAGCGGGATAAACCGACGCTAAAGATTATCTGGGAACGCTTTCCTAAATTTGTGCTCGGGTTTGTATTTGCATCACTACTATTTTCATTTGTAATTTCTCCTGAAAAAATTGATACTATCAAGGGAAGTCTGAAAAATTTACAAGGCCTCTGGTTTACCCTGGCATTTACTTCGATCGGTCTGGAAACAAATTTCAAAGATCTTTTTGTGCAGGATAATAAGAAACCTCTTTATGCGTTTTTGATTGCGCAGACCTTTAATGTCGTAGTGACTTTGTTGATCGCATTGGTGCTGTTCCGATAGCTTATAGATAAAGATTATGGGCTGAATACTTTCGGAGCTAAATAACATTTAAAAAAAGTCTGCCATCCTTGGCGGACTTTTTTGTTCTAGCCTTTTTCATTTTCTAGATATAGTAATAGTCACGCCAAATGGCTTCCAAGAAAATAGAAGATGCAATTTTTTCTTACTAAAGTGTTTAGGTTGTCGGATAAGAGATTGTTGGTCGTACATGAAAAAGCAAAGTTAAATCTAAGGGGAAATCTCATGTACAGAAATAGATGTAAATGTATAAAATCTCTTTTTTACGATGTAAGTATCTGTTAATTAGTGTTTAATCGTATTTTTTGAAAAAATATTTATAAAATCTATCAAATTAGTAGTCTTTTAAAAAATATTTCTATATTTGTACTGTTATCCTGATTTACAGTGCGTCATGAAGGAGTAGCTGAAAAAATGAATATACTTAATTATGGAAAGAATGAAACAAGATTACTTTTTAAAAACAAGCTTACAAACTGCTTCGTTAGAAGTAGATTTTACTACCGTAGAAAATAGTGAAAAACGAATGTGTTGTTAAAATTTCTCTCTTACACTCTCTTATATTAGAAAAGGGAAGCCGAGGCTTCCCTTTTTAAACAAAGTTTTAACAATGAAACAAGTTCTATTGGCGTTGGCACTTGTTTATTTTCACTATTAAACTGAATAAATTTATGAAAAAAAATGCTATTTTTCGAATTAGCGTGATTTTTAGCTTGCTTTTGGCAGCGTCTTATCAGACTTATGCGCAAGTAGAAAATCCTAAACCTATTATAAATGCTTCATTAACAGGTACTGTCGTTGATGCGGTGACAAAAGAGCCTTTACAAGGTGTAACCGTGCAGCTTGAAGCCGTTACCCATCAGGTGAAGACCGATAGCAAGGGCGTATTCCAGTTTGTTACAGGGCAAAAACTACCTTTTACACTTATTGTATCAATTGTAGGTTATCAAACACGACGTGTTGTTGTAGACCAGTCGCCTACCCTGATCGAACTTACTCCACGATTGGAGGCATTAGACCAAGTGGTCGTGACTGCCCGTAGACGCAAAGAGCAATTGCAGGATGTCCCAATTCCTGTTTCTATTATTCGTGGGGCAGCACTGGAAGACGCCGGGGCTTTTAATGTCAATCGACTAAAAGAACTTGTTCCAACAGTACAGCTGTACTCTTCCAATGCACGTAATACAACTCTGAACATTCGGGGCCTCGGTTCGACTTACGGCCTGACCAATGATGGGATAGATCCGGGTGTTGGATTCTATCTTGACGGTGTCTATATTGCACGGCCTGCAGCAACTTGGCTGGACTTTATTGATATTGACCAGATCGAGGTATTGCGTGGCCCACAGGGGACACTTTTCGGCAAAAACACGACCGCAGGAGCCTTTAATATTACATCGCGGCTACCTCAATTTACACCTGAGGCTAATGTTGAAGTCAGCTATGGCAATCAGGGCTTTATTCAGGCAAAGACGTCGATCTCTGGACCTCTGGCTAAAAATCTAGCTGCCCGCGCTTCCTTTTCTGGCACACAACGGGATGGGAATCTTTTCAACGTTCACAGCAATCGAAAGATCAACGATATCAATAACCTCGGATTCAGGGGGCAATTGTTGTTTACACCAACGGAAAATATCAAACTTGTGCTCTCGGGTGACGTTTCTTCCCAAAAGCCGGATGGTTATGGTTGGGCAGTTGCCGGTGTTGTCAAAACTCAGCGGGCTGATTACCGGCAGTTTGATGCCATTATCAAAGATTTAGGCTATGAGTTGCCTTACAAAAGTGCATTTGAACGTAAGATAGACCTCGATACGCAATCCAAAGCGGACAATAAACTGGGCGGCGTAGCGCTGAATGCTGATGTCAAGATTGGTGAAGGTACTTTGACATCAACTTCAGCCTGGCGAAAATGGACCTGGGTGCCACTCAATGACCGGGATTATTTAGGCCTTCCTGTTTACACAGTTTCTGCCGGTAATTCTGTACATAACCAATGGTCGCAAGAATTTAGATATTCGGGCAAAATCAGCGAGAAAGTGAGTGGCGTGGTAGGCTTATTTGGTCTGTGGCAGGACCTTGGTACTGATCCTGTACATACTGAGGAAACGGGTTCAGCATTTTGGCGTTTTCAAAAAAGTTCGACAAGCGCCTTATGGGAAACTCCTGGACTATTTGACAACTTCGGTATCAAGACCGTTTACGGTATCAAAAGTACAAGCTTAGCCGCTTATACACAGATTGATTGGGAGGTGACTTCGAAACTTCATATCTTGCCGGGACTACGCTATAACTACGACAAAAAGAAAGCAAATTACGACAGACAGACTTATGGTGGGCTACAGACATCCGATCCGGCGCTGTTGGCTCTCAAGAACGGGGTCTATACCAACCAGACGTTTGATATAAACGCAGATGCAGATAATTTTTCTGGTCAGATTTCGGCAAAATACCGTTTCAATCCGAAGATCAATGCTTATGCTACTTATTCCATCAGCTATAAACCAATTGGAATCAATGTGGGGGGATTACCGACGGCAAATGGAGCGGTACTGTTGGATCTGGCGGAGGTAAAACCGGAAGCGGTACGCCACAAAGAGCTAGGGGTGAAGACCAATCCAACACGCAACTCGATCCTTAATCTATCCCTTTATCAAACCGATATCAAAGATTATCAAACACAGGTTCAAACACCCGAACCAGGTGTAAATCGCGGTTATTTGGCTAACGCCGAGAAAGTACGTGTCAAAGGTGTGGAATTGGATGGTAACATCAATATCGGGCACTTTCTGCGTTTAAATGGGGCACTGGCATATACCGATGCGAAATATGTGAAATTTACGAATGCACCCGTGCCATTGGAGGAGGTTGGTGGACCTCAGGCTTTCAAGGATATTTCAGGCGGAGTTCTTCCCGGAGTTTCCAAATGGTCCTGGTCTTTAGGTGGGGAAATCAATCAGAGTGGCAAATTGATTGGAATCAATGGATCCTACTTTTTAGGTGCTGATGTTTTCCACCGTTCTAAGTTTTCCTCAAGTTCATCCCCGTCTCAATACCTGAACATCGATGCTTATACACTGCTGAATGCAAGACTTGGTTTTAGAGGGTCAAATGGTGTTTCGGTTTTTGTGTGGAGCAGGAATCTGACAAATAAAGATTACTATGAGCAGTTGCTCGCTGCTCCGGGTAGTTATGGCCAATATGCTGGTGTCGTAGCCGATCCAAGAACCTATGGCGTAACGCTGCGCTACAATTGGAAACAGGGGAACTAAATAAATCCGTAATTCATAAATATATTTTCATTGACCGTCTCTAATGATTTAGGGACGGTTTTTTTGTGTCCAAAACAAGGGATAATGTCAATGGAAATTTATTGGCGATAATTCTTGGCTCATGCTTGCTTTATTTATGGAAAACCGTATCTTAATTCATCATTAAGGTGAAAGATTTGCGCATGAACGAAAAAGAGCTATTACAACATTATAAAACAACAGGAGATCTATCTGCGCTGGGGAAATTATATTCACCTTACATGTCTTTGCTTTATGGTGTATGCTTCAAGTACTTACAGGATCCTGATCGTAGCCAGGATGCTGTGATGCAGATTTTTGAAGAACTCATTCAGAAGCTGCGCCATTACGAAATTGACAATTTTAAAAGCTGGTTACATGTATACAGTAAGAATTACTGTTTGATGCAATTGCGCAAAGACAAGAGGACGACACAGGTGGATATTGAGGATAATTTGTTTGAGAGCGAGCAGAAACTCAATAGCAGTGAAGAGGCAAAATGGGAAGAACGGGATTTTGAAAGATTAGAAGGTTGCATGCAAACCTTAAACCAGGAACAGAAAGAATGTGTACGTTTGTTTTATCTGGAACAAAAGTGCTATAAAGATATCGCAGATTTAACCGGGTATGACCTGAATAAAGTCAAGAGTGCCATCCAGAATGGAAAACGCAATCTAAAAATCTGTATGGAAAGGAAAGAAAATGGAAAATAATTATCAATTATCGCGAATTCATAATTACATCCATGGCCTGATGAGTAAAGAGGAAATGTTTCAACTTGAAAAAGAAGCATTAGAAGATCCTTTTTTACAAGATGCCATAGATGGATATCGATTACAGAATGGTGTGGATGCTAGACAGTTAAGTTTGTTACAGCAAAGGCTTAACCGTCGGGTAGAGAATACAATAGCGACGAGACACGCACAATATTATACCTGGCAGCGTTTGGCTGTAGGTGCGGCCGCGGGAGTTTTGTTTGTTGTATTATTGGCGCTTCTATATTTTAAACATTTCAATGGTAAAGCAGAGCGGACTACAGATGTAACCTTAAGTGAACCGGAGAACCTAGTGACTATCGAGCCCTTGCTCGATGGCGGCGATGCGACTCCACTGGGAGGCTGGAAAGCATTTGAACACTATTTAAACAATCAGGTCAAGGATGCTGGAAAAGGAGGGGATATTATTGTCAATTTCATAATCAACAAGGATGGGCTACCTGATGAGATCCGCGCGGAGGGAACTCCGGGTCAGACTCTTGTCGAGGAGACCATAAGGCTTCTTCGGTCGGGTGTTAAATGGCAGGGAACAAAAGGTCGCCTGAAGATTACTTTTCCCCAGAAGGAATTAAAGAATTCCATCCAGTCAAATATCATCAAACCACCACATTGTTTTGGAATAGAAAAGAAGGATAGTCAATGGTAGGCTATCCTTTTTTCGTTTGGCAGTTTGAGTTATTTTATATTAAATAGAAGCACTGAAACCTGTTGGTGGATAAGATCAGGAAGAAACCGGTCATCCTAAGATAAATCCAGTAACCGGTTGCGCATCAATAAGCTCGAACCAATTAAACCAGCCTCTTCTCCCAGCGTAGAAATCTTAAATGAGGTGTCTGTATTGACCAGATTTAACGAAAACTTGTTGATCGAGGAAAGAATTGGTAGTAAGATAATAGATTCTGTTGTCGCTATTTTTCCGCCAAGAATTACAAGTTCTGGGTTAAATAGGTTCAACAGGATCGCAATTCCTTTTCCAATTTTTTCACCTGCTTTTGATAGTAGTTCAATGGCTAAAATATCGTCGTTTTTAGCAGCGTTTATAATGTGCTGTAATTTAATATCATCAATTGTATTGACTTTTTCCGTAATGGATGAAGAAATTCCCGCAGATAATGCTTCTTTCATTTGCTGTGTTAAGGCGACACCAGAAGCTTCTGTTTCCAGACACCCTTTTTTTCCGCAATGACAGATAATATCGTTATTTAAAAAAGGCATATGGCCAAATTCTCCCGCAAAACCTGATTTTCCTGAATAGAGGGCGCCATTGATAATAATCCCCATTCCAATACCATCATCCAGGTTGATAAAAAGGATATTCTTTTCGTTTTCAACAACACCTTTCGCGTATTCTCCGAAAGCCATTGCTCTGGTGTCGTTTTCAACATACCCTGGTACACCAAAACGTTGGGTCAATACGTCTCGAAGCGGAGTTTCATGAAAATTAAAATAACTATAACTATTTCCCGTAATATGATCTACCCGGCCGGTAATGTTTAATCCTATACTAATAATCTTATACTTGTCATTAGCGTGTTTTTCAATAAAAGTGTCAATATGGTTGCAGAGCAACTCGAAACAAGCTGGGGTATTTTGTAAATAAAAAGTAATATCCCGTTCAATATGAACAACCTCTTCGACGAAATTCACGATCGCAATATTAATATTATGCCGATTCACTTCCACAGATAGGAAATAAGCACAATTGGGATTCAGGCCATAGATATTCGGTTTTCTCCCTACGCCATTGAGTATCTTTCCATGGTCGATAACTAGACCCTCCGTGATCAATTCGTTAATGGTCTCATTGATCTTTGGAATGCTTGTCTTCGTTGCCTGAGATAATTCCGCAATGGTGCCTTTATTTTGAATAATTAGAAATGATAATATATCCCTTTTTAGCAATGATGTCTTATATAAAACAGCATTATTGGTAATCAAATCTGACTTTAGAGGAGAGAAAATATCAATAATCGATTTCATTCTGCACGTGTTATTTTTACAATTATAGTAATTAATCTATAGATATGCTATAATTAATATTCGTATTGCTGTAGAATGAGCTAATATGTTTTATATTTTTTTAACAAAAGTGTTTTTATTAAAATATTTTAATAAAAACACTTTTGTTAATTCTTTTTTTTATTAATTTGCTTTTCACATCGGGGACTTACTCCCTAAGATGGATGTAGAGGAATTATAAAGCATTATGAAAAAATATATAGACATTTATAGAGAATATCTGTTGGAAAACGTGGTGCCTTTCTGGCTTCAAAATTCGCCTGATACCGTAAATGGTGGTTTTTTTACCTGTTTGTTGCGTGACGGTCAGGTGTTTGACACCGATAAATTTGTTTGGCTTCAGGCGCGTGAAATATGGACTTTCGCGATGTTGTATAATGAAGTTTCACCCAAAAATGAATGGCTAGAGATGGCGGTACAGGGTGGGGAGTTTCTGATAGAACATGGGCGTAATCCTTTAGGGCACTGGTATTTTTCCTTGCAACGAGATGGAAAGCCATTGACTGAGGCGTATAGTATCTTTTCGGATTGCTTTGCTGCGATGGCATTTGCGCAGCTCCATAGAGCGACTGATATTGATGCTTATGCAGATATTGCTACCTCAACATTCAATCACATTTTAGAACGAAAAGATAATCCCAAAGGCCGGTTTTCCAAAGGGGTAGCTGGAACCCGTGATTTAAAAGGGTTTGCGCTACCGATGATTTTATGTAATCTGGTGCTCGAAATAGAACATCTATTGCCAAGGGAGGTCGTTGAGAAAGTTTTAGTGGAGGGTGTCAGCGAGGTAATGGATATATTTTATCAGAAGGATTTGAAACTCATTTTGGAGAACGTTTCACCGGAAGGTTCATTCATAGATTGTTTTGAAGGGCGACTAGTGAATCCTGGACATGGGCTGGAAGCGATGTGGTTTGTCATGGATATTGCACGCAGATGGAAAGATAAGGCACTTATTGATAAGTGTGTTGGGATCAGCTTGGATATATTGGAATATGGATGGGATGCGGAACATGGGGGGATTTTCTATTTTCGTGATATCAAAAATTTTCCACCTCAGCAATTGGAATGGGATCAGAAGCTTTGGTGGGTGCATTTGGAAGCATTAGTGGCTGTTTTTAAAGGCTACGAACTCAGTGGGGAACCACGTTGTCTGGAATGGGTGGAGCGATTGCATCTTTACATTTGGGATCATTTTGTTGATAAAGAATATGGGGAGATGTTTGGTTATCTTCAACGAAATGGTGACCCCTTGTCTTATGCAAAAGGAGGGAAATGGAAAGGTTTTTTTCATGTGCCGCGTGCACTCTTTCAATTGTGGAAAACAGCCGAACGGATCCAGATGAATAAAGAATATTTGTAAGAATTAGCCTGCTAACCAATTTATATTATTTATGAATAACCAACGATTATACCTAGGGGCGCTGATCTGTTTAGGCGTCCTTTACTTTATGATGGGATTTGTAACTGTATTGAACGATACATTGGTCCCCTATTTTAAACAGGGCTTTCATTTGAATTATGCACAATCTTCATTGGTGCAATTTTACTTTTACTTAACCTACGGATTAGTATCTATTCCTGCTGGGCAAATGCTAATGCGTATCGGCTATAAAAAAGGGATGATCGTTGGATTTCTTTTAGCTTCTGTTGGTGCAATGCTTTTTTTTCCTTCGGCCTTGCTCCATGAATATCATTTGTTTTTGTGTGCATTATTTGTTTTGGCAATAGGTGTTGTGCTATTACAGGTATCTGCAAATCCATACATTACAGCTTTGGGAACACCAGAAACGTCTGCGGCTAGATTGACATTGATTCAGGGTGTTGGTTCGCTTGGTACGACATTGGCGCCATTGTTTGGTGCGCATTTTATCCTGTCGAAGATTGAAGGAGCGGTCGATTCTTCGCAGGCTCTTGTTGTTCCCTACCTGATGATCGCTCTGGTGCTTCTGTTGATAGCCTTTGTAATATGGAGACTTAGGCTTCCCGAGGCTCAAACAATTGAGAGGCGGACCCGGCTTTCGTTAGGGGATACTTTACGGCTGTATCCCAAACTTAAATTCGGCATATTGGCATTGTTCCTTTATGTGGGAGGCGAAGTTGCCATCGGAACATTTCTAACAAATTATACTGCGGATAGATTAGGTATGTCGGAGTCCAGTGCAAATTATTTTGTCTCTTATTATTGGGGTGGGATGTTAATTGGAAGGCTGGCCGGAGCATTTTTTCTCCGTTATATTCAAGTCTCTAAACTGCTGATGATATTATCTGGACTCGGATGTGTTGCTGTTCTTTTCTCGATTTCGACTGTTGGATTATGGTCAGTATTATTTCTCGTAGGTTGTGGATTCTGTAATTCTGTGATGTTTGCTTCGATTTTTAGTCTGTCAATTGAGGGGATGGGTGAAAATGCTGGGCAGGCTTCTGGTATTTTGTCTACCGCAATTACTGGTGGGGCCATAGTTACCTATCTCCAAGGGAGCCTTAAAGATAGTTTAGGCTGGGAAGCGGCCTTTTTTATACCTGCGTTATGTTATCTAGGTATTTTCATCTATGCACGTTTTGTTCATAGACACCAGTCAAAGTAGATTTATTGATAAATTATTTTATTTCAACCCTTTTTTATTTTAATAAAAAACCTTTTTTTCTTTTTAATTTTTAAAAAAAATTAAAAAATACTTGATTGTTTAAAAAATATATCTTTTATTTGAGTAAACAAAAACCAATTATGCCTTTTCTAGGCAAACCGTTATGTATATGAATAAACCTGAAACAAATCAAACTGAAAAAGTTCTTTTTCAATACTTTGTGAAAACTGTTTGGGTATTGCTGTTCGTGATGTGGATAAGTGCTGTATGGGGACAAAGCAATCTCATCACGATCAAAGGGACGGTCAAGGACGGATCCACAGCACTGGCCGGGGTCAGTGTGAAGGTCAAGGAGAAAAATACTGTCGCCACGCAAACAAATGCCAATGGGCACTACAGTATTTCTGCACCAGCCAACGGACATTTAGTTTTTACCATTGTGGGGTATGAGAGTAAGGAAGTTGCGATCAATGGTGACGCAGAAATGAATGTTACACTCGAAATGAGTAGTGGGCAATTGGATGAGGTGGCAGTGGTTGCATTTGGGAAGCAACGTAAATCAACGATGGTTGGTGCTGTGACAACGATAAATCCGAAGGAACTCAAGGGACCTACAAGTAACCTGACCACGATGTTGGCGGGACGTGTAGCCGGCATGATCGCCTATCAGCGTAGCGGTGAGCCGGGTAGAGATAATGCTGATTTTTATATCCGCGGGGTTGGTACCTATGGTACGGGTAAAAAAGATCCGTTGATCTTAATCAACGGTATTGAGTCTAGCCCTTATGAATTTGCACGCATTCAACCTGATGATATTGCATCTTTTTCGATTCTGAAGGACGCTTCGGCAGCCGCTTTGTTTGGGGCGCGAGGCGCTAACGGCGTGGTATTGGTGACCACTAAGCAGGGGCATGATGGAAAGACCAAGTTTAACGTGCGTTACGAATCTTCTTTGTCTTCCAATTCCCGGAATTTCAAGTTCGCTGATAACATTACCTATATGGAAATGGCCAATGAGGCAAAGTTAACCAGAAAGCCCCAGGATGTTCCAGCCTATTCCGCTGAGAAAATCGAGCGAACAAGGTTGGGTATGGATCCCTTTCTATATCCAAGCAATGATTGGATGGATTTAATGGTAAAAGATAATACGTTGAACAGCCGTTTGAACTTTAATATTGGCGGCGGGGGAGCCAAAGCTGATTATTATGTGTCGGGCACAGCTAATGTAGATAATGGAATATTTAATACGTTGGAACTGAATGGATTTAATACGAATGTAAAGGCCCGGACTTTTGGACTTTTATCAGATTTTAGCTTGAGATTTACCCCCTCTACACGGGCGAAGTTCCGTCTGAGCGGTAACTTTAGTGATTATAATGGGCCTGTTTCAGGAGGCGGTGAGGTATTCAAAGCTATTCTAAAATCGAATCCTGTTATGTTTCCGGCTATATTCGATGCGAGCTATGATCCATTGAAAAAACATCCCTTGTTTGGAAATGCAAAAACGCCTAGTAATGGGTTATATTTTAATCCCTACGCTTCTATGCTGTCTGGTTACGAAACGAATAGTTCAGCCTATATGTTGGCTCAGATCGAGTTGAATCAAGACTTTAATTTTCTTTTACCGGGGCTGACGGCACGTATAATGGGGTACACCAAACGTAGATCGTATTTTGCTAAAGCTAGACAAAACAGTCCATTTTATTATTCAGCTATTATTGATCCCAATGAAGGCTTCCGTGGTCTCCGGTTATTAAACGAAGGTGAGGGAAGGGAGTATCTTGATTATAAGGAGTGGGGAAAAGATATCAATAGTTACAACTGGTTGGAGGCAGCGGTCAATTACAACAAGGTAGTGAATGAGAAGCACGATTTTGGTGCCATGTTGGTGGGCTATATGAGTGATTATGTGACGGGAAATGCTGGTAGTTTAATGGCATCGCTGCCCAAGCGAAATATTAGCTTGTCCGGACGGTTTACCTATGGTTATGACAGCCGTTATTTAATGGAGTTTAATTTTGGTTATAATGGTTCAGAGCGCTTCCATGAGAAAAATCGCTTTGGATTTTTCCCTTCCATAGGGGTGGCGTGGAACTTGAGTGAGGAACCGTTTTTAAAAGATTTTAAAGGGTCTGGTGGTAGAATTAAACTGCGTGGCTCTTATGGTCTTGTGGGAAATGATCAGATCGGGTATGATACGGATCGATTTTATTATATGTCGGATGTCAATATGAACAACGGCGACAGGGGATATACATTTGGGCAAAACTTTAGTGAAAGCAAATCCGGAATCAGTGTTAACCGCTATGCCAGTTATGACATCAGTTGGGAAAAGGCTTATAAAACCAACGTGGGGTTAGAGCTAGGGTTGTTTAAAAGTTTTAGTCTGGAATTGGACCTCTTTAAAGAACATCGTACCAATATTCTGCAGACCAGGGCACATATTCCGCTTACAATGGGCTTGTCTTCTACCCCACAGGCAAATCTGGCTGAGGTAAGGAGCCGGGGGCTTGATGCGACATTGGATTATACCAAATCTTTTATGAATAATAGTTTCTTAACCGTGAAGGGAACCTTTACCTATGCGACTAATAAAATTACACAATTTGAAGAAACAGACTATCCTACGGGGGTGCACCGCTCAATCATAGGTAATTCGACTTCCCAAACATTTGGATATGTGGCGGAGCGCTATTTTGTGGATGATCTCGAAGTTGCCAATTCGCCAAAGCAGTTTTGGTATACGAATTATCGGGCAGGAGATCTAAAGTATCACGATATCAATGGGGATGGGCGGATTTCAGACATGGATATGGTGCCTTTAGGTTATCCTACTGTACCGGAGATTATTTATGGGTTGAGTTTTACCTACGGTTACAAGGGGTTTGATATTAGTGCTTTAGCACAAGGCTCTGCTCGATCTTCCTTCTTTATTAGTGCAGGGGCTATCGCACCATTTCTTGGCTCATCGACACAGAATGGTTTGTTGCAGTCCATTGTGGATAGTCACTGGTCGGAAAGTAATCCAGACCTGTATGCATTCTATCCTCGATTGTCGCTTGATGGGATTGAGAACAACTACCATACTTCCAGTTGGTGGATGAGAGATGGGGCTTTTGTACGCTTAAAAACCTTGGAGCTGGGATACAATTTGCCTTCAAAACTACTGGATCGCTATCGGGTCTCTAATCTACGTGTGTATGCCAATGGGATGAATCTTTGGGCTTGGAGTAAGTTTAAACTTTGGGACGTAGAAATGGGAGGAAATGGCTTAGGTTATCCGGTACAGCGTGTATTCAATTTCGGAGTCCAAATAGGTTTTTAAATGACATTAATCGAAATAGAGATGAAAAAAAATATTTTTAAAACAAGGAGATATTTGGCCTTTAGGAAGCGGATCGCTCTCTGGGCGGTTGGTTTGTCTATGCCCCTGCTTTTAAATAGTTGCTTTAAGGATTATCTGGATATTATGCCCGATAACGTAGCGACAATTGAGCATGCCTTTGCGAATAAATACGAGGGAGAACGGTATTTGTACACCTGCTATTCTTGGTTGCCTCCAATCGATGGCCAGAGTATTTATTTTTTTGGCGCGGATGATGTGTGGACCTGGAGTTTCAATCATGAAAGCTACCAATGGCCATGGCAGATTGCATTAGGTATGCAAAATGTCGATAATCCTAATGTGAATGCTTGGAATGGGGATCGTTCGGGGTTTGATTTTTTTAAAGCGATCCGGGATTGCAATGTTTTTATCGAAAACACCTCCAATCCGACGATCATGTTGGATTTAGACACACAAATGCGTAAACGCTGGGTAGCTGAGGCAAAGTTCCTGAAAGCCTATTATCATTTTTTCCTGTTTAAAATGTATGGACCGATTCCGATCGTTGATACGAATTTCCCGATGGATGTGGATCTAGAGACAGTAAAGGTAAAACGTGAGCCTGTGGATAAGGTGATCGGCTATATTACAGCATTGCTTGATGAGGCTGCACCTGATCTGCCTGTATCTATTGATAAAATGGCCACAGAAGCAGGGCGCGTGACCAGAGTCGCAGCATTGATGCTGAAAGCAAGGGCATTAACTACAGCAGCCAGCCCACTTTTTAATGGTAATCCAGATTACGCGGGATTTAAAGATAAGGAAGGGCAGTTATTATTCCCGACTGCCTATGATGCAAACAAATGGAAATTGGCAGCTGATGCATGTTCAGAGGCGATTGATATCGCTGCGGGAGTAAAGCTACACAAATTTAATCCCGGTCTATTTGAGATGAGTGCGGAGACGTTAAAGCAGATGCACATACGATCGGCGATCACCGAAAAGTGGAACAGCGAGTTGATCTGGGGGAGGTCGGGAAAGGTCAATAGCCGGGGCATCCAGGAAAAGGCAGCCATCGATGAGATGGATCCACAATTCGGAAAACAGACCTATTCGGGTTCGTATTTTTCTGTTACTCTAAATATGGTCGAACGTTTTTATACCGAGAATGGGGTGCCTATTGACGAAGACAAGACTTGGGATTATGCAGGACGTTTTGAACTCAAAACCCCAATAGACAAAGATAAGTACCGGCTGGAAGTAGGTTATAAGACAGCAGCCATTAATTTTGATAGAGAGCCGAGATTTTATGGCAGCTTAGGCTTTGATGGTGGCCTGTGGTTGCAATCATCAAATAAAAGCGATAAAACACCATGGAAGATTCATGGAAAGCTTGGGCAACCTCAGGCCAAGCAAAGAGATATGTATTATAATGAGACTGGTTATTGGATCAAAAAATTTGTGGGCTGGATATTTACGCCAACGAGTCAATCGTTTACTACGGAAAATTACCCTTGGCCCGAGATGCGTCTAGCTGATCTTTATCTGCTCTATGCCGAATGTCTGAACGAAATCGGTAATGGAAATGATGCTATTTATTACTTAGATATCATCCGCGAACGCTCAGGATTGAAGGGAGTGAAAGAATCTTGGACCAATTATTCAACCCGTCCGAATAAGTTTGCGTCTAAAGATGGTCTACGTGAAATTATCCATCAGGAAAGAGAGATTGAATTGGCATTTGAAGGTTCCCGCCTCTGGGATCTGCGCCGCTGGAAAAAAGCAGAATTGTTCCAGAATCGCCCTGTCAAAGGCTGGAGTATTATGCAGAAGACAAACATAGAGTATTATCAGGCCCGTACCTTGCATCTCCAGCAGTTCATCGCACCACGAGATTATCTATGGCCTATTCAGACCAGTGAATTGCTGAAAAATAAGAATCTGGTACAAAATCCCGGATGGTAATCACATAAAAGTAGAAAAACATGAAAAAGATATTAATATTATTTTGCTTCATTGGAATGCTCTTCTACGGATGTCAAGAAGAGTTTAATACGCCTGTGCAGAAAGAAGGAGAGGTAAAGGGGCAGGTTACGGATGTCAAGATTACAGGAACACCGGGAGGAGCTGTTTTAACCTATAATCTACCAAAAGATTATAATCTGCAGTATATCATGGCAGAGGTGCCAACAGGAGATAGTCGGGGAGTAGCGTATTTTAAAGGCTCTGCCTATAATAATAAAATTGAGATAGAAGGCTTATCGGATGATAGTGAGCGCGTGGTTAAGATTTATGCGGTTAGCAAGGCCGAAATTAAGTCAGCGCCAGTAGAGGTTAAGGTAAAACCTCTATCGCCGCCATTTCAAGAGGTATTTAAAAGTCTGCAGTTTATGGCCGACTTCGGAGGGGTAAACATGAAATTTGATAATCCGACGGGAGCTGATTTGGGATTTCTATTGGAAGTTGAGCAGGGCGGGGAATGGAAGCTCTATCAAGGCGGATATTATACACAAATGAAAAAAGGAAACCATACGTTCAGGGGGATGGAAGCCGAGCCCATGAAGTTTGCATTATCTGTTCGTAACCGCTGGGGACACACCTCCGAAAAAAAATATTTCACATTGACTCCACTTTTCGAGAAAAT
Organism: Sphingobacterium sp. UBA7625; assembly: GCF_002484085.1. NCBI lineage: Bacteria > Pseudomonadati > Bacteroidota > Sphingobacteriia > Sphingobacteriales > Sphingobacteriaceae > Sphingobacterium > Sphingobacterium sp. UBA7625. Next base: position 345,893 of record NZ_DLJD01000051.1, read on the forward strand.
GCTCGACAAAGGATTGTTTAAAGATCTGACGTTGCCCGGAGATTCCCCAGTTTACAATGATGTATGGAATATTGCTAAACGTTTTGCATGGGACGGCACCTGGTCTTCTGATTTTACTTTTCCGAATAACTATGGAAATTGGTTAAATGTAAGTACAAATGCGGTTAATGATGGTCAGCCAACACATATTACCATTGATCTCGGAGTTAAGGCCAAATTGAGCCGTTTTCGTGTTAATCATTACTATCGTTTCATCGATAAAGGTATGCGTAAGTATGAAATATGGGGACGGACAGATGCACCTAAAGACGGTAGTTGGGACGGCTGGGTGAAGATGATCGGTTATGAGCAGAAGAAACCCTCCGGTCTACCAGGCGAGTCGTATACTGCAGAGGATGCCGAAGTTTGGCTCGCAGGAGACAATGGCGATTTCTCTGCCGATTTACCCCCTGTACGATATATTCGGGTGAAGTGTTTCGAAAATTGGTCGGGTACAGCAAATCTGAATTTCGCAGAAATTACTTTTTGGGGTGATGACAAGTTTTAAATCCAATAGCTTTATCACAACCGAAAAAACAAACCGAGTGAACCGAACGATTGAGCTCACGAATACCTTAAAGTGCTAATTTAATGCGTAAACGAGCTCATTTATACCGATGAGGTTAACACTTATAAATAATTTATACAGATGAAAAAATTAATGTTAATATGCGGTTTAGCATTATTATGCTTGGCATGTAGCAAAATGGATGAGTATAAAGATCTCGTCGGCGGTAAAGAGCTTATTTATGCTGCCAAAGGGGATACTATCAAAATATTACCAGGAGCTGATCGCTTAAAGTTGACTTGGATGATAATGACTGATCCAAATATCACGAAGACGGTAATCTATATGAATAGCCGTAAAGATTCTGTCGTTATCCCTGTCAATCGAACGCCAGGTTTACAGAAGCTCGAATATCTCTTTGATCCGCTACCCGAGGGAAATTACAATTTTGAGTTGATCAACTATAATAGCTTAGGTAGTCCCTCGGTACCACAGTATATAACAGGGCGGAGTTATGGTGAAAAATATAGAGCTACCCTATTGAACCGGGTTTTGCTCAATCAGGAGATTCAGACAAATGAGTCTGTTCAACTGAAATGGGGGAAGTCGGATGTGCAAAGCTGCGGGGTAGATCTGGAATATACCAATGTAGAGAACAAGTTGGTCAAGGTAAGAATTGCTGCGGATGCTGAAGAAAATAATCTTCCCCAGTATAAAAAGGGAAGTTCTTACCGCTATCAAACTTTGTTTCTCCCGGACTCATTATGTATTGATACGTTTCGCACAGATTGGGTAGAACAGAAACCTTTGTTTGAAAAGCCGATGGATAAGGCCTTGTTTAAAGCCATGTCACTCCCCGGTGATGCACCCATGGTACCTGGCGACAATTATCGGATCGAGAATGCCTGGGACGGTGTATGGGCGACCCAATGGGGTGACTATGGAAATTGGAGAAGCTTGTCTTCTGATCTGAGAAGCAAGACTGTACCAGCTCGAGTTACATTTGATCTGGGCGAAGCGGTGCAACTGAGCCGATATAGAATCAATCATTATTGGCAATTAGAAAACCGGATGATGAAGCGCTACGAAATATATGGTCGTGCGGACAAGCCCATCGATGGTGATATGACTGGATGGACTAAACTGTATAGTTTTACCCGTACAGATGAAAGCCAAGCCGCATGGCTGGCCGGTGATAATGGATCATTTGATACGGGGTTGCCTAATGTACGTTATATCCGCATAGTATGTTATGAAAACTATTCGAACGAGACAGATATGGGCTTTGCGGAAATCACTTTCTGGAAGTATTACTAACAATGAAAACCATGAACATGATTAAAAATTTAAAAATCTTGGCTGTCCTTGGCATATTGACAGTGGGCATCATAAGTTGTAGTAAGGATAACGTGGTCGGACCTACAGGAGAGCCGAAGCCGGAAGTGAAAGAAGTAAAACTGCCTTCTGCCTCCCGTATTTCGGATATGGCATTAATTTATCACGGGGGATCCCAACGGATTGCCAATAATGACGAGCAGATGAAACATTATGTCTTTCGGGATAATGGTGGTAAGCCGGAGTTTTTGTTTGACAGTTTCCTTTTTCTGGAGATCACAACAACTTTAAACGGACAATTGTATGATTTTGGTGTAGAGGTGCCCTATGCTAAAGTACCGGGCAAAGCCGAATGGATATGGTTGTTGGACCAGACCTTTGCAGAAGGGAGAGGACCTGATGCTATTGAACATACGATAGACAGTTTAGTACAAAAGGGGTATGCTCCGCCTACAAAACGGAAAGTTATTTTCTCCATTCCTAATCCCATTTATGGGAATAAATCCTGGGGAATGATTGATAATAAAGCAATGGACATGTCAAAATTAGAGGATCGGTTTAAGGCCGCGCGTTGGTACGTCGAACAGGTTCAGGAACGATGGAAAAAGAAAAACTACAAATATATTGAGTTAGAGGGATATTATTGGGTTCATGAGACTATCGATAGCCATAACAAGGACGATGTGTTAATTAAGCAAGTGAGCGATCTGGTGAAAAGCGAGAAGAAGGATTTTGTATGGATTCCTTACAATTGGGCAGAAGGTGCCGAACGCTGGAAAGAAATCGGGTTTACGAGAGCTTATCAGCAACCGAATTACTTTTTTGATCTAAAATCAGAGCTATGGATTTTACAGCGCGGAATCGATTTTGCTAAAGAAAATGGCTTACAGCTGGAGTTTGAATTTGATGATAGGGTTTCGGAAGAAGGGTACCGCAAGCACTTTTACGACTATGTGGAGAAGTTTACAGAAAGTGGCGTGTGGGACAATCAGGAAGTAGCTTATTACGAAGGCGGTGGCGCTTGGTACAGACTGTCAATCAGTAAAAAAACGGAGATGATGAAAATGCTAAAGACATTGGGTGATATCATCGTGGAAAGACAGAAAAGGTTAAAGTAAACATAAACCGATTATAAAATAAAACTAAATTTTTAAATGAAATCTATCACCTATCTAATATGCTGTGCCTTTTTACTTTTTATAAATACGGGGTCGGCACAGACTAAGCACTCCAAAAAGAAGATTGCTACCGCCGAGAACGTTTCAGATTTAGCGTTGATCTATCATGGAGGAAACCATCGCCTTCGGTATTCTTCCGAGCAGATGAAACCTTATGTGTTTCGGGAGGTAGATGGAAAACCGCAGTATTTGTTTGACAGTTTTCTTTTTCTGGAAATCGTGACCAAGACAAATGGAAAAGAGTATGATTTTGGAGTAGAACTGTCCTATCGTTCGGTGCCGAATAAGACAGAATGGGATGCACTGTTAAAGGAGACGTTTGCGAAGGGTAGGGGGCCTGATGCTGTAGAACATATAATTGATAGCCTAGTGAGATTGGGGTACCCACCGCCTACAAAACGTAAAGTTTTCTTTGCACTGCCCAACCCTATATACGGCAATAAAAACTGGGGGAGTATTCATGGGAAGAAGCTGGATCTGGGATTGCTGGAGGATCGTTTCGCTGCTGCCAAGTGGTATGTGGATCAGATAGAGCATGTCTGGAAAAAGAAGAAATACAAATACATGGAATTGTGTGGTTTTTATTGGTTGCATGAGACCATTGACCACAAGAATCAGGATGATCAGCTGATCAGACAGGTGAGCAATTTCCTGAAAAAGAAAAAGCATGATCTGATATGGATTCCTTACAATTGGGCAGAAGGTGCCGAAGATTGGAAAAAAATCGGTTTTACCAAAGCCTATCAACAGCCCAATTACTACTTTGACCTGAAGTCAGGCCTTTGGATCCTGCAAAGAGGAATTGAATTTGCAAAGGAGCATGGATTGCAGCTGGAGTTTGAGTTTGATGAAAAAGTAGCTGAAGAAGGTTATAGAAAACACTTTTATGATTATGTCGAACAATTTCAGAATGGCGGGGTGTGGGATACGAAAGAAGTGGCCTATTACGAGGGTGGGGGAGCGTGGTATCGCTTGTCCATCAGTTCGGATCCAGAACTCAAGAAGATGTTTAAGTTATTGGGAGATATCATTGTCAAACGTCAATCTCGGTTGAAATAGGGAGAGTTATGAGAAAAATGATCTATCTTATTACAATATGTGCAGGATTAGTGTTGTCCTCAGCGATGATAACTGCGCCTAAAGTACCCTCTTCCAAAAAGATCGTTGATCTGGCTTTGATTTATCATGGCGGAGCGCAGCGCGTTCATTGGAATGCCGATGCATTGAAGCATTATGTTTATCGAAATAATGAAAAAAAGACGGAGTGGCTTTATGATGGTTTCTTATTCCTGGAGTTCTCGGCAAAAATTAATGGAGAACAAGTAGATTTCGAGTATAATAACGGGTTGCGAGGTGGCCGTGGTGCGACTAAGAAAGACTGGCAATGGCTATTGGAACGTACTTTCGCACCGAAAGAAGGACCTAAAGCTGTAGAATATATTTTAGATAGTCTGGCTAAAAGTAAAATCTTTCCTCCATTTAGACGTAAAGCTGTTTTTGCCCTTCCATTGCCAATTTTTGAACAACGCAATTGGGGCGAATTGTCTGGCAAATCGTTGGATTTTGCTGATGTGAAGGATAGGGCGCAGGCGATGATTTGGTATATCGATCAAGTACGTGAACATTGGCGAAAGAGCAATATAAAGCACCTGGATTTTGGCGGTTTTTATTGGACGCATGAAGCTGTTTTCGATAAGCACAAGGATAGAGAGCTGGTTAGGCTCGTAAAAGCCTATTTGGAGCAAATAAATGAACCATTAAGCTGGATACCCTATTATGGTGCTGAGAATTCTCCGTTCTGGAAAGAAGTTGGATTTGATGTTGCATATCAGCAGCCTAACTATTTTTTTGAAGTGAAGACGCCAATGGAAATCCTGACCGGAGCCATTAAGTTTGCACAGAACAATAAACTATCGCTTGAGATGGAGTACGACGGACGTATCGATCAACCGGAATTTAGGAAAAAATTCTATGAGTATCTGGAGAAATTTGATGATGCGAAGGCTTGGAATAAACTTCCTATTGCTTACTATGATGGGGATGGAGCTTGGTATCATATGTCGATGAGCAAGGATGCGGAAATGAAGAAGATGAAAAATACATTGGGAGATATCATCGTGAAGCGCCAATTAAATTATCAACATATAGCCAATACATGGGAATAATAAATAAAAGGTTGAACAATTTTAGTCAACTGTTGTTTTTGGCGATGCTGTTGCTCTGTAGCTCAATACAGGCGGCAGCGTCTTTACCAATGCATGTGGACCGTCTTCGGCAATTCGAAATGTTATCATCGAAGCAATATGTAAAAATGCTGGATGGCAAATTGTATATCGGTGCTAAGTTTGACGCCCGTAATGATATTATTATTGTTTTTGAAAAATGCATGTTTAACGAATTAATGACCTTTTCTAAAGTTGGTTTAGCGGAAAATTTAACCCAGCTTCCGCTCGCTTATCCCGAGCGAAATGTCAATTGTGTACTCAATGAAACTAGCTCCGATAATATCGGGCCTGTTATGCTGAAGCACGGTGGCTGGGTAGGAGGAAATCACAGTTTCAGGGAGAACGGAACTATTAATACGGCCAAGACAATCAGTTTTGCCTTTTATGCAGATGGAAAACAACTTCGTGATGGAGATGCCATGGAAGCAGAAATAGTCGCCGTCAAAGTCAAAAATGAGATCTATGATCCTTTTCAGCCCACAAAAGGAGCCGATGGGGAAGCGCTCGCGCTAAAAGAAATATTATTGGAAGAAGACATCACCTATACCATACAAAAAGGACAGCTATATGTAGAAGTGTCTCATGCTTATAAAAATACAAAGGAATATGTGATCGGGCGGTATTATGGCATGCAGAGTATGTTTGTTGGAGAGACAGAAGTCATGACTCCAAATGCTTCATATTCCGACTTTCAGCCTGAGCCTGAGGAGTTGTTTTTGTACAAAAAGAAATATCCCTTATTCAATCGTTTTATTGAAAGGAATTCGGTTATGGGTATCTGTCAATCAAGTTATTTGATGCCTGCGACCGAACGTGATCCCTATTGGACGCTAGCAGCCGAGGATAAAATATTTGTTAGGGCCCAAGGCAAAACTTACCATAACCAGATTGCCGAAAGACCAGTAAGAAAGGGTGCTGTTTTCAGCTGGACAGGATTATACAACTGGTTTACTCCGCTAGTGAATGATAGAAAGAATCTGGTTTATACAGGGATAATAAAAGGAGAAATTTTTCTATTTATTGATTGTAAGCAACAAGGGCAGTCTACATTGAAGTTGCCTGAAGAACTCGAGGGAAAGAAATATAGGGTTGTTGAAAAAGGGGCGGGCATCTCCTATCTACAGGATGGTAGATTAGCCAACCTGAATGCGGATCGTGCAGGCAGTATTATCCTTGCGTATTATTAATCTTTTCGGTGTCATTACCCCAGAAATAAAAAAATACCGAAAGCACCCCTTTGTGTTAATGAATAGAATATTCAAAACTAAATATATAAAAGATGAGAAAAACCATATTATTGATTACTGTCATCTGCTGTGTTTATATTGTTCGAGCGCAGCAATATCTGCCGTTGTCATCTCCGAAGACAAATTATATTACTGATCTCGCCCTGATCTATCAAGGTGGTGTGCATCGGCCTGACTGGAACCGTGAACAGATGGCGCACTATGTCTATCGAAAGGAGCAGGATAACATTGATTTTTTGTTTGATGGCTTTCTTTTTATCGAATTTAAGGACGGAAAAGGAAAAGATTATTCAATAGGCTATGAAAAGGCCCATACCGGAAAAACGGAATGGGCCTGGCTACTTGAACGTAATTTTGAAAAACAGAAAGCTATCCCCGCACTTAATGAAGTGCTACATGATCTAAGCAAGCAGGGGATCCGCCCTGCGAATCGTCGCAAAGTTGTCCTGACCCTTCCAGAACCCATTTTTGGACAACAAGATTGGGGAGAACTTAATGACAGGAAACTTTCTTTTACCAACGAAGATGATCGCTTTCAAGCCTGTAAATGGTATATCGACACAGCTTTGGAGCATTGGAAAAGATCAAAGTTAGATCAATTGGATTTCGCCGGATTTTACTGGGTAGCGGAGCAAAGCTCAGACGGGCAGCAGCTTATTCCACGTATCGCAGCTTATATTAAACAGAAAGGCTTAAAGTTCTATTGGATTCCTTATTGGAAAGCAGAAGGACATGGCGATTGGCAAAAAGTAGGCTTTGATGCAGCCTATCAGCAACCGAATCACTTTTTTGAAGAAAATATTCCCGACAGCCGTCTGGATGAGGCATGCGACTTTGCTAAAGCACATGGCATGGGCATGGAGATGGAGTTTGATAGCCGGGTAGAGCAACCCAATTTTGAGAAAAGGCTACACGCTTATATAGGTGCTTTCGAAAAACATGGTGTCCTCAAAAATGCGGCTATGGCCTACTATGAGGGGGGGGACGCGATGATGAAACTCGCCACCAGTGCAGATCCTAAAAGTAGAGCAATCTATAAGGAAGTCTGTGATCTGATCGTGAAAAGACAGAAAAAAGCGGATGAAACAAGAAAAGTAAAACCGATAAAAACTAAATAGATAAAAAAATGAAGAAATTATTTATCAGCCTAGCTGTCCTTGTAGCCCTTATTGCAATGCAAAGTCTATGCGCGGCTCAAAAAATTAATAAAGTAAAAACAGCGGCCAGTAGGCAGATCTCAAAACTCAGTAAATCGGAAAAAAGAGATGGATTTGTTATGCTTTTTGATGGCAGAAACTTTGATCAATGGATTCCAACCGAAGCCTATGATATTACGGAAGATGGCTTTATTCGTTCCAACCCCGAAAAAAAAGCCGGAACCAATCTCTATACTAAAGAGGAGTATGATAGCTTTATTTATCGTTTCGAGTTCAAATTAACTTCAGCGGCTAACAACGGGATCGGGATTCATGCGCCATTAGAGGGAGATGCGGCCTATATGGGCAAGGAGATTCAGGTGCTAGACAATGATGCTGAAGTATACAATGAACTGGCTCCCTATCAGTATCATGGATCTGTTTATGGTATTATCCCGGCAAAGAGAGGCGCATTAAAACCACTGGGAGAATGGAACCAAGAGGAAATTCGTGTTGATGGTTCAAAAATCAGAGTGACATTAAACGGACAGGTGATCGTGGATGGGGACCTCAAGGAGGCAACCAAAAATGGGACAATGGATAAATTGGATCATCCGGGGCTGAAACGGACGACTGGGCATATTGGTTTCTTGGGGCATGGTTCTGAGGTCTTTTTCAGAAATATTCGGATAAAACGGTTGTAAGCAAGTCCATTCTAAATATTCATACAATGAAAATAAAATTTTTGAGGCAATATAGTGTTCTTTCGGCGTGTATGGTAACAGCAATGACCTGTGTTGCACAGCAGACGGAAATCACTCTTTCAAAAAAAGAACTGCAAGATAAGATAAAAGGCGGCTGGGCTGGACAAGTGATCGGCTGTACCTACGGTGGCCCTACGGAATTCCAATATTTGGGACGAATGATACCAGATACCGTGGATATTCCGTGGAATGATCAAGTTGTGTCCGGTTATTATAATAAGTTTCCAGGACTTTACGATGATATATACATGGATCTTACCTTTGTTGAAGTGATCGACAAACATGGGGTGGAAGCTCCAGCTAACTATTTTGCGGAAGCTTTTGCCAATAAAGGTTATCAACTGTGGGCTGCGAATCAGATGGGACGCTATAATGTTTTGCAGGGATTAAAACCACCAAAGTCCGGACATTGGACAAACAATCCCCATGCGGATGATATTGACTTTCAGATAGAATCAGATTTTATCGGACTCATGTATCCGGGGATGCCTGCTTCGGCGGCAAAATTGGCAGACAAAGTTGGACATATAATGAATTATGGTGACGGTTGGTATGGTGGTGTATTCGTTTCTACGATGTATACTTTAGCGTTTACCTCCAAGGATGTACCTGCCATAGTTAATCAGGCGCTTGCTGCTATACCCAAGCAGAGTGATTTTTACCAGTGTATTGCCGATATCATAAAATGGCATCAACAGTATCCGCAAGATTGGCGAAAGACTTGGCAGGAATGCGAACGCAAATGGAGCAACGAAGTTGGCTCTCCTGATGGTGTGCTGGCTCCTTACAACATCGATGCAAAGATCAATAGCGCCTATGTCGTGATTGGTTTATTGTATGGTCAAGGTGACTTCTTTAAGAGTATAGACATCGCTACCCGTTGTGGTCAGGATTCGGATTGTAATCCTTCAACCGTTGCAGGTATTCTAGGGACACTATACGGCTATGATCGGATCCCAGAAAAATGGAAGTCGCCACTCATGCCAGTACTGGATCGAAATTTTGATTTCACCGGCATTTCATTAAATGGAATATATGATATTGGTTATAAACACGCCCTTGCCATGATTCAAAAGCAAGGAGGTAAGATTCGGCAAAATAACGTTCTTATAAAAACCCAGAAAATTAAGCCCGTTCGTTATGAAAAATCATTTGTAGGACATTACCCGATCAAGGTAGAGTCGCTATTGGGCCAGCAACTAAAAGATACGTACGAATACAATTTTGAAGGTATTGGTATTGTGTTTAGAGCGAATGTGGATGGGCCCGATGATTATGAGGCCAAAATTGCTTTTTCCATAGATGATCAACTGATCGAAACTGCGATATTACCTGTTAACGAAATAAAAAGACGTTACGAAATGTTTTACAAATATCAATTACCGAATGGAAAACATAAACTCACGGCCAAATGGCTTAATCCGAAAGAAGGGGTGCATATTAAATTATATGGTTCGGTTATATATGGGAATAAACCTTTGTCGCAGTAATATACGATTGGAACGGGCACCGGAGCTTCGTCTTTAGTGACAGCAAAGTTCTTTATAATGGAGCATAAATGATAATTTGTTTAGTGTACTGAACGATATTTGTTTGTTTTGTTCAATATAGTGAACAATTTTGTTTATTTTTGTATTGTGTACTAAACAAAATAGATGTTTAAACAAAACGAACAATATCCCATGGAAGAACTAATCCAACAATTTCAGCGACGTATACAGTTTGTTAATATGGATTTTGTACGAAATATAATGTACGAAATTAACTGGTCTGCTCGCTTAATTGGAATCAAAGGGGCAAGGGGAATCGGTAAGACGACGTTATTACTACAATACGTTAAGCTGAATTTGCTAGATAGATTAGACGAAGTGCTTTATGTCAGTTTGGATGCCGTTTGGTTTAATAATAGGTCTTTGTTGGATTTAGTATATGAATTCGATCAAAAAGGAGGTAAGTATCTGTTTTTGGATGAGGTACATAAATATGAAGGATGGGCACAATTATTAAAAAATATTTATGATGACTACCCTGAAATGAAGATTGTCTTCACAGGGTCTTCGCTTTTAGAGATACTCAATGCACGTGCCGATCTAAGTCGTAGAGCAATAGTTTACAAAATGCAGGGATTTTCTTTTCGGGAATTTCTCTCATTGGAAACAAAAGCTACTTTTCCTGTGTTAAGTTTAGATCAACTTCTGCAAGAACATAATAGGCTGGCTTATGAGATCAATGATCTGGTCAAACCTTTTCAGTATTTTGAGAAATATTTGACGCATGGGTATTATCCTTATTATCAAGAGCAGCTTGATTTGTATGCGATGCGCGTAATGGAGGTCATCAACATGATTCTGGAGATCGAATTGCCCCTTTTACGAAATGTAGATATCGCTTATGTAGCTAAGATTAAGCAATTGCTCGTGATTATTGCTGAATCTGTCCCTTTTGTACCTAATGTGAGTAAACTTAGCGAAAAAATTGGAATTAGCCGGACGACTTTGTTGTCTTACCTACACTATTTGGATGAAATTGGCTTGACGCATAACCTTTATAAGGTGGGTGAAGGAATAAGTCAGTTACAAAAGCCTTCAAAGATTTTTCTTGAAAACACTAATCTTTCTTTTTTATTTGCACATGAAAATGTTAACCGTGGAAATCTAAGAGAAACGTTTTTTGTCAATCAGCTCGTATTCCAACACCAGGTCAATTTTACAGACCAAGGAGATTTTATTGTAGATGAAAAGTACACATTTGAGATAGGAGGGAAGAATAAGTCCAATAAACAAATTCAAGGGATAGAAAAAGCCTATATTGTAGCAGACGAGATCGAATTCGGACATCTCAACAAGATTCCTTTATGGTTATTTGGATTTTTGTATTAGTAACTTTTCCTAGAAAATAAACAAAATAACTAGTAAGGGCCCGAATGATTCGAGCCCTTAATAATTTTATCGTATGTTGCGGTACGCTATTCTTCCCAACGAATTTTTTCTTCAATCGGTGTACGTATCGGCTCACGCGCCTCTGACTGGTGATGTCCCAAGTAAAATAGGCCGATACATTTTTGGTTCTCTTCCAGATTAAGGAAACCTCCCAAATGATTAATTAAGCCCGGTGTTGCCCAGTATCCACCAATATTCAACGAATGTGCAGCGAGCCACATATTTTCTACAGCGGCAGCAGTACAAGCCAATTCTTCCCATTCGGGAACTTCACCCGTATAATTGACGATAAGCGCAATGGCAACATTCGATTGTGTTGCTTTCTTGCCCATGGTGATCTCCGTTGCTTCTGTATATTTCTCCGTTGGTGTAACCGATTTATAGATGCGCGATAATTCAGTACCCAAGCGTTGAAGTCCTTCTTTGCGGAAGATGACAAAACGCCAAGGCTGTGTCCGTTTATGTGTTGGAGCAGCATTAGCTGCCTCGAGGATGCTGAGGATATCTTCTTTGCTTACTTCCTCGTCTGTAAAAGAAGCCTGAAATACCGATCTTCTGTAGTGTATTGCTTTTAAAACGTCGTTTTTCATTAAAAATATGTTGATTTTAGAATGTATTTATGCTTTTTCTTCCCATAAAGATACAACATGCAAAATTGTTTTGACCGCTTTTTCCATATCTTGTGCTGATACCCATTCCTGTTTCCCATGAAATGCATGTCCACCCGCAAAGATATTAGGACATGGAAGCCCCATAAACGAAAGCCGTGAGCCGTCCGTACCACCACGGATGCTTCGTCTTTCTGCGACCATACCCGCTCTTGTAATCGCTTCCATACCGATCTCCATAATTTCGGGATGTTGATCCAAGACCTCTTTCATGTTGCGGTATTGCTCTTTTACAACAAAGGTATAGCTGCAATTTGGATATTGACTGACGATGGATTTTGCTATCGCTTCCAGTTCATCTTCGTGTTTTTTAAGATTAGCTGTTGCATGATCTCGGATGATAAATTGAATCTCAGCTTTTTCTACAGACCCACTGATATTTACCGGATGCACAAATCCATCTTTTTTATTGGTGCTTTCCGGAGAAAGTCGGTCTTTCGGTAATGCATCAATGATGGCACTTGCGATTTTAATCGCACTTTGCATTTTGCCTTTGGCAAAGCCAGGATGAACCGAGACGCCGTGTATTGTTAAAGTTGCTCCATCGGCAGAGAATGTCTCATCCTCGATCGTGCCGGCTTTTTCACCGTCCATGGTGTAGGCAAAGTCTGCTGCCAGACGTTTTAAGTCTGCTTTATCAACTCCGCGGCCGATTTCTTCGTCCGGTGTGAATAAGATCTTGATAGTCCCATGCTTAATCTCAGGGTGTTTCATCAACAGGCGGGCAGCATCCATTATTTCAGCGATACCCGCTTTATCGTCTGCCCCCAATAATGTTGTTCCACTGGCGGTAATCACATCGTTTCCGATTTGATTGGCTAGGTCGGGATGTTCTGCATATTTGATTACAATACTCGTATCGTCAGGAAGTACCAGATCTTGGCCTTGGTAATTGTGGTGTACCAAAGGTTTGACGTCTTTGCCCGAAGAATCCGGAGAAGTGTCCATGTGAGAACAGAAACAGATCACTGGAACTTTCTTGGCTGTATTGGAAGGTATAGTTGCATAGATGTAACCATTTTCATCCATAGCTGCATCCGAGATGCCCAATGATAAGAGTTCTTCTACCAATAATTTGCCCAGATTTTTCTGTTTTTCGGTAGATGGACATGTCGGTGAATTTACATCAGATTGTGTGTCAATCTGTACGTAGCGCTGAAATCTTTCCGAAACTGAAAAGTCACTTATGTTATTAATCTCAAATGTGCTCATTTTTATCGCCCTAATATGATAAGGGTGACCAAATTTACAAATTCTAATGGGCTTCGACCAAAAACAAACAAGACTTGTCAATAAACTGACAAGTCTTGTTTACTAGAGGTAATATTTCGCTAACCTCCTGTATCTCTCTTGGGGCTAATCCTAGATTTAGCTTATTTTTTTTCGTCGGCGTAGCCAAATACTTTCTGCAAGATATTTGTATTTCTGCTTCCGCCGATATTGTTTCTGATTTTTGATTCTTGATCCGCTACCTTAATAAATAAACCATCTATGGCCTTTTGTGTGACATAAGCGGTGAGGTTTGTTTCTACTTTATTGCCTAGCGGCAGATTATTATAGGCACTGGTCAGCTGTGTCCAATATTGGTCAACATTATTCACGCCCATGGCCGATTGAATGACAGGACTGAACTTGTTTGTCAATTCAGTTGATGTATTTGTTTTGAAAAATGTCGTTGCGGCATCCTGCTTGCTACCCAATAGAATATTGGTTGCATCGGTGATGGTCATTTTAGATAATGCATTCACAAATACGGGGGCGGCTTCTTTTACGGCTCCTTCCGCAGCTCTGTTCATGCTCTGTATAAATTGATCACATAGTTTGCCCATACCCACAGCGCGAAGTGTTTTCTCTACTTTTTGAGCCTCCGCAGGCATTAAAATCTTAACTGCTGCATCACCTAAAAAGCCGTCTTTTTTTGCCAGAGACTCGATACTTAGGTTGAGACCGTTGCTTAAAGCCTGTTTAATACCCAGTGATGTATCCTTACTTGATAAGGAAGCTAAAGTATTCGATTTATTTGAACTTGAAGTCGAAGACCCGCTAGTTGAAGAATTCGTTGTTTTTGTGCTATCGGTTTGACCTTGGCTTGCCTTGTTCAAGGCCTCATTAATCTTTTTAAAGATCTGCGCTTCGCTGTTGTTGGAGTACAAAAGCCCCGAAACAAATAGGGTACAATATAGTAAAGGAAATTTCATCATGATATGTTTTGCTGTCAAAATTAAGGATATCGACCGTTAATTTTTGTAAAAGTTTAAATTGTCGATTATTATTTCCATGAGATTGTCCATATCCGTAGTAAATGCGCCACAATCTTAATGCTGCGAAAGCTGCGCATTGTCACAGCAGTCTTTGTTGGAAGGGGTAAGGTTTAAAAATAAAACGCCCCAAAAAGGAGCGCTTTATCTGCTATATAATAAAATTGCTTTTTTAATTTTATAGGACCTATTTCCATGAAAGTGTTGTTACAACAGGGAAGTGGTCAGAAGGGAATTTACTCATGTAAGTATCTGTCAGGATACCGTATTTTTTTACCTGGAAAGGCTTTGTGATAAAAATATGATCAATACGGCCAGATGCCCTAAGACTTTTCCCCCAGCCGTTAAAGGAAGAGTTCGGCTCATATTTAAGTGGAGACAGTTCGTGTACATCGGTGACCACTTTACTATTGGCGAGCGTAAAATAGGCTTCGTCTTTTTCATCCACATTGAAATCACCGGTTAAGATCAAAGGAAGATCCTTTGCAAATTCTTTTGCTTTGGCCAAAATCAATTTCGCACTTTCCGTTCTCGCTGTACGTCCGATATGGTCAAAATGTGTGTTCATAAAAATAAAGCGCTTTTTATTGGCTTTATCTTCAAAAATCCCCCAGGTACAGATTCGAGGTAAGGCTGCATCCCAACCTTTATTCGGATGTTCGGTATCTGTCGCTGAAAGCCAGAACGTACCGCTTTTTATGGCTTTGAACCGATTGGTATTGTAATAAATTGCGGAGTGTTCACCCTCCTGTGCGCCGTCATCACGCCCCACACCGACATAGTCGAATCCCGGAAGCAACGTTTTTAGATCCTGAACCTGATCATGAAAGGCTTCCTGAACACCGAATAAATCAAAACCATGATACTTGATCAAATTCGTCAGGGGCACCTTGCGGTCGGTCCACATATTACCGCTATCTACGGTATTTCGTTGTCTGATATTGTATGTGGCTGCAATAAAATCCTGTGCATAAGAAATATACGATAGGCATAATGCTGCAGCGAGTATAAAGATTTTTTTCATCTATATTAATTATTTATAAGTGTTAATCTCATCGGCATTCATGAGCTCGCTTTGCTCGGTTATTCAA
Source organism: Sphingobacterium sp. UBA7625 (assembly GCF_002484085.1). Classification (NCBI taxonomy): domain Bacteria; kingdom Pseudomonadati; phylum Bacteroidota; class Sphingobacteriia; order Sphingobacteriales; family Sphingobacteriaceae; genus Sphingobacterium; species Sphingobacterium sp. UBA7625. Next base: position 361,281 of record NZ_DLJD01000051.1, read on the forward strand.
TCCCTGGTGTGATCGAATCAATCGTGATGTTTCATTGGAATAATTATTTTGCAATACCTGAGCTTATCGATGTATGGCTGCATGGTATTCCGATTTTGTCCGTTGTTTAATCCCGAAGTTCATTTATATTTCCCATCTTGGGTCTCGTATCAATAAAGCCATAGGCTAAACTTGTTTATATTCGACTTGCAAGAAATAAAACGATCCTCAGTTTGTAATGTTGCTGATGATCTCGGGGATAACCTTTATTTTTTCAATACCTGAAGCAACAATTCGGGTTCATCCGTTGTGATAAAATCGATCTTTTGTCCAATGAGATTGCTCATTTCTTCTTCGGTATTGACGGTCCAGGCATTTACTTTCATACCTAATTGATGTGCGTCCTGTAACCAGCTCGCATTCTTTTTGAAGACCGAAAAATGGTAATCTAGGCCATTGATTCCTGCAGCATTCACATCAGCAGGTGATTTATCCCCATTTAGGTATTGGATATTTGCTTTTGGAGCGAGCTCATGAATCTTTTGACAAGCCTCGAAACTGAATGCGATATAATCTGTTATTTTCTCTGCTTTCAGATTTTTTACCATTTCAACAGACTTTGTTGCAGCCTCAAGCGTTCGTTCTACACCGAGTTTGTTGGTTTTTAACTCCAGGATCAGACGTAAACCCTTTAACTTTTTTCCTGCTTTGATATATTCCTCCAAAGTTGGAATGGATTCTCCGTTGGGATGTTTTTTGGCGAGGAGCTCCGCATACGTTGCTGTTGCGATGTCGATACCATAAAAATCATTGTCATGATTGACGACAAGGACGTTGTCTTTCGTAAGGTGGACATCAAACTCAGATCCAAAAAGTTTAAGTTCATGTGCGGCTTTTAAAGAGGCAATGGAATTTTGAGGAAGATGACTGTTTTTCCATACCCCACGATGTGCAATTGCTTTGGTCTGTGCAAATAATGTTGTCGATGAAATGACCATAGCCAACGTCAGACAGCTAAAAATGTGTTTTTTCATATGTGTTAGTTTGAATGCTGATTTTTACAGCATAAAAAAAGTGGTACTTTTTATCCTGATTCACAAGATCTAAAATACCACTTTTATATTTAGTTATTGTTAACTGTAATTTATTTTTTACCATTCCATTCTGCCATGAACTCATCCAGGAATTCGAGCATATATCGGTGGCGGTGTTCAGCAATTCTTTTTGCAGCCTGTGTATTCATCTTATCTTTCAACAAGAGTAGCTTTTCGTAGAAGTGATTAACTGTCGGAGCTTCAGAATGTTTGTAAGCTTCCTTGTCTTTATATTCCTGTACGGGGATGTTGGGGTTGTACATTTCCCGGCCTTTATTTCCGCCAAAACTAAATGCACGTGCGATACCGATCGCTCCAATGGCGTCCAAACGGTCGGCATCCTGTACAATTTCCATTTCTTTGGAATGGAAAGAGACCTCACCCAAACTTGCTTTGAAAGACATGTTAAAGATGATCTTTTTGACATGGTCGATAATTTCCGGAGAAATTTCCAGACTTGCCAAAAACTCTCCGGCAACGCGAGGGCCAATTGTTTCGTCACCGTCATGGAATTTGCTGTCAGCGATGTCATGCAGGAGTGCGGCTAATTCGCAGACCATGACATCAGCTTCTTCATCTTCTAAAATTAACTTCGTATTGTTCCATACGCGTTGAATATGCGACCAATCATGGCCTGCTTCCGCAAATTTCAAACGATCTTGCACAAATGCGACTGTGCGTTCAATAATGTTATTCATACAATACTTTTGTTTTTTCGCGAGTACCCTCGTATAATTCGTATTCTAATAATCTACAATCTAATTTACCGTTATAAAATTCTATACGTCTGGACGCACGGAGACCAATTTTCTTTGCTAGATCCGGATTACCTGTAAATATATAGCCTCTATAACCTTTGCACTCCTGTTTCATAAAATCACCCATGCGTTTATAAGTAATTTCCAACTTGGTATGCGTACCTAAACGTTCACCGTATTCTGGATTGAATAAGATGACACCGCCTTCTTTAGGAACGTGTGTTTCGGCAAAATCGCATACTTCAAATGAAATTAATTGTTCCACACCTGCCGTGCGGGCATTCATTTTGGAAACGTTGATCGCTTCTTCAGAGATATCCGAAGCAATAATTTGAGGAGCTGCTTTTTTATTGATCTGATCTTTTAACAAGCGACGTTCCTGAAAGAAAACAGTTTCATCATAACCGATGAAATGCATGAATGAGTAATTCATGCGTAGGAGTCCCGGTTTTCTATTGGTAGCGATCAATGCTGCTTCAATGGCCAGTGTCCCGGATCCACACATCGGATTGACAAAAGCGGATACGCCATCCCATTTCGATGCAATAATTGTTGATGCCGCCAGGGCCTCCAGCATGGGAGCTTTTCCCGGAATCTTGCGGTAACCATGTTTGGCAAGTGTCTCGCCTGAGGTATCAAGGAAAATTTCCGCACGGTCATCCTTCCAATAGAGGTGAATGACAGCTTTGTTGTTTTCCGGACCAGAATTCGGGCGCATGCCTTTTTTATCTTTAATACGATCTACAATAGCATCCTTCACTTTCACATTTGCAAATAGAGGTGTACTGATTGTTTCATTGTCCACATTGGAGCTTACCGAGAAGTAGCCATCGAATTGGATCAGTTCTTCCCAGGCAATCGCGCTGAGCTCTTCGTAAAGCTCCGTAGGATTGTTGGCCGAAAACTCCTTTAACGAATATAGAATCTGCGAAGCGGTACGCAAGTTCAGATTGAGCTTGATCGTATCATTTACACTGACTTTCAATTCGACTCCAGTAGGAAACGCTCTGACGATGTCAAAACCTAACTCTTTAACTTCCTGTTGCAAATACGGCGATAAGCGTTTATTGCACGTAATGATAACTTTATTGGGGGTGTTGAAAACTTCCATCATATTTTGTACAAAGTTAATTAAACTCTTCCTCAAAAATTGCTTAATTTTACGCTTTAATATTTATTTTTTTGATTATGGAAATTAGAGGAAAAGTACACGAGATAGGAGCGACACAACAAGTAACAGAATCATTCAAAAAACGTGATATGATTGTAGCTTATGCTGAAAACCCACAATTTGTTGAGTATATCCGTTTTGAATCAACACAAGACAGAACTTCAATTTTTGATAACCTGGCTATTGGCGAAGAGGTAGAGGTATCTTTTAATCTTCGTGGCCGTCCTTGGACAAATAAAGATGGCGTGACGACATATTTCAATTCACTGGTTGCATGGCGAGTAACAAAATTAGGAAATGCTGCACCGGCACCATCTTCTCCGGGTTACGCGGATATGCCCGCTCCTGTAGATTTGTCGGGCTCATCAGATGATGATGATTTACCGTTCTAGTCTAAATAAGACATGCAATAATTCCTGTAGGCACATCACGCTATAAATATAGCATGTTTATGGCACGGATTGTCGTACAGTATATGATATAAATAGGGCTGTCCAACGATGGACGGTCCTTTTTATTTCACTTTGTCAGGGTATGCTACCATCTCGGGACAACCATGGATATCCGAGCAACCATACCATTCCTATCTGCTTTGTTTTTACTTTTTGGACACCGCTTCATTATTTTAACGGCGATGCATGTTTTAGATTTGGATAAACATTTCTTGGCGCCGAAATTGCTTGTTATCCGGTGTATTTAACTCAAAATAGCAGAAATATGAAATCATCCGTATTATTTATTTGCCTCGCAGCACTCTGTTTGAGCGCCTGCAATCAGACAAAAAAGGAAAATCAACACGTGGTAGCACCAGATTCATCCGATCATATAACGATGACAGCGGATACGACCCATACCTCTCAGAATTCTTTGGATTGGCCGGGCAAGTACGAAGCAACTATTCCCTGTGCTGATTGTGAAGGTATCAAAACAAACATTACCTTAAAGAATGACAACACTTTTTCGATTGTAAGTGAATATATCAATAAGAACAGCAAAGTTGAAGATTCGGGCAAAGTGATGTGGCATGATAACGGTTCGGTTGTACATCTGACCGGCAAAGAAACCAACATGAAGTTAAAGGTGGGTGAAAATAAATTGATCGGGCTGGATCAGGATGGGAAGGAGATCGACGGTCCCAATGCACACCTGTATGTCTATAATAAAGTCGAAGGCGAAAAATAAGCACCGGACCAAATTGAACTAACCGCTGACATATTTCCCAAATGGGATCTTTCGCAGACAGTAAGTCAGCAGGGCACTTGAGAGCAGCGTGAGTATTGCTGCTACCGGTATTTTCCAAAGTGTCGATAATGGTAGCAGTGGATGAATATAATTCAAAAACAAGATATGGCTTAGATAGATGCCAAAACTATGGATGTCGATAAATTCCCAGAATGCATTCAACCGTTCTGGGAGTTTTAGACATTGAATAAATACAAATAAAAAGCCTGCACTTAATGCAGTATTGGGTGAAAGATAATTATACAATGTAGGGTCAAATTCGCTTTTTTCCAGACTGAGATAATAAGTCCCCCAACCCGTAATCAGGCAACAACCTATAAAGAAGGGGAGGCTAGACCATCTTAACTGGGGGAGTGGATGATTGTAGAGATAGTAACCTAAGACGAGATAACCCATGTAGCCCGTAAAGAAAGTTAGGTCAAAATTCGGAAGATATGCATTAAACCATTTATTGTTGAAAAATAATGCAGCAAACCACAGGCATAAGAAAATCTCAATCTCTCTTTTTGAACAGTTACGGATCATTTTTCGCAAAAAAGGTATTGCTAGATAGAGTCCAATAAGCATGTAAAGGTACCATAGGTGTGCGTTGCTTCCTGACTTTAAGCGAATTAATATAATGTTGATAACTTGTGGAAAACCAACATACTCAAAATCAATATAACGGATAAAATAATAGATCAGGTAGACGATGGTCCAAAAGACAAATGGCGGAATAATTTTAGACAGACGCTTTTTGTAGAATGTGCCTGTATCTTCATCTCTCTGCAAAAGCAATGCGCCGGAGATGATGACAAAGAGGGGGACGGCAAAACGGGAGAAGCTGTTGATCCAATTGGCATAATTCCAATCGAAAGAATTGAAATCATTGCTGTTTAAATAGCCCGAAGAAGAGTGGATCAGGATAATCAAAAAGATCGCAATGATACGCAATACACTGATGTAACTACTTCGGGCCATTTGAATTTTTTTTAACTGTTAACTTTTATTGTCGTAAACCTTGAGATAAAGCAAAGTCAGTAGAGCGCCAATACTTGCCATACCTACACCCACTAGGGAAGGGGTATTGTAGGCTAATCCCATGGTGATGGGAATGCCGCCTAAAAATGCACCAAGTGTATTGCCGAGATTAAAAGCCGCCTGTCCGCCTGCTGCGGCTAATGTTGCGGAATCTTTCGAAGCCCGGATCAACATCAGCTGGGTTGGTGAACCGATAGTAAAAGAAACCAAGCCAGTAATAAAAGCCAAGGGATATGCTGTCCAGCCTAGCGGCGAAACAAAATAGACCATGACCAAACAGAGCGCCATAGCCGAGAAACTCGCGATTGCTGCTTTTGTTGGCGAAATGGTATCGGCTAGTTTCCCGCCGATCAGATTGCCAAAAAACATACCGACCCCAATCAATATCATAATCAGTGGCACACGGTCAGCTGGAACTCCGGAAACCTTGGTTGCCAAAGGAGCAATATAACTGATCCAGGCAAATAATCCACCGGTACCGATTGCGATAATCGCCATGAGCAACCAGGCGATTTTTTTGTTGAAAAAATTCAGCTGATTGAAGATATTATTTCCTTTAGAGGCCTCAATTTTCGGCATCCAGGCATATATTGCCGCGAAAGTAATCAGGCCCAGTATACTGATAATGCCATAGGTCAGGCGCCAGGAATAGTGATGACCAAGATAGGTACCCAAAGGTACCCCCGCCAGATTGGCGATTGTCATACCTGTAAACATGATTGAGATGGCCTGGGCTTCTTTTCCTTTTGGAGCGAGTTTTGCGGCCACAACAGACCCAACACCAAAAAATGCGCCATGTGGGAGTCCAGCCATAAAACGCGAGAGACTGATCAGAAACTGTCCCGGCGCTATACTGAATAAGCCATTGAAAATAAAAAAGAGGAGCATTAAAAAGAGTAAGACCTTTTTGGGAGGATATTTACCCGTAAATAAGACCAATGTCGGGGCGCCCACAACCACGCCTAGCGCATATAGGGCAATAAGGTGAGCCGCAGTAGGGATTTCGATCTGCAAATCCTTAGCAATATCGGGCAAGATTCCCATCATCGTGAATTCCGTCATTCCGATGGCAAGTCCTCCAAAAGCTAAGGCAATTATTCCTTTGTTCATATGGATGGTTGGAAGTTGATAGGCAAAAGTAAAAATAAAAAACCGGTTATTACATGTTGATTTTTCTATCGATGTAATAGTCCCTTGAAACGAGTCGATCAAGATAAGGTAGAAGTAGGCCTACCAAAGGCTTGCATAGAGAACAAAGTCTAAATCCTAATGTCTCAATACTAATATCTCTTCTTAGGTATACAGGTGATATCTTTGGTCTTTCTGAGCACAATAGGACGTTGGTCAAACCGGCTTTCCAGTACCACAGAATCAGCAGAATGATAGACTACTTTAAAACGTGGGATATATTGACCCGAAAGATAACAACCTGAAATCTTCTGTTTGCCATTTTCTTTGGTATAAATACCGTCTACAATAATCGAGTCACCGCGCAGGACATAAATTCCTTTGGCGTGTTCCGTCCAGGCACCATTTTTATAACAGCTATCCGGGATCGTTTGTACCTTATTGTTTACGTGCATTGTCGCGTAAACGGAATCACAGGTAAATTTAAACTCGGCCAATGTATATTGCAGCATCTGACCTTGCCCCGGAATACTGTCCTGTATCCACTCGCCCTGTAAAAACGAAGCCCCTTCACCCTGCATATCCGAATTGAATTTGCACGCAGTAAAAAAGAAAAACATACCTATGGCAAGAGCCAATAGGTATGTTTTTGATGATATATTTTTTATTGAAATTATTGCCACAGCTTATTTTAAACTTCCAACCATTTCTTCAGGTTTCACCCAAGCGTCAAAATCTTCTGGAGTCACATACCCCAAGCGTACTGCCTCTTCTTTAAGTGTAGTACCGTTTTTATGCGCTGTTTGTGCAATTTCAGCCGCTTTGTAATAACCAATTTTCGTGTTTAATGCAGTTACCAACATCAATGAGTTGTCAACCAATTCCTTGATGCGTTTGTAGTTAGGCTCGATACCTGCAGCACAGTGCTCTTCAAAAGAAACGCAGGCGTCACCCAATAAACGTGCAGACTGTAAGAAGTTTGCTGCCATTAATGGTTTGAACACGTTCAATTCATAATGTCCCTGTGTACCGCCAATGGTGATGGCAACATCGTTACCCATTACTTGTGCAGCCACCATTGTTAAGGCTTCACATTGTGTAGGGTTCACCTTGCCCGGCATAATAGATGATCCCGGTTCATTCTCTGGAATAAGGATTTCACCGATACCTGAGCGTGGGCCTGAAGCCAACATCCGGATATCATTTGCAATTTTATTCAATGAAACGGCCAATTGTTTCAATGCACCATGTGTTTCGACAATAGCGTCATGTGCGGCCAAAGCTTCAAATTTGTTTTCAGCAGTGACAAATGGAAGACCTGTAAATTCAGCGATGTATTTCGCAACAACCACATCATAACCATTTGGTGTGTTTAAGCCAGTACCTACCGCAGTACCACCTAATGCCAATTCGGATAAGTGGGAAAGTGTATTTCTTAAAGCTTTTAAACCATGGTTTAATTGCGCTACATAACCAGAAATCTCCTGACCCAATGTCAATGGCGTCGCATCCATTAAGTGTGTACGACCAATTTTAACCACATTTTTGAACTCTTCAGCTTTTTTGGCCAATGTATCACGCAGTTTTTCCACACCCGGTATAGTTACTTCGGCAACAGCTTTATAAGCCGCAATATGCATTCCGGTAGGAAAAGTATCATTGGATGACTGTGATTTATTGACGTCATCATTTGCTTTCAATACAGGTTCTCCTTCGCCAATCTTATATCCAGCTAATACTTGAGCACGGTTTGCCACAACTTCGTTTACATTCATGTTGGATTGTGTGCCCGAACCAGTTTGCCAGATCACCAATGGGAATTGGTCGTCTAGTTTACCTGCAAGGATCTCATCACATACAGCTGCAATGGCGTCACGTTTTTCAACAGGTAAAACACCCAATTCGTGGTTTGCATAGGCCGCTGCTTTTTTCAGGTAAGCAAAGCCTGCAACGATCTCATGTGGCATAGAAGCTGCCGGTCCGATTTTGAAGTTGTTGCGTGAACGTTCCGTTTGTGCACCCCAGTATTTATCTGCAGGTACCTGAACTTCACCCATCGTATCTTTTTCAATTCTGAATGACATATTGTTTTGTATAAGTAAAACGTAAAAATTAATCGGTATGCGTGCATGGCACACAACACATCGATCACAAAGTTAACGGATAATACAGTAAAAAGTAAAAATTAAAAGGTAAAAATCAAAAATTGAAACAATTAGTAAGCCATCGACTTGTAAAACCAAAATCTAAATACGCATTACCAAATACTAAATACTCAAAAACCAAGGCGTTTTGTCAGGGATTCATTGACATGATGAAATACTTGCTTTGGTTTTAATGTACGCCAGGATAGTTCATTGAGTGCTCCTCCAAAATTGATGTAATAGTCGATATTCTGCTGTTGAAACTCTTGGACGACATGATCACGGAAGCCCACACCCGCAATCCAGCCATCGTCAATATCCTGGAACCACTCCTCATAATACGAGTCATCTGAAGAATGGAAATTCAGCACATTCTCACCGACAAGAATAAAATATTTTATCCCCTGACTGATCATAACATCGATAAGTTCCCTTTTCAGTAACATAATGTCATTGTATATGGCATCATTCCACTCGCCGATCAATTCGATAATGCAATAGTATTTTTCATAATCGACAAATAATACCTTCAGATAGAGTGTGAGCGACCCGAATTCATCCCATTGGGGATGCAGCAAAAAGTTGTAAATCTGTTTATCGAAATCGAATTCGCTGTAGACAGTACCATAGAATGGTGATTGTTCGTCTTCTGCGGCGATGTAATAGTCACGCCAATTATAATAAGGTTCGATTTCGTGCATATTTTAAATTCCTTTCCAAGTCCAAACTAAGATAAATTTAAGCTTATTTGCAAGTTTCAAGCATGCTATTTCGTGTTTTCTGACAATGCAGACAGCACTAATTTTTAATGATGAACAGCCAACGACAATTTTTTGTTTTTAATGTAAAATTATGTGGCTGTATACGGGTAAAACCGAATAAACTTGTTACTTTTGGGGGTAATTTCATGAACACACAAACACAGTTTATCTGTTTATAAACACTGGATTTTTCCTATGCAAAAGAGTATTAAGCGAAATATTTTTGTAGCTGCTACATATGCTGCAGTATTGCTTCTTGGCTTGCTGTTGGGACAAAATTATGCCGAGGAACAAGGGAGCAACCAGAAAAAAACCTTTTCAAGTTTAGGTTCCAACGGCAATTCAGACAAACTACAATATTTGATTCAGCTGATTTCCGAAAATTACGTAGACAATATCAGCATTGATACCGTGCAGGATGAAGCAATAGAGCACGTTGTCTCCCGCCTGGATCCTTTCTCCACCTTTTTAAGGCCTAATCAGGTTCTCGCTAAACAGGAGACTTTGGAAGGTTCTTTTGATGGGATAGGTGTGGAGTATTTTCGTTTAAAGGATACGCTGCTGGTGGTGGGTATGGTCTCTGCCGGACCTGCCGAGAAAAGTGGCATGCGGATCGGTGACCGTATTCTAAAAATCGGGAACAAAGATCTGGCAGGGAAAAAGGTGCCCGAGGCGGAAATCGAAAAATTGATCCGTGGGAAGAAAGGAACCGCAGTACTTATTTCGATCCAACGGGATGGACAGACGCTCGTTAATCCGCTGAAAGTCATTCGTGACCAGGTAAACGTTACCAGCTTGGATGCGTCTTATATGATCGCGCCTAAGACTGCCTATATCAAGATCCGTCGCTTTGGACATAAGACCGCAGATGAATTCAAGCAATCGCTGATTGATATGCGTAAAAGCGGTGCTCAGGACCTAATCTTGGACCTAAGGAATAACGGTGGCGGATTTGTGCATACGGCCATAGATTTAGCTGGACAGTTTTTCAAAGAAAAGAGGCTATTGATGTATACCGAAGGGGCCAATGAACAACGTCAGGACTATTACTCAGAGAAACCGGGTGAGTTTGGTGACGGACGTGTTGTCATATTGATCAACGAAAGCACAGCATCAGCGAGTGAGATTCTGAGTGGTGCCTTACAGGATTTGGATCGGGCTACTGTCGTCGGAAGACGATCTTATGGAAAAGGCCTTGTACAAGAACAATTTGATTTCTCCGATGGGTCGGCGGTTAATCTGACTGTGGCGCGTTATTATACGCCGCTTGGCAGGTGTATTCAACGTAAATATAGCCGTGCTAATTTTGATGCCGCAAAATACATGACCGGATTTGATCTCTGGACATTGGATACGGAATTTCGTCAGAAGGAGATGTTTACAACCAGCAAAGGAAAATTGGTTTTTGGCGGTGGGGGGATTTTACCTGATGTGAATATCCCGATTGACACCAATGAAACAAGTGCTAAGTATCGCGAAATCTTTCATTCCAATGCAATTGAGGAATTTGTGTACGATCGTTTTACAAAACATCTGCCGGCATATTCTATCGAAAACTTTATCAGTGGTTACCATTTGCCGGCTACAGAGTTTAATTTATTTATCGCCTTTCTGAATGCGCAAAAAAGGATTTCGGTTAACGCAAGTGAAGCAAAAAGTCTACATGATCTGATCCAGTCGGATATAGAAGCTTTGGTCGGACGATATTATTTTGGTCGGGAAGCCTATTACAAAATAAAAAACAGAAGGGATAAATTTATAGAAATAGGTCTTAAATCGCTAGGCTATCAGCTGCCTAAGGCTTAAGCCGTAGATCCGACCATACCGGATAATGATCAGATAGCTTTTGTTTGACGACCTGATAATTCATGACCTCAAATTTAGGGCTGGCAAAGATATAGTCAATCTGAAAAATCGGCAAAAGCGAATGATGTGTTACGCCCCATCCATTTCCTTTTTCTTTAAAGGCGTTATACATGCCGCCTCCAATCAAATTTACAGAATAACTCATCGGTGTATCGTTAAAATCACCAACAGCGATGTAAGGATATTGACAGTCATTCATGTGTTTTTTTAAGGAATGTGCCTGTTCACTGCGGAGCTCAAAGGCATTTTTTAATTTTCTGCTCAGTCGACGGGTTGCTGTATTGTCGTTCTCATTCTTGTTGGACAGGTTTTGGATAAACTCCTTGTCCTCATTCTGAAGAGCAAAAGAACGTAGATGGATATTGTAGATGCGGATTAGCGTATCCTGTTTTTTGATGTCCACATAACAGATTCGATTGATACCGTAATCATTGTCACGGATCGTCCCGGAATCATAGATGGGAAATCGGGACAAAACAGCCATGCCGTAGGCTTCATAGTCATTTTTGGAACTAGGCTCAAAGAAGAAATAGTCGTAACCCAGTTTGTCCTTGAATTCCTCCGAAAATACATGTTTTCCTTTGATTTTACTGATGTATTCCTGAAAGCAGATGACATCCGGTGAGATGCTATCAATGATACGCACGACGTCAGCCTTAAAGCTTTTTTTTTCATCATTGACCTTTTTGAACAGATGCGCATTGAAGGTCATGATGCGGAGCGTCCTTGTCTCGGGAGGCACTGGCGGATTTTCTTTGCGGATGTTCCAATGTTTGGTTAGAAATGGCCAGCCGATTAAAATTGCGAACAACGAATAAAGCGCAATTTTTCGTTTGCGAAGCAGCCAGTAACAGATAAAACCAATATTAACGAGCAGGATGGGGAGATAACCTAACCCCAGAAATGCGATGGGCCAAAAAGATTTCGGATTGATGAAAGTCGCTGAATAACTCATGAGCAAAGCAATGATCGCAAGCATATTTGCCAGAAACATTGTTTTGCTTATAAATCCCAGTTTTCTTCTTAAAAAAGTCCTTCTATCCATCAACCTTGTCGCCACTATTGCTTGCTCGAAAGAGCGTTTCTTTTTCATGGTGTGTCAGACTTTCGTAACCAGATACTGAAATCTTATCCAAGATGGCATCAATTTCATCCTGATTGGGTAAGTCATAACGGTGTTTCCGATTTGTCGGTATATTATTGCCTACAACAACTTTCATTTTTGCAGGTCTTTTTTGTTTTTTCTGAAAAAGTGTAGACCAGTCCATTCCTGATCTGAGGGCATAGGTAAAAGCCATACCAAATAGTACGACCGCAAAATATGAGATCGCTGCAGGTCTATTGCCAAGGGTAAAAAATAAAAATTCCAGTGCAAAATAGACAATGGCTACTATTTTTAATTTAACCGTACCAAAAAGCAACAGCCGTAATTCGTAGTTTGGCACCAAGGTGACAATTGCCGCAAGGACAGCCGCCAACGGATGGGCTCCGCCCATTAAATGCAAGCTTGTGGGTGGCGGTATCAGCGTGCCAAAGCCAACATATAAGGAGCTGCTGAGGAGCCAGGAAGCGATATAAACAAAGAAAAACTGTCTCTTGTTTAAGAAGGTGAAGAATATTTGGCCAACCCAATACAGCCATAGACTGTCAAAAATCAAATTTAAAAGCTGTACATAGACAAAGTTGGATGAAATCAGTGACCAGGGTTGTGCTAAGAAGCTCGAAAAATTGCTGGGTAAACTCAACTGTTGTACAATCGGCTGTAAAAAGCTTTGTGAGATAAGTTTCAGCTCAAAAAGAAGGTCCAGAAAATAGATGAGGACAAATAAACAAACCTGTATGCTGATCACAACCGGAATCGGCGAACCAGTCTTATACGTTTGTCTCCAAAAATCTTTTAAACCAATGTTATTCATGACACACGCTATTAATAGATTCCCTTTCTAACCTTCCAAAATTTGAGCAGCAAATAACCGAACAATGCCCCGCCGACGTGAGCCAGATGGGCTACTGAATCTCCCGGTCTGGACAAGCTCATATAGATTTCGATCAAGATAAAGCCACCGATCATATATTTTGCTTTAACTGGTACAGGAATAAACAAAAATTGAAGCGGTATGTTTGGAAAAAGGTAAGCAAAAGCAAGCAATACTCCATACACTGCGCCAGAAGCACCCAACATCGGTATTCTATACGTAAGGGCTTCATAGTTACCGGTATTTGATAAGGTAAGGATTTCATTACCACTCATTCCATGGAGTGGAAAAAAAGATCCTGTCGCCTGATATAACTGGATTCCATTGACTGCAGTATACAAAAACCAAGCTCCAATGCCCGAAATAAGATAAAAGTTCAAAAAACGTTTTGGACCGAGGACATGCTCGATCATAGGGCCAAACATGACCAAGGAAAACATATTGAAAAAGATATGGCCAAGATCAGCATGCATAAACATATGCGTGATGACCTGCCAGATTTTGAAAAAGGGTGAATCAGGATAATAAACCGGAAGATAAGCATCTGCAATAGGTACAAATTGTGATCCTAAAAAGAATATAATATTTACAATCAGTAAATTCCTGATAACGGGTGTCAATTGTTGAAACATATAGTTTTATCTTCTAGTTTTTACCAAATTTTTCTGCCAATTCCTGTAAGGTAAATGTTACGATCACGGGGTTGCCATAAATGGAGATATTCGGTGATTGGCAGGCAAAGAGCTTATCAACCAGCTCGGCCATAGCCGTGTTATCAAGCTGTGTGCCCGGTTTGATCGCTGCATTACGGGCAAGACTTTTCGCCAGATTCTCCCTTTTTGACAGCTTGTACTCGGATTGATTATTCTTATAATCTTCCAATATCTTTTCAATCATTTTTATCTCATCAAAACCTGTTCCCAAGTCTGCTGGAATTCCGTCAATAATATAGGAATTTTTTCCAAATTCACGAATCTGAAATCCCAAACCATTGATGTCGTCCAATAAATCTTTCATCAATTCATTATCCGAAGGATTGAGGTCTATCGTCTGTGGGAATAGACTTTGCTGACTTAGGCCCTTATGCTGATCGAGTTGTGCCAGAAACTGCTCAAATAAAATGCGTTCGTGCGCAGCCTGTTGATCAATAAGGATAAATCCAGAATGAATCTGTGAAACAATATACTTGTTGTGCAGCTGAAAAAACAATTTGGAGGAAGTTTTATCTTCCACCTGGATAGCCTGTGGGCGATCCGTCTCCTGGTCTGCATCCGTATGCAGGGGGAGCTGTACAGACTCTTCCTTTTCCACGATTTCGTATAATGAATCCCAATTGCTTGGTATTCCCCCGGTTTTTTTGGCAAAGCCTTCGGCATAGCTATCCGATCTGGAATAGGATGATTTGGATTTGTCCGTATCAAAAGGGTTAAAGTCCGGATTGAAGGTGACTGTCGGAATAATAATCTCATCCAATGATTTCTTTGTGATCAGATTAGTGAAGCTGGTCTCTTGTTCGAAATCCAAAGAAGGCATGATATTATAGCGTCCCAATGATCTTTTCACTGCTGAGCGGATGATCGCATAGATCGCTTTATCATCCTCGTATTTGATTTCAGTCTTTGTTGGATGTACATTGATATCAATACGGGCGGGATCTATATCAATAAACAGTACATAAAACGGGAAGGTCTCCGCTTGCATGATATCCTCGTACGCATTCATCACTGCATGGTGCAGGTAAGGATCGCGAACAAAGCGTTTATTGACAAAGAAAAACTGTTCACCACGTGTTTTCTTCGCAAATTCAGGTTTACCGACAAAGCCTTCTACCTTAATAATGGAAGTGTCCTCTTCTACAGGGACAAGGCGTTGGTTGTAATTGTTTCCGAAGATATGGACAATCCGTTGTTTCAGTGTTTCGGCAGGTAAGTGATAGATTTCATTACCATCACTATGCAGGGAAAGGAAAATCTGCGGATTGGACAAAGCGATACGTTGAAATTCGTCAATGATATGACGCATTTCAACGGAGTTACTCTTTAAGAAGTTCCTGCGGGCAGGAATGTTGTAAAAGAGATTTTTAACTAAAATATTTGTTCCAGCAGCGACAGCTTCTGGATATTGGTTGATAACTTTTGATCCTTCTATTTCGACGACAGTACCAAGTTCATCTTCGATACGACGTGTTTTTAGTTCGACTTGTGCGATCGCGGCGATGGAAGCCATTGCTTCTCCACGGAAGCCCATGGTACGGATAGCAAATAAATCTTCCGCTTTGCGGATCTTTGAGGTTGCATGACGTTCAAAGCAAAGACGGGCATCCGTTACGCTCATTCCACAACCATTGTCAATGACTTGGATCAACGACTTGCCTGCATCTTTAACAATAAGTTTTATTTTGTCAGCTCCAGCATCAATGGCATTCTCAATCAATTCTTTTATGGCAGACGCTGGTCGCTGCACCACTTCTCCCGCCGCAATCTGATTGGCAACATTATCTGGAAGTAATTGAATAATATCCGACATATAATACAAAGTTACGAAAAACCTTTATGAAATCTGCTGCTTAGCTCGTGTACCAAATTCAGTCAAAGAAAGGCCCGATCAGGTGTTATTTAAAATCTGCGATAGGAGGTTATCCTGATGCACAGCATACACCGGACCGGATAGAGGCATAAAACCAACAAAATACACCGCCTCAAAATGAATGCCTATTGCATCTCTAATTTTAAGAAACGTGCGGTTTCGCTTTTCTTGTTTTTAATTAAATTTTCTGGGGTTCCCTCAAATAATACCTGACCACCCTCTTTTCCGCCTTCAGGACCGATATCAATCACCCAGTCAGCCGATTTCACAACATCCAGGTTGTGCTCGATAATCAACACGGTATTTCCCCGGTCTACCAATCGGTTGATTACGCCCATAAGCACGTTAACGTCCTCAAAATGAAGTCCTGTGGTAGGCTCGTCAAGAATGTAAAATGTATTTCCCGTATCTTTCTTGGAAAGTTCCGTGGCAAGCTTCACCCGCTGAGCCTCTCCGCCGGACAAGGTTGTAGAAGACTGACCTAAGGTAATATAGCCTAAACCGACATCTTGTAAGGTTTTGATTTTTCTGTAAATACTCGGTACGTTTTCAAAGAAATCGACCGCATCATTGATGCTCATGTCGAGTACATCTGAAATAGATTTACCCTTGTATCTTACCTCCAAAGTTTCTCGGTTATAACGCTTTCCGTGGCATGTTTCACAAGGAACCTGTACATCGGGCAGGAAGTTCATTTCAATGACTTTCAAGCCTGCACCCTGACAGGTTTCACAACGGCCACCTTTGACATTGAACGAAAAACGACCCGGTTTATAGCCCCTGATTTTTGCTTCGGGAAGTTGAACGAACAAGGTGCGTATATCGGAGAATACACCAGTATACGTCGAGGGATTGGAACGTGGTGTACGACCTATCGGGCTCTGATCAATTTCAATAACTTTATCAATATGCTCCAGGCCTTCAATCTTTTTGAATGGAAGTGGGGTTGCTTTAGCCCGGAAGAAATGTTTATTCAGGATCGGGTAGAGCGTACCGGTGATTAAGCTGGACTTACCGGATCCCGAAACCCCCGATACCACGATCAATTTGCCGAGCGGAAATGTTACGGTCAGGTTCTTGAGATTATGCCCTGTAGCGCCATGAATCGACAGTGTTTTGTGATTGCCTTCACGACGTGTTTCGGGAATTTTAACTTCTTTTTTCCCATTGAGATAAGCTGCGGTCAGGGAGTCTGATTTTAAGATCTCCTTGGGCTGGCCTTCCGCGACAACAGTGCCGCCATGAACACCCGCCGCAGGCCCCATGTCAATCACATAGTCGGCATGAAGGATCATGTCCTTATCATGCTCAACCACTAAGACCGAATTGCCAATATCACGCAAGTTTTTAAGTGCGTTGATAAGACGTTCATTGTCCCGCTGGTGTAGTCCGATACTCGGTTCATCCAAAATATAAAGCACATTGACCAGCTGTGAGCCGATCTGGGTCGCTAAACGGATCCGTTGTGCTTCGCCGCCAGATAATGTTTTTGCCGTACGATCCAGTGTCAGATAGTTTAACCCTACATCCAATAGAAAGCCCAAACGAGCCCTTATTTCTTTGAGTATTTCCGTCGCAATGACCAGCTGGCGTTCATCCAGCTTGCTTTCCACCTGATCGAACCATTCTTTTAATGCCGAGATATCTAATGTCGATAGTTCATGGATATTCTTGTCTGCGATCTTAAAGTGCAATGATTCTTTCTTTAACCGCGCTCCCGCACAAGTTGGGCAGGTAACTTTAGTTCTGAAATCATCCAGCGAAGGTGCTTCATCCGAAGATTTTCCGGAAAATTCCTCCAGCATTTTGAAGATCCCTTCAAATTCAACACGATACTCACGGGATCCGTAGCTCCCATAGGACACGGTGACAACAATAGGTTCTTCTTTATTGCCAAACAAAAGCTGGTCGATCTGCTCATCATTAAGTTTCTCCAACGGAGTTGTGACGGCAAAATCCAATTTTTTGGCTACGGCTTTAAGCACTTCAAACGTCCAGTTTTCCCGGGTGGGGCCCAACGGCGCCAGGCCTCCTTTCTGAATGCTGAGTTTCTTGTCGGGAATGACCGCATTTTTATCAATCTCGAAGATATAGCCTAATCCATCACATGCCGGACAGGCACCATAGGGTGAATTAAATGAGAATGTATTTGGCTGCGGTTCATCGTAGGAGATGCCGGATTCGGCATCCATCAGGTAACGGCTATAAAATTGCTCCTGATTGTCTTTGGTAGACACTTTGATAATGCCTTTTGCCGTTTTCATCGCTTGCATCACCGAGGTCTGCAAGCGCTTCTTATCTTCACGTTCTATTTTCAAACGGTCAACGACAATTTCAATATCGTGAATCTTATAGCGGTCTACTTGCATTTTAGGAATCAAATCCAATATTTCGCCATCCACACGCACTTTGACATACCCCTGTTTGCGAATTTGCTCAAAAAGCTCACGGTAATGACCTTTACGTCCCTTCACGACAGGAGCGAGGATATTGAGGGCTTGGCCTTCAAACTCATCCAGAATACGTTCGATCACCTGATCGTCAGACATACGCTCCATCTTTTTGCCAGTGACATAGGAGAATGCTTCCCCGGCACGGGCAAACAAAAGGCGCATAAAATCGTATACTTCTGTAATTGTTCCGACAGTTGACCTTGGATTTTTGCTCGTTGTTTTTTGTTCAATGGAAATCACCGGACTCAAACCTGATATCTTGTCGACATCCGGACGTTCCATGCCGCCCAAAAACTGCCGGCTATAGGCACTAAAAGTTTCCATGTACCGACGTTGGCCCTCTGCATAGATGGTGTCAAAAGCCAAGGAAGATTTACCACTACCGCTTAAGCCAGTGATAACGACCAATTCATTTCTCGGAAAAGAAACATCTATATTTTTTAGATTGTGCGCACGCGCTCCAAATACCTGAACTTCACTCTGTTCGCCCAAATCCGGGCTTCTTTTTACTGCCATGAAAACTCCTTAAAACCCGTGTAAAAGGGATAAAATGCAAAACATGCAAAATTACAGATTTTTAAAGGAATTATGCGAGCATATCTGACTTTTGGAATAAAATGTGATATACATGTGATTTGGATATCCTGCGACAACCCGAGGATTTAAGAAAGTTACGAAGGTAATTGTTATCTTGGGGTCGGCTAAGGTGGCTATGGCAACTTGTAAGCCCTAATTTTGTACAGGACCTAAAAAATAAAAATAAAACAGGAAGATACTTCGGTAAGTCGAAAATTTGCCGTATTAAAATCTTTGTTACTTATTCTTTGTTCTACAATATCAATACAATAACAATGCGAAAATACGACGTCAGCAAACAGGAAAAGCAATCCATCGAAGATATTGTCCAATTTTGGAAGAAGGAAAATTTATTGGATGAACAAAAGGCCAATGAACTGATGGATAGCCTCGACGTCAAAAGTTTCGATTGGGGACAGTTGGCCCGTTACGCCTTTTGGATTGCGCTGGCCTCCCTGGTATTTGCTGTTTTTTCGTTGTTTACAGATGCTTCTTTCCTTGCTTTCGTCGATACCCTTTACGAAGCACCCAATATTTTATTCTGCTTCTTTTTTGCGGCGGTCGCTGTCCTGTTTTACACGCTCGGCTTTCGCTACAAAAAACGTTATCCCTATAAGAACCTGTCCACGGAGACCATGATGCTGATCGGCGTATTCGGAACGGCAGCCTGCATTGGTTTTATGGGGAAGGTATTGGATAAGGATACCATGCATTATTCGCTCTTGTTTTTATTGTCCGTCGCAATCTACGGAATTCTCGCTGTAAAGCTCGATAGCAAGCTGATCTGGACCTTTATGCTATTGGCACTCGGTGTTTGGTTTGCCACCGAGACAGCTTACCATAGCAACTGGGGCTTTAAATTCTGGGGAATGAATTATCCCCTACGTTTTACGATTTTCGGTGCTATAATCACGGCGGCAGCTGTTTGGCTACAGCCACGATTTGAACGTTTACAGATATTTCAACCAGTCAGTTATATCATTGGGTTGATTTATCTTATGGTTTCTTTGTGGACACTATCTATCTTCGGCAACTATTCGGACTTTTATGAATGGACCACCGTACGCCAGTATCACATGTTTTATTGGGGGATTTTATCCACTGCGGTCTCGGCGTTTCTTGTAATTTATGGGTTAAAAGCAAAAGACAATGTCACCCGTGAGGTGGGATTTGTGTTTTTGGTATTGAATATTTATACCCGCTATGTGGAATATCTGTGGGATAATATCAATAGAGCCGTGTTTTTCTTGATCCTCGCAGTTTCTTTCTGGTTTGTCGGCCGTTGGGCAGAGAAACTATGGAACAGACGAAAAGAAGAATTAGGAGGATAAATCCGATGGAATGCCTTGGGGTATAACATCGAAGACCTAAACCACATGTGCAGAACAGGGGATGATCGGCTTTGAGGCAACCTGCATATCAAAAATGAACGGTAAATCCTACGCCTCGATTTGAACTGATGCTCAGATTCGGGTCATGACTCAGGTGTTTTCGTATGCGGGTGATAAAAACGTCCATGCTTCTGCCGGTAAAAAAATCAGCGCTTCCCCATACCTTTTCAAGGATATCTTCGCGTGTCACGAGCTGACCATTGTGTTGGCAAAGGAACAAAAGTAATTGTGCTTCCCGCTCGGTGAGCCTATATTGTTCCAAAGCATGACTCAGCAACAGTTGGTCGGGGAAAAAGAGGTACGAACCAATTGGAATGGAACTCGGGGACACATTTTTTTGATTGCGCTTTAGTATATTTTGTATACGAAGTAACAATTCTTCGGGATCACAAGGCTTGGTAATATAATCGTCAGCACCGATTTTTAAACCAGTCAACTTATCGATCTTCTGCTCTTTGGCCGTTAAAAAGATAAAAGGAAGTGATGGGAAAAGTGTATTGATCTCTTTTGCCAGCGCAAAGCCGCTCACCTGGGGGAGCATCACATCCAGAATAATTAAATCATATCCCACAAGCTGCTGAAAGTCTGCCGTGAGCTCATTTGGCTGTGAAATCCATTCCACCTGAAAGTCCGAAAGCTCCAGATATTGTCTCAGCATAAATCCAAAATCAGGATCATCTTCTACCAACAATAGTTTATTCTTCATTTCTTTGTTTCATCTAACGGATATCTGGCCCTTATTTCCTGATCCATTATAAAGTTAATAATACGATTTTTATTCAAGTGCTGCTTCGCGGCACTTCGTGTGGTAACCTCTGCCGCTGATTGGCAATGTAGGCCAACGAACTGAAAAATTAGCGCGGCAATAGCACCACAAAAGTTGTTCCTTGTCGCAATTTACTTATCACGCTAATCTTCCCCGCATATTTTTTGACGATGTTCCTAACCAAAAATAGACCAATCCCTAAGCCCTTTGTATCATGAATATTGTCTTTCTGGATACGGTAAAACTTTTCAAAAATATAGGGTAACTCGCTTTCTTCCATGCCCTGTCCGTTGTCATTGACCTGAATGGATAGATAGTCTTTTTGTTCCTCAAAACGGATATTTAGTTGTGTGGCACCATATTTAACCGCATTATTCATCAGGTTTGAAAATAATGTCGCTGTATCTATTGGGTTAAGGCAAATTGGCAAGTTGGGGCTTGGTTCCACAATGAGTTTGATCGTTGGGTTACACAGCTGAAAATCATTAAAAATTGCCTGTAGTTCTTTCGCTGTTGTTGGCGATAAACTTGTTGCATTTTGACTTTCGTTCAATGGATCTAATGTTTGTTCCAAACGGCTTACTTGACGTTCAATGACGGCAACAATTGTATTGTCGGGAGATTTTTGGAGGGTTCTGGCCGCTATTTTTAAGGTAGCAATCGGTGTTTTTAGCTCGTGCGAAATATTATCTACGACATCGTGCAACACCGCAATCTGTTTTTTTTGTTTCCTGAGGTTGTTAATTGTCCGGTAAAATAACCAGATAAAAGCCGCCAGGATCAATAAGGTGCTTAATAGCAGTGAGGTTAGCTCCTTAAATAGAATCCAGTTGAGATTGACCACCTCAAAAAAAGTCTTGCGCGGAACAGAAAAAACATATAGAATCTCCCTGCTTTGGATACTATCCTGAGTCCTGTTCGTTTCAGTTTTTTCCGTAAGCCATTTACTGCTGGATAATTCTGTAGGATTATGGAAGGTACCCTTTGTGGTATACACGGTGATGGGGCCATCAACCAATGGGGTTGCCGCATCTTTATAATAAATACCTAATATTTCCTGCCGGAGGATGACATGCATGCCCAGTGGCCGGAATATACTGTCGACATATTTTGTTAACTCCGCGGATGTCTTCTGCGCGTGTGTTTTATATAAATTTTTTAAACCTTCTGCCGTGATCTCTTTTTTAACCAGTTTAATGTAATAATCACGGGCGATATCCTTGCTTAATAAGTTGTTGTCAAAAATAGAATCGGAGTCTTCTAATCTGTCCAGATTCTTTTTGATATCAGCGAATATTTCACGTTGTTTGAGCCGGTAGGTATTGTACAATTGATAACCTTGTATGCCAATGAGGATGGCAAAAAATAGGATGAAAAGGATAATATAATTTTTAGGTTTCAATTCCATATACAAATATAGCCGCTCCTAACGAAGATCATAGACCTTAACGCAGCATTAACTCTTCATTAACCATATTTAGCTGTGTTAATGAACAATTTTGGGACATTAAATACCGAAATATGAAATGCTTATTATTTTTGCTTGCAGCACCATTGTTCGTGACGGCACAGACTAAACAGGTCGGGGGACAGATCCGGAATGGTAACAAGGAGGCGCTGGCTGATGCCTCCATTATTTTGTTGGACAGTACCTATCAACAGATCAGCGAAACAAAAACAGATCGTGCCGGGAAATTTGAAGTGTCATTGATGCAGCATAGCAAATACTATCTTAAAGCCTCGCATTTGAACTTTGGATCCCTTGAAATATTTTTTTACAGCGACACCATAAAGAGTCCCCTGATAGTGACACTTTTGCCAAAGGCGAAAGAACTTGCGGAAGTGAATGTGGTGGGTCGGCAACCGCGATTGATCCGTAAATTGGACCGCCTGGAATTTAATGTTCAAAATAGTAATCTCTCTGCACTCAACACCTGGGATATTCTCAAACGGACGCCTTTGGTAATGGCCAGCGGTTCGGACCTCCTGGTGCGGGGAAGCAAAAAGATCACGGTGCTTATTAACGATCGTAAGGTGATGCTGAGTGGTGACGAACTGAAAACTTATTTGGAGAACACAGCCGGTAATGATGTACAATCCATCGAGGTGATTACCAATCCACCGGCAAAATATGAAGCGGATGGAAGCACGGTCATTAACATTAAGCTGTCCAAATCTACCTTATATGGTTATCGGGGTACCCTGCTGGCTCTGGCCGAAAAGAGTACGACCTGGAAACAGTTGTTTGGACTGACGCAGTATTATAAAAACGAAAAGTTCAATCTACGGGGGACATACAATTTTGGTCGCGGTACCTATGCCCGTTATGAAACAAACTATGTGTATTATCCCAAGGAACAGACCTCTTGGGAAGGGACAATGGACCGTTTCGATACCAATAATAGCCAAAATAGCTATGTGCTGTCGATGGACTATACGCCAGACTCAACATGGTCGGTCAATGCAGGCTTAAACGGTTATTATGGGCCGAGATCCTATGGTGTTTATGAAGTGCCCACGATAATCTATAACAAAGACCGGGTGCAGGAGTCCAGTTATTTTACAACAAATGATCATGAACGTTCCAACAAGACCAATAACCTCTATCTACAAGTGACGAAGAAACTCAGCCCTAAGTGGAGCATTAATTGGTCATCTTACTTTACGTCCAGCCATGCCAGCAATGATCAGGATGTCTTGACGGCATTGAATTTTAAAGAAGAAAAGCCGTCGAGCACACGTTTTATTAGTAATAATGACAGCAAAAATCGCCTTTTTTCCTCGCAAGTAGACGTTACAGGAAAGATAGGGGGACTGGAAGTAGAATTTGGTGGAAAGTTTAGTGCCGTAAAGACAACAAGTGACCTGCTGTTTTCAGACGATGAATCTGGTACACTACAGCACCGACCGGACAAGAGCAGCCTGTTTGATTACAAAGAACGCAATGCGGCTTTATATACATCGTTTAACTATACCTGGAAGAAATGGAGCTGGAAAGCGGGATTAAGAGGGGAGTATACCGATTTGGAAGGTATTGTCTCAGAGCCTAAGGATATCAACAAGAAGGATTATATTGTGCTATTCCCGACGTTCTATATGCAATATGCATGGTCAGACCAACAGCAATTTGGGTTTTCCTATGGTAAGCGCATCAGCCGTCCCGCTTACTCCTGGCTCAATCCAGCGAAATCTTATTATAATCTGTTTTCCTATTTTCAGGGCGACCCACGTTTAAGGGCCACCATTGTACATAACCTCAACCTGACCTGGACAAAGAACAGCTGGAATGTGGATCTATTTTACCGGTTCGAGAAATGGCCTAATATGGAAATCGCCTTGCAGGATAACGTCAATCATCAACTGATCTTTCAATATACCAATATTAAGAAAGGGCAGGGGGCGGGGATAGATCTGGGCAAGAGTGTTCAGCTAACCTCCCGCTGGGGATTAAACCTTCAACTCGAAGGAATGTACAATGAGAATTATTTCATGGGATCTGATGCTCTGCTCCACAAGAATGATGTTTACATCGGTAATGGCAATATAAGTTCAAGCTATGTGCTGGACAAAAATGCCGGCTGGAATGTAGAACTTGGAAACAGTTTTACTTCACCGACTATTCAGGGGCCATTTCGGATTACAGGTTATTCCAGCACTTACTTGACCACCAACCGTAAATTTTTTAACAAAAAACTGGAAGTCAATCTGGCTTTTATGGATATTTTCAGGACTGAAAAAATGAGGATCTCGTCAAAGTATGCCGATCAGGACAATTATTTTGACGATTACCAAGATACAAGAAAGGTCAATGTAACGCTGCGGTATCACTTTGGAAATCAAAAAATCAAGAGCAGCAATCAGCCGACCAAGACCGAAGAGCAAAAAAGACTTTAGCCCATAAAAAAGGCCTACGCTTACACCTACAGATGGAATTAAAATCTGTGGGTGTAAGCGTAGGCACTATAAAAATATTAGTTTATTTTTAGCGAATATGTGATATTGATACCACCCGCAGCAAGCATATCATGTACTGAACAATATTTTTTCACGGCTAATTCCGCAGCTTTTGTTGCTTTGACTTCGTCGATGTCCCCTTTAAGGAAAAAGTTGATATGAATATCCGTAAATACCTGTGGAACCTCTTCGCGACGCTTTCCTTCTACTTCCACCTGGATATCGTCAATTTGCTGACGTTGTTTGACCAAGATACTATGTAGGTCGAAAACGCTACAGGAACCCAATGCCATCAATACCAGCTCCATGGGGCGAACACCTTTTCCTTCACCACCAATTGCTTCAGAGCCATCGATGTTCACTTTGACGGAAGATAATTCACTGCTGGCTTCGAAATGCACAGCCTGATTGACACGGTTTAATTTGATTTTCATAAGAATAATTATTTACGCGTATAGCACTTGTTTTTTTGCATTCATTCCATAGCAGCTTCCGCTGTCAAACCCCTCTTATAAAAGAGTTATCGGATGCAACCTTTGAAGCGGATGAACATTAAACAAACATAAACATTTCATGAACGTTGATGAATGACTTTGTTAAACAAAAATACGCATTGTTTCACAAAAAAAGGTCATCTGAATGTTCAATTCAAATGACCTTTTTTAGCTCTTTTTAGTTCATGTATAGCACTAAGGCAAGGCAACACCGCCATACTGGCTGACATTTACTTTTCCTAATTTGGTGCTATATTTTGCATTGATGGCGTCAACAAAAACATTGGCCATAATGGCATAGCCCATAGGCGTTAAGTGAACACCATCCAACGAGAATATATTACCGGTGATGTATTTATTGCTGATGGCGATACCGTTGATCTGATAGCCTGATTTTACCTTGTTCAGGAAACTATAGATGTCCGCTACTGCAAGTTTTTTACTATCCGCAACCTGTTTAATAATCGCGTTGAGCGCAACAATACGATCTTGGACCATTTTTGCCTCAGCCTCATCTAAGACAAAATTGTCACCAACAGGATTTTGAAGATATAGACCATAGGGGTACGGATTGACAATACCAGTTGCTGGGTCTTTAAGATCTTGTCGGCCCAGTAAACCCGCAGATGAGAACGGTAAGATAAACATGTCTTTATCCGTTGCTGCCCGAGGGGTAGTCTTTGTTTTGATATAGATATTCTCGAAAGGTGGCAATTTGGGGTCTTTTGCCGCTAATGCTGCATTAGCCCCTGCCAATAAGGCTTGACGGGTTACTGTCGTGAAATAAGGGACGGCAGTGACATCCGGAATGGTAGCGACAACCCCTTTCTGTTCTTTGCTGGTCAACTTAGTGATAAAGCTGGTATAAAGCCCTGCAAATGTCTGCTCGGAAATTAAGGTATTTGTGGCATCCGTGGTCACGGCACCATTTGTAGCATAGCCCAGCACGTCGTTGTTTCCTAAGGAGAAGGAAAAGAACGTATGGTCTTTGGTCGTTGCAAAATCTACATACGTTTTGGTTGCAGTTTCATTGTCTGGCAACAGTCGCTCAAAATAGGGATTTAGTTCACCCATACGCGGAGCAAATGCCAAATCCAGTCGCATACCTGGTACACCCAGATTATTGATTGGACCGGTGTATTTGATGTAAAGCGGCTTTTTGTCCGGCGTCTGCCCCCGGATAGCGAGGTGGTCAGTTACGGTGCCTAATTCTGGTTGACCGTTGACCAGCGCTTTTAAATATAAAAATCCGCTGCCATTATAGTTTTCCGCAGGAAAATAAGGCTGCAAAAATTCTCCGCCGCCCACCTTTTTCATCTCTTGCGCAAGCATATTCGGAAAAGATTGTTCCTGCCCCTTCAGACTAAGTCCACTATTGGCATAACCGGAAGTCAGGGAGTTACCGACAGCAATATATTTGCTGAAATCCACATTTTCAGGATTTCCACCTTTGGTATCGAGGTCGATAGATGGCTTACAGGACGCAGCCAATGCCAGCGCCACAAAACCAATATAAAGCTTAATATTTTTTTGAAATCTTTTCATAATCTATTACCATTTATAGGTGAATGAAATTGAAGGGGCGTGAATATTTGTCTTGTAAGCGCCCTCGATTTGTGTGACAGGGCTTGTGACAGTGCGCTCTTTCAATTTTTGTAAAACATAAGCTGCGTGAAGGCTGAATTTGTCGTTGATGGCGTAAGACAAGCCCAGTGCACCCATGAGCCGGTCGTTGTCCGGAGTCTCTGCATACACATAGTCTTTATCAACCGGCGTTTTTACATATCCCACTCCGGCACGTACAGCTAACTTTTCGTTGGCTTTGTAATTCACCCCAACTTTTCCTGAAAATGCATTCTTATAATTTTTTATTTGCTCTGTATCCTGTAGCAGTGGGGTATTGTCTGCATAATCAAAGACTAGCTTTTTATAGATATTGTATTGGATAAAAGTTCCGTCGGCAACAATATCCACTTTGTCACTCACCGGAACCGAGAGGCCGAGGTTGAGTGATGCTGGCAAAGGAAGTTCTGCGCTGAATTTGGTGTCGGGAAACGAGACTGCAACAGCATCAGGTACCGTAAATTCGGCATCACCCTTTTTCAGCTTTGTAACGACTTTTGACCGGTAAGATAAAGAGATCGCGACATTGTTGTCAAAGTTGTAATGCGCGCCGACGTTGTAACCTATACCCGTACCGGTACCTGTTAATTTAGCATGTGCAGAAGATCCGTCTGGTAAAAACAAAGGTAGTGACCTAGCGAGATCGACCATGCCAATGTTGTAAACAAAACCAGCACCTACGCTTAAGTTATCCGTCAATTTATAACTGATAGTGGGCTGGATGTAAATCGCACGCAATTTTAGGTGGTTGAGTTCGTATTTTCCAGGCCAACTGTCTCCCCAGTCCACTGCTCCGCCATAAGGCGTATAGACACCCAGTCCAGCCTTCCAACGGGCATTGTCTGGCCCAAATGTCGCAAAAACAGAAAAAGGAGGAGTCACTTGCGAGCGCGTGTTATACACTTGATTGCTTCCTGATTCTTTGAAGGCTGATCGATACATTACTGCGGATATGCCTGCAGAAACTGCATTGTGGTCCATTTTTGCCAGACCTCCCGGGTTGTAGAATATACTTGTTTCGTCTGTGAACAGTGCAGATCCGGCACCAGCCATGCCTAATGCCCGTACGCCCTGTGTATTCACTTGAGACCCTTGTGCAAAGAGCAGTGATGGTGATGCACAAAGTATTGAGAATAATAATTTCTTCATACTAGTGTTTATTGTTGGTTAACGTTCCTCTTTAAAATACAATGCTAACATAGTAAATGTTTGGCTAATATTAATAAATGTTGTGTAATATTTTTTTTGCTCGTACCTTTAAGTGCAAGGAAACTAAAATTAAACAATCATATTTTATGGCTACAATCACTTTTAAGGGCAATCCAGTGAACACTAAAGGCAACTTACCACAAGTTGGTGAGCAGGCGCCTGATTTTAAATTAACTGCAGGCGATCTTTCCGATAAATCTTTAGCAGACTTTAAGGGAAAAAAAATTGTGTTAAATATTTTTCCAAGTGTGGACACCGGAACCTGTGCGGCTTCTGTACGTGCATTTAATAAAGAGGCATCGCAATTGGACAATACGGTTGTACTGTGTATCTCGAAAGATCTACCGTTTGCACAGGGGCGTTTTTGTGCCGCTGAAGGCTTGAACAATGTGGTGACATTATCCGAATATAAAGATTCGAATTTCTCTGATGCTTATCAATTGGCAATTGCTGATGGACCTTTAGCAGGCCTATTGAGCCGTGTCGTGATTACCTTGGATGAGAATGGAAAAGTATTGTATGAAGAACAAGTAGCGGAAATAGCAGACGAACCGAACTATGCGGCTGCTATTGCTTCATTGAACTAACTGGAAGGATATGGGATGTTAAGAACAAATCTCATATCTCAGTACTAAAAACCAAATAATTGATAAAAANNTTTTTATCAATTATTTGGTTTTCTCTAAAGCCTGTAAGATATCGTTGATAATATCTTCCTGATCCTCCAAGCCAACAGACAAACGGATGCTGCCCGGTTGTATGCCCAGATTTAAACGCTCCTCTTCTGATAATTTGGAATGCGTCGTAGACGCCGGGTGCGTAGCGATTGACCGCGAGTCACCTAAGTTGGATGTATATAAAATCATTTCCAGCTGGTCAACAAAAGCTTTCGCACGCTCAAAACCACCTTTAACAACCAGGGTAACTATACCACCACCGGCTTTCATCTGCTTCTTAGCTAGCTCATATTGTGGATGGCTTGGTAGAAAAGGATATTTTACATCTTCAATCTCCGGATGATTTTCTAGCGCTTGCGCGAGTGCGAGTGCATTGGAACAATGGCGATCCATACGGATACCTAGGGTGTCCAGACTTTTGGAAATAATCCACGCATTAAATGGTGACAATGCGGGGCCTGTATGACGGATAAAGAACATCAATTTGTCTATCAATTCCTGTTTTCCGACCACAATACCCCCCAAAACACGTCCCTGTCCATCCATATATTTTGTTGCTGAATGGATAACCAGGTCAAATCCATACTGAATTGGTTTCTGAAGATAAGGCGTCGCAAAACAGTTGTCGATCGAAAGAATGATATTCGGATATTTTTCTTTGAATTTGCCCAACCATTCCAGATCAACCAATTCCAACCCGGGGTTGGATGGTGATTCCAAAAATATAATTTTCGTATTTGGCTGTATGGCCTTTTCCCATTCTTCCGGATTAGCCGCATCTACGTAAGTTGTTGTAACACCCCAGCGCGGAAAAAGTTCTGTAAACAACTGATGGGTAGATCCGAATATTGCCCGTGAAGAAACGATATGGTCTCCACTTTCAATAATTGCAGCAAAGGAAGCAAATACTGCAGCCATACCCGATGCGAAGGATAAGCCTGCTTCGGCACCTTCCATAATACAGACCTTGTTGATAAATTCGGAAGTATTTGGGTTGGCATAGCGGGAATAAATCATTGCATCTTCTTCTCCAGCAAAGACCGCCCGACCTTGTTCAGCGCTGTCGAAGATAAAACTTGATGTGAGGTATAAAGGAGTCGAATGTTCGCGAAGTGCGGAACGATCGACCTGTTCACGTATGATTTTAGATTGATCTTTTTTCATGATGTGTAAAGTTACGAGATGAAATTTTTATATTCGTATAATTACCAATGAAATGACCCATTTTATGAAAAAAATCTGGCTATTTTTTTTCTCAGGAATTCTATTCCTTTCTTTTTCCTGCTCAAAAGACGAAAAATTACTCTCTGATCAGGAACTCAAAGAAATACCTGTGTTCTTGTTGAGCCCCGATTTTCTATCTAACTATAATTTTTATCCGCTTGATAATAAGCTAAAACTGGCGTACAAAGACCACCAACTTTCTCGAATTACCGGTGGCTTTTTGCCTATCCCCGGAGCAAGTGGGACGCGTAACGATTTTACAGATATTATCTATTGGATTATTAGTATTTCTGGGGATCGGGTTAAATTGGGAAAAAAGAGTTCCAGTAAGGAAGTCACATTTGATGAAAAACATGAGTTACGCTATAACAAGAAGTTGATCAGTGAAAGAAGAATAATCCGAGGAGATCAACCAATTAGCATATATAAATATGAATACGAGAACGACCTATTGAAAAAAGAATATTACTATTTAGGTGATCAATTGCCACTTGAGAAAACGTTCTATTTTAATGCGAGCAAAAATTTAGATAGCATTGTGTATAAATACCCCTATAGTGCTTCTAAAATAATTGACATATTTACTAATTATGATCAGAAACCAAATAAATTAAGGGGCCTTTTGGTGTTAGAAGAATTTTTGCCAAGAGCGCTCTCGGTAAACAATTATATGGAAATGAATAGAGTCTATGTTGATGAGGAAGGGGTTCGGAGCCCATCTGGGGAAAGAAGATGGGATGCTAAGCTTTTCCCTTAAAGATGAACTCCAAACAAAAAAGCCGGACATTATACCGGCTCTTTCATTAAATGAAGTATTTCCTTATTTCTTTACAAATTGCATCACAACAATATCGCCGGAGATAAATGTCAATTCATTATCTCTGACATCGAAATTTGTTGTGGATTTTAAACCATTCATAAATTCGTTATAAGCGGCATTCTCACAGTGCATCATAGTAGAGATCAATTTATCACCGATTTTAATGGAATTGCCTTTCTCACTTTCATAAGTACCACCGATGCCGTTACAGCCGTTGTTACCTTCTACTTTGTGGTCTTTGGTCGTGAATGTCAATGTCGGGACTTTGTCTTTGAAGAGGTCTTTGAGTCCTTTTCCTGCTGTTTCGGGTGTCGTAAGTGATTTAAGTTCCCAAGTTCCCTCCAGCGATGCATTATCCACCACACTTGGTTTTTGAACTGTGGTCGCGGTATCGCTGTTTCCCGTTGCTTCAGATTTTTTTCCTGTTGTGTTGCATGCAACAGTTGAAAACGCCAATGCAACTGTTAAAATCATTAAATTTACTTTCATAATCATTTTTAATAATATATAAACATTCCTTTTCTGCCCTAGAGAGTGTAATTATCATGCCAATCTTGTCCCAATAGCATGCAACCACCTGCCGTAGTACAGCTAACTTCTTTATCCTCTATAAATAACAGATCGGTATTTTTTGTTTGCACTTCAAGGCTGAAATAAGCTCAGTTTGATGGAATCATACTAAAAAAAGCACAACGATAACACTGCAAGAGATTATTTTGCTCTTTTAAGGGAATGTGTTATATCAATCGATTGATATGATTCAATAAGGCCAATTTTCTGTCCCAGCATGCTTTTGGGGTGTTTTTTGTTCGCTTTGAGTACGCAAATGTTACACGGATAATTTTATGAAACTTCTTATATTAGGACTTTACAACCTAATTTTCGAGTACTTATAATAAAGAATATGTTCACAATCTTGTTATCCTCCATCTTACTTTCCGGCGGTCATGTCGCCAAACCGGATACCTTAAAACCTTATGGGGCTTTACCGACCGAACGCCAATTAAAATGGCAGGAGATGGAAACCTACTGCTTGATCCATTATACCCCGACAACTTTTCAAAATAAGGAATGGGGCTATGGTGATGCACAGCCGGCTTTATTTAATCCTTCGGCATTTAATGCAAATCAGATTGCCAAAGCCGCAGCAGATGGTGGTTTTAAAGGTTTGATCAGCGTCGCAAAACACCATGACGGATTTTGTTTATGGCCCACAAAAACGACCTCCTATAGTATTGCCTCCTCGCCATGGAAAAATGGGAAGGGCGATATGGTAAAAGAATTTATGGAAGCGACACATCGCAATGGGATGAAATTCGGTGTGTACCTGTCAGCTTGGGACCGTCATGATGAACATTATGGTACACCGGCTTATGCAGATGCCTACAGGCAGCAGCTGACCGAATTGATGAGCAATTACGGGCCCTTGTTTACTTCCTGGCATGACGGTGCAAATGGCGGCGATGGTTACTACGGTGGACATGAAGGGAAACGGATCATTGACCGCACAACCTATTATGAATGGCATGAAAAGACCTGGCCAATTGTGCGCAAGCTTCAGCCCAATGCGGTGATATTCTCCGATATCGGTCCTGATATGCGCTGGGTCGGTAATGAACATGGCTTTGCCGCCGAAACTTCGTGGGCGACCTTTACGCCCATAGGACTCAATGGAAAGGTCGCGGTACCCGGTGCGACCGAATCGCATAATGCGGAATCGGGTGACCGGAATGGAAAATATTGGATCCCCGCAGAATGTGACGTGCCCCAACGTCCGGGATGGTTTTATCATGAGGAACAGAATAGCCGTGTAAAAACACCCAATCAACTGTTTGAAATCTATCTGAAATCCGTTGGTCGAGGTGCCAGTATGAATCTTGGTCTAGCACCAATGCCTTCAGGTACACTTCATGAAAATGATGTGAAATCTCTAAAGGCTTTTGGTAAAAAAATTAAAGAAACTTTCCATACCAATCTAGCAAAAGGTGCAACCATCACAGCCTCAAATACGCGTAATGGTGATTCCAAAACATATGCGACATCGTTGATTACCGATAATGACCGCTATAGCTATTGGGCAACAGACGATGCGAAAACATCCGCGATGCTTGAAATCAAACTAAAGTCGGCTGCGACATTTGATCTTATCCAATTGCGTGAAAACATCAAACTGGGCCAACGGATCGACAGTGTTGCTATTGAACAATGGGCGGATAATGCATGGAAACCATTGGCCAGAGCGACTAGTATTGGTGCGAATCGCTTGATAAAGCTTGAGCAGCCAACGACAACGGCACGCCTACGCTTACATATCTATGCTCCCGTAGCAATTACCTTGAGTGATTTTGGCTTATTTAAGGAATATAACGAAGCTTTCGCTTTTGATACAAAAGAGCTTAAAAAGCAAACGAACTTTAAATTGCAGACAGGGACGACGACCGATAAAGCCTATATTACCGATGGCAACCCAAATACCTTTGCAAACGTAGGCAATCAAGGAGTCTTGGTCATTGAAACGAATGGTGCGACCTCGGGTATCGGTTTCCTTCCACGTCAGGATAAAAAGACTGGCGGCATTCCGACAAAGTATATCATTTCTACCAGTACGGATGGCAAAAAGTGGACAAGCATTAAGGAAGGCGAATTCTCCAATATCAAAGCAAATCCAATTTTGCAACAGGTATTTTTTGAAACAGACAGCAATACCAAGTTTATCAAATTTGAACCAAAGCAATTTATTGAAGGTAATGAGCTGACAATTGCGGAGCTTGAACTATATGCGAAATAGAATTTTAATGCTTCTCGTGGTCTGCATCTCGCAGACCACGCTTTCGTTTGCACAGCAAAATCCACTCGGTCTTTGGTATAATAAACCGGCTAAAATATGGGAAGAGACGCTGCCCCTGGGCAATGGGCTGATCGGGATGATGCCTGATGGCAATCCAACGACGGAAAAAATTGTGCTGAATGAGATCAGTATGTGGTCCGGGAGCCCGGAGGATCCCAATAACTATGATGCACATAAAAATGTCAGTGCCATTCAGGCGCTATTGAAGGTCGGTAAAAATGACGAAGCCGAAAAACTGGTCAATGAAACCTTTGTCACCAATGGCAAGGGCTCAGGTTTTGGAAATGGCGCCAATGTCCCTTATGGCTGTTACCAGTTGTTGGGCGATCTGCTTTTGCATTATCAATTGCCATCTGCTACTATTACGGATTACACACGATCGTTGGATCTGACCACTGCGACGGCACAGACTTCTTTTCGTGCCGGAAAGACAAAAATTAAGCGGACGTACTATACCTCCTTTGACAAGAATGTCGGTGTTATTCAATTACATCAAAACAGCAATGCGAGGCAGACCGTAGGTATTGCTTTCGCGCGGAAGGAAAATATAGACCGTTACAGCCTGTTGAACGATGGAATTTTGGTTGAAGGATCATTGCCGGATGGTAAAGGGAACAAAGACCTCAAATTTGCCGGCCTGCTGAAAGTGCAGGGTAAAAATCTGAAGGTCAGTAAAAAAGATCAGGTGCTGGAAGTTTCTGCGGAGGGTAATCTCTCTATTTATGTCACAGCAAGTACCTCTTATTATGGGCAAGATCCAAACGTTACCGTCCAGACGAATCTTGCTGCCTTGCAGTTATCCAATGCGGATAAAATGTACCGTAATCATGTGAATGCCTACCAAAAGATTTTTAACAGGGTTGAACTAAATCTCTTTGGGAATAAATCAAATACGCGTGTTCCGACCAATGAACGAATCGCGAATTTTTATAAAGATCCAACGCAGGATCCGGATTTAGCGGCCATTTATTATCAGTATGGCCGTTATTTGAATATTTCGAGTTCGGCACCGAAAATTTCAAACTCCCTTCCACCAAATTTGCAAGGGTTATGGGCTCATCAGATCCAGACACCCTGGAATGGCGATTATCATCTGAATATCAATGCGCAGATGAATCACTGGGGTGTGGAGGTGAACAATCTCAGTGAATACCATCAGCCTTTTATTGAGTTGATCAAGCGGATAGCGAAAACAGGTGAGCAAACCGCGAAAGCTTATTATAATGCCCCTGGATGGGTCGTGTATATGATGACCAATGTTTGGGGCTACTCTGCTCCGGGCGAACAGGCTTCCTGGGGAGCAAGTACAGCGTCAGGATGGTTATGCAACCACCTCTGGGAGCACTATCTTTTTACCGGCGACCAAGGTTATCTGAAGGAGATCTACCCGATACTCAAGGGGGCGGCACAATTTTACGATCATACCTTAGTTCAGGATCCAAAAACAGGATGGTGGGTAACCTCGCCATCTGTATCACCGGAAAATGCGTTTCGGATGTCCAATGGAAAGGTGGCTGCGGTAGTGATGGGCCCGACAATAGACAACCAGATCGTGCGTGAACTATATCAGGCAGTGATTCAGGCCGATTCTATTCTGGCAATCAAAGATAGCTTTGCCACCAGTTTGAAAGGAAAACTACAAGCGATTCCCCCGCCGGTAGTGATCAGTCAATCCGGGCGTGTGATGGAATGGCTCGAAGACTATCAGGAGGTTGAGCCTAAACACCGCCATGTCTCCCATCTCTATGGCTTGTACCCTGCGGCATTTATTTCTCCTCAGACGACACCGGCTTGGGCTGAAGCTGCGCGCAAGACACTTGCCGTAAGAGGAGATGAAGGGACAGGATGGTCAAGAGCCTGGAAAATCTTGTTCTGGGCAAGATTACAAGATGGCGATCATGCTCTGGAAATTCTTCGCCAGTTGCTCAAACCTGCTTTTGCCAATGAAACAACATATCAGGGTGTCGGAGCGGGAACCTATCCTAACTTATTCTGTGCCCACCCACCATTTCAGATTGATGGCAATTTTGGTGGTGCTGCCGGGATCGCGGAGATGCTGATACAAAGCCACAATGGCTACATACATCTGCTACCGGCTCTGCCTAAAGCTTGGTCTAAGGGACAGGTCAAAGGACTGAAGGCCAGAGGAAATTATACGGTTGATATGAGCTGGGAAAATGGAAAAATTATCGCGCTTAAAATAAAAGGAAAAAAAGGAAATGTTCGCATATTTGAAAACGGAACCTACAAGGATTATAAAGTCCGCTAGTTATTTTTGCTTTCTATTTATTTTTCTGGGAGCAGCTGCTTGTTCCCGGAACGCAACCAAGCCAAAGAAGAAGCACTGTTGAAAACATTCGCTTATAAAATAACCGCAGAGATAAAGACCGCCGAAGCCCACTTTATAGCAGTTCATCGGTCAGGTTGAGGAGTTTTTGGTTAAAAATTAACGATTATTGTCTTAAAAAATGGTATATTTGAATTAACGGTTTAATATTTGTTATTTCAATAGACGATGAAAGTTGTTCAATTCACGGTTCCGGTGGTCTATCAAGGATCTATTTGTGTGCAGGAAGATATCTTACCCTCCTTCTATAGTAATTACCATCGGCATAAAGAGATCCAACTGACCTATATCTTAAAAGGGCGGGGGACCTTTATGATCGGCAACTTTACCCACAGTTTTGAAGAGGATGAAATCTATATAGTTGATGCAGATGAACCGCACATGTTTAAAACCGGAGAGGATGTCAAGGATGGCATTCATGCCATACATATTTTCTTCGATTATGAACATTTTAAATCTTTTCTGGATTTCCCTGAATTTGACGATGTCAAATATTTTTTGGAACATATCAATGTCAGTAAGAAATTGGATGCCGAACATGCTGTCGCACTAAAAGATAAATTTGTCCAGATCAATACGAGTGCCGGAATAGACCGTTTGTTATCCTTTGTCAAGCTGATTAATTTTTTGAGCAAAAAGGTCGATCAATGGACCTCCTTATATACAGGTATCCCCCAAAAGAAATTTTCTGATGCCGAAGGCTTGCGTATCAATGAAATATTTCAATATACCTTTCAGCATTTTGGCGATAAAATCTCCCTTGAAGATATAGCAGCAGTAGCTCACATGACTCCCCACGCATTTTGTAAGTATTTTAAAAAACACACGCGCAAGACGTATGTGACCTTCCTGAATGAGATCCGGATTGAACGAGCCTGTAAGATGCTGATTGACGAATCGTCTGAAAGCGTTTCCAATATTGCATTTAAAACAGGGTTCAACAATGTGGTCAATTTTAACAGGGTGTTTAAAAAGATTACAAAACATTCACCGAGTGAATATGTGCAGGAACATCGGATGCGGGATTAAGCCATCCTTGGTACATTAAAAATATTGTTGGAAAGAGGTGTCTCGTATGACGTTACAGATCCCGTCAGTGGACAATATCGGAGAAGCACTCGGCAATAAAATGTAACGATTAGGGATACGAAAACCTTAAATTTGGAGTCTAACGATTGTTACTCCGATGAATAAAAACTTAATTTTTATCCTGTTTGCGTTATTAAGCTATCTAATCCCGGCAACAGCCCAATCTCAAAATTTCAAGATTGACACCTTACAATACCAAGGAACAGCAAACAATATCGTGAACTTGGTTATTTTGGGCGACGGCTATACAAAAGATCAACTAGAGGATTATGCGGCAGATTCCAAGCAGTTCACAAATTATTTTTTTTCAATAGAACCTTTTAAACAATACAGCAGTTTCTTTAATGTATTTGCTATTCGGACGATATCCGAAGAATCCGGTGCTACACATGATTGCAAAGCAAGTGACTGCGTACAAGGGGATACCGATCTTGGTAAATTTCCAAAACGCTATAATAAATTCGCCAGAGATCATGCTGTGCCAGTCACGCACCCCAAAACAATTTTCGGCAGCAGCTTTGACAACGGTGGGCTACACCGTCTCGTGGTGCCTCAAAAAAATGAGCGCATTGAAGAAGTATTGAAAACACATATCCCAAACTTTACACAGGTGGTCATATTGGTCAACTCGCCATTTTATGGCGGATCGGGCGGAAAGTGGGCCACCTCGACGGTCAACTTCAAAAGTAATGATATTGCTGTCCATGAGATCGGACACTCCTTCGCCCAGCTGGCTGATGAGTATTGGGCAGGCAACCAATACGCCATCGAATCTGTCAATCGTTCCCAAACGGCTGATGTAAACGCCGTTCCCTGGAAATATTGGCTTGGAAAAGACGGCGTAGGTATCTATTCTTATGGCGGGAAAGGATCCCCGTCAACTTGGTTCAGACCGCATGAATACTGCAAAATGCAATACCTTTTGGCGCCGTTTTGTCCCGTTTGTCAAGAACAGTTCGTGGCTTCAATAAAGCGAAAATCGAGTCCCTTTATTGCTGTAAAACCAATATTAAATAATGTGCTGACCTTAGACAGTGTGCAGAAATTTACTTTGCGCTTAGCAAAACCTTCACCGAATACATTTAAGCTGATATGGTCTCTAAATAATGAAACCATTGCCCAAAATATAGATTCGATCTACCTGGATCCTGGAATGCTGCATAGCGGCGCAAATGAACTGAAAGTAATTATTCAGGATACGACAGATCTGCTTCGGAACCCGAGCTATCTGAACTATAGAGATTCTATTGTATGGAAACTTAATCAGCTTCAATCCAATGCGCTTGCCAAACCCACCAATCGCTGGGCGGATACATTGGAAACCTGTTTTGGGGGCGATCAGGTACTTACGGTCAAAAAGCCCGTCGCAGGACTTGAATATCGCTGGTATGAGACAGCGAGCGGTATACCTATCGGAACCGGAACAAATGTCTTTATCCGAAATCTTTCGCAGTCAAAAAAATATCATGTTGTCGCACATTGGAAAGACAAAACTTCACAACCATCGGAAATCCTATTGAAAACATTGGCCAAAGTAGAAAAACCCAAGGACATCCGTATCAGGATTGACAAAAAGAAAAATAAGGTGCAGTTGACCGTACAGGAAAAACCGGATACACGTTATAACTATATCTGGTTGAATGCAGATGGTAGCCCGATTTACGAATGGGATGCGTTCAATGGGGAATATGTGCGTCCAACGGGTGCAAATAATAAACTTGTTCTCGATCGCTCCGCGACTGTCCGAAAAGTTTATGTCCAAAAAGTAGATAAAGAGACGACCTGCAAGAGTGATCGAACAGAAGTAATTTTTTAGTTACAGTGTTGATGGCTAATGATTTATAAGTTAATTTTAATCTGCCGGTTAGTTAACTTATAAATCATTCATAATTATGAAAACGAAAACCCAGTCTACATGGGGAATTTTTTCGTGCCTATTCATCGTGATGCTAGCCGTAACGTCCTCCTGTAAGAAAAATGCAAAACTTCCTCCTGAAGAAAGCAATGAAAAAACACATGCAGTAACATTCAAAATCAAAGATTTTGAAACGATTGTAAGCCCCTTGAAAGCGCAATCGCCCAAATCCAAAAGTGCGTCGACCACCGGAAGCGGCACAGAAAATCAACTCCTCTACCATTGGAATTTTGATAATGGAAACGCTGACCCAACTATAGCGCTTGAGGATGCAGCTGTCATCGATTACAATAATGGTAAAACTGACTATAGCTATGTCGCCGGTTGGCCAACGTCCGGAAAAAGCATTAGCTTCAAAGGAGCCACGGAGATTCTGATCAAGATACCGGCGTCGGGCATTGCTACTTTGGCCAATCTGACTTTTGATGCCAATAGTTCGGGCACTGGACCCCGAGCTTTAGTATTGAGCTATTCGACCAATCAAGGTGCTACATTTACCAACTTAGCCGATACAATTCATTACCCGTCAAATCTTACTATTTCAGGGAAGCTAGCAGTGGAGCAATCGCTCCATTCGATTACGCTAACGGCAGCCAAGGAATGTTGGTTAAAATTAACGCTATTTGCGGGAAATAGAAACGGTGGAAGTAACTACAACGAAAGTACGGGGACTTTTAAAATGGACAATGTCAAAATTATGGGAACGACCGATCAATCTGTTTTGCCTGATAAATTGTACTACCACATCTTTGACGCCAATACCAAACTGCTGGTGAAGGCGGGGACACTCAATGCAAAAGAAAAGTTTAATGTCGCTTTGCCCAAAGGAACTTATTACCTGAGCCTGCTATCTAAAAATTCAGCTACGCCACTAATAATTCCGGCTTCGGTGACCGACCTTAGGAGCCTTTCGGTTTCAAATACTTTCAGTGAGCAGTCCGCTGCGGTATTTGCGGTGCGGGATACTTTTGACGTGCGGGAATCCCTTGAAAGGGTATTGACCATGGGCCGGATCTATAGTGAAGTTAAATTTGAATGTACAGATACTGAGGGGCTAGATCTTGTTGACAGTATTCAAATTAAACAACAGCATAATGCTTTTCTATATTATCCTTTCGCAACGGTGGTGGATGAAAAATCAGATAATACCATGCTGAGCGTCATTCCTAATTTTGCTAATAATTCAAAAACCTTTGTATTTAATCAGTTTATGGGCGATGTCCCAGAAAATAAGATGGTTAGGTACGAGTTGCGTATTTTCAGAAAGGGGGAACTTGCGCGTACATTTGAGCTGAGCAGTGAGATTCGGAATAACGTACAGCTTCTATTCAAAGGAAAACTACTCGATGGAATAAGTGAAAATCCAGGTTTTCAGGTGATTAAAAATGAAAAGTGGCGTGATAATGTCGTGGTAGAATACTGATCTTAAAAATCAAACCAATAAGCCAATTGAATAGATAAAAAAAATAGGTGTGTCCGATCTTGTTGGGCACACCTATTTTTTTGTTGTTCCCCATGTTGTCTCTTATCAAAATTCAACTCAGGGATTTTGCTGTTTGCCTTTTGGACAGCTTTTTTTTCTGTCACGGGGCAAATTAAATTTATAGCAGTTTTTTTAGCAAGGTATTCCAGCCGGTTAAATCATTTAAGATCCTTTCAAGATCGGCGATCGCTACGCGTTCCTGTTCCATGGTATCGCGGTGGCGGATCGTAACGGTATTGTCTTCCAAAGAATCGTAATCAACAGTAATACAGATTGGTGTTCCGATTGCATCCTGGCGGCGGTAGCGTTTTCCGATTGCATCTTTTTCGTCGTATTGAACATTGTAATCCAATTTCAACGTATTTAAGATCTCGCGTGCTTTCTCTGGTAAGCCGTCTTTTTTGGTCAATGGTAAGATCGCTGCTTTCACTGGTGCCAATGCTGGCGGGAATTTTAATACCACACGAGAATCTTGTTTTTCTGCTGTAGAAAGATCCTCTGTTACCAATGAATTACATAAAACCGTTAAAAACAAACGATCCAATCCGATGGAAGTTTCGATGACATAAGGAATGTAATTTTGATTGATCTCGGGATCAAAATATTGCATTTTCTTTTTGGAATATTCCTGATGCTGTTTCAGGTCAAAATCCGTACGGGAGTGAATACCCTCCACTTCTTTAAATCCAAAAGGGAAGTTAAACTCGATATCCACAGCGGCATTGGCATAATGTGCCAATTTATCGTGATCATGGTAACGGTAGTTAGCCGGATCAAATCCTAGCGCTAAATGCCATTTTAGACGTGTTTCTTTCCATTTGTTGTACCATTCCAGTTCAGTGCCCGGACGGCAGAAGAATTGCATTTCCATTTGTTCAAACTCACGCATACGCATGATAAACTGGCGTGCAATGACTTCGTTACGGAAAGCTTTTCCGATCTGAGCAATACCAAAAGGAATTTTCATACGACCTGTCTTCTGAACGTTCAGGAAGTTAACAAAAATACCTTGAGCAGTTTCCGGACGAAGATAAACCTGATCTGCCCCATCTGCCATGGCACCCATCTGCGTGGCAAACATCAAATTGAATTGACGTACTTCAGTCCAATTTTTGGTGCCTGAAACCGGACAAACGATATTATGCTCTTCAATGATTGATTTTAAACCAGCAAGATCGTCCGCATTTAATGCAGTGTTTAATGCTTCTAAAAGCGCTGCTGCTTCTTTAGTCTTTCCGTCTGCTTCATAACGTGCAATTTTGTCTTCGATCAATTGGTCAGCACGGTAACGCTTTTTTGAATCTTTATTATCGATCATTGGGTCATTGAACCCATCCACGTGACCAGATGCTTTCCAGGTTGTCGGGTGCATGAAAATTGCGGCATCGATACCGACAATATTTTCGTGCAATTGAACCATAGATTTCCACCAATAAGTCTTTAGGTTGTTTTTAAGTTCAGAACCTAATTGACCATAATCGTAGACGGCACTTAATCCGTCATATATTTCGCTCGATTGGAATACAAAACCGTATTCCTTCGCGTGTGATACTACACTTTTGAAAAAATCGTCTGTCTGTTTGCTCATAAGTGGCAAATATAGATATTAGTATTTAGATTTTAGATATAAGATTCTAGATATGAGATATTAGATCCAGATTGCCATCCAAATGAAATTGACATCATAAAATGGCATTCGAACCTCGACATCAATATAGGCCATTAAATGCTCAGATCGCGTATCTGTTGGGATGCATTCTTGTTGTCCACTTTTTTGATGATGTGCTGAATGATACCCTGCTCATCGATCACAAAGGTCGTCCGTGCCGTACCCATATATTTTTTTCCGTACATGTTTTTTTCTACCCATACACCATATGCCTCAACAAGGCTTTTGTCTTCATCTACAAGAAGTTGAAACGGCAGTTCGTGTTTTGTGATAAACTTTTTATGAGAAGCCTCATTGTCCACACTTACACCGATAATTTCAAAGCCCTCTTTTTTCAACGATTGATAGTTATCCCTAAAATTGCAGGCCTCGGTTGTACATCCGGGCGTATTGTCTTTGGGGTAAAAGTAGAGAATTACTTTTTTTCCTTTAAAATCCGAGAGATGGACCGTTTCACCATTTTGATTTTTTGCACTGAAATCCGGTGCTTGTTGTCCTATTTCTAGTGTTGCCATATATATAATCTATTTAGCCCATTAAGATACGATATTATCCGATAAAAATCCATCATGCGCGCTAGACTTGATCACAAAAAGATCGGGGAATAAAAGCCCATGACGGAGACAGCTCCCCGCAGGAGTTAAACTATCTGCTGAATGAGGCTTCGTATGTTTTTAAATTTCCTTTATTGTCTTTCACTTCCAGTTTGAAGCTGTGCATGCCACTGCCGAGATTGGATTCGAAGTCATGCCACAGGTGTCTTGTTTTGGGATCATATTTCATTAAAGCCCACTTCCCGTCTATATAAGCATCGAAGGTATCTATCCCCGAGAGATTATCGCTGATGGTAAAATCTATGGAGCGTTGACTGGATACATTCTTGCCGTCGGTCAGGTTACGCGCAGTGATATTAGGGGCAATTGTATCCACGGCAACATAGAACCCACCAAATTCACGCACATTGGCGACAACCCAGCCATTTTCATATTTACCACCTTGCGCTCCGCCGTCCGTGGAGACGATCAGTGCCTTACCATATAGACCTTCCGGTAAGCTATAGTCCGGCTTGATCATCAGTTTGTAATAGCCAAATACCGGTGTATAGCTATTGTGGATGTAATGCGTTGCCGAATAACCCTTAGCTGGTTTGGTACCTTGGGAATAATTAAAATAAAGGTCATTGTAAAGAATATTTTTCCCCATATAGACGCGCGCATTTTCAGCCTCATATTTGTTTTCATCGGCATAATGGAACATTTTTAGCCCTTCAGCCGGCTTGCGGCTGATCGCTAAAGACGGGTTGTTCTGTACTTTAAAATTGAGTTCGCTTTTATTGCCCTGCACATCCTTGACCACATATTTTATGTCATGGACTTCATTGTCCTTCAACTCGATCATACCCAAGTTGTCCAGGTGTTTATAGATCGTAATAGGATTATTGGGATCTTTGAAGCTTTTCTGTACGCGGACGCCCGATTTCTTGAGGTAAGGGTAGTCGATATATGATTGAATCGCCCGGGTCTGGTCAAACGGGATGGCTTCGAATAGTATGGTACTGATATTTTTGTTGTCA
This sequence comes from Sphingobacterium sp. UBA7625, assembly GCF_002484085.1. NCBI lineage: Bacteria > Pseudomonadati > Bacteroidota > Sphingobacteriia > Sphingobacteriales > Sphingobacteriaceae > Sphingobacterium > Sphingobacterium sp. UBA7625. The sequence goes on from NZ_DLJD01000051.1 coordinate 405,117, forward strand.
AGAAATAGTTCGATCGAATAAACACCGTACGTAAAAGAAATACCGCCGCGTCTGTCTACGGTATTGATGCCTAGTCCAAAGTTGCCATTGACCGGAATAGGGGAGCCAGATGCTAAACTATAATTGCCGTCACCAACTGATCGGATGGTCTGATGCCTGCGTGGTGTATTCTCGTCAAAAATTTCGCGGCCGAGATCATAAACAGTTATACCACGGATTAATGGTTTGACACCATCGGGAAACAACAGTCCAAATAATTGTGGATTTAGGGGCAGCTGCGCCTTGGTATCCCGTATTTCAAAATGTAGGTGCGGCCCTGCTGAACCGCCTGTGTTTCCGGAATTGGCGATAAATTCTCCTTTTTTGACCGGTACTTGGTTAGGTTTTAAAAATACATCGACATCAAAGCGTTTTTGTTTGTACTGCTCATCTTTTATAATATTTGCCAGGTCAGAATTAAAGCTCTCCAGATGCATATATACAGAGGTATATCCATTGGGATGGTCAATGTATACATAATTGCCACCGCCGCCAATTTGTACACGTACACGGGAGACAAAGCCTTCCGCTGCCGCATGGACGGGGATATTGATACGCTGTTGGGTACGATAATCATCGCCCCCATGGAAGTGTGTCGCCCGTAACTCCCCAAATGACCCCGAAGCCTGGGGAGCAATATCCATCGGTCGCACAAAATAGTTTTGTGGATAATTGCGGCTTTTGATAATATCCTGGGCCCGGACGAGACCAATAGCCACGCTTAATATGCCAAATAAAAATGTTGTTTTTTTTATCATGTCTACTTCCCTTATTTGATCTTGCAGCTAAACATTTTTTGTTCTCCGATATATCCTTCCAACAGATCCCCTATTGCTACAGGGCCAACACCAACAGGTGTGCCTGTATAAATCAGGTCACCTTTGCGGAGCGTGATAAACTTTGATGTATAAACAATCAGCTCTTCATAGGAAAAAATCATGTCCCTGGTGTTACCCTGTTGCACCGTTTGTCCATTTTGTTGCAGAGAGAAATCAATCGCATAGACATCCGCTAAATCTTCCTTTGGGATCATGTTGCTAATCACAGCGGAGTGGTCAAAGGCCTTTGCCAATTCCCAGGGAAGGCTTTTTGCTTTTAATTCCTGCTGTACATCTCTTGCGGTGAAGTCGATTCCAAGGCCAATGGCATCGTAATAAGTTGACGCAAATTTTGGCGTGACATGTTTACCTTCTTTGCAAACGCGGAGCACCACCTCAGTCTCGAACTGGATGTTTTTGGAAAACTCGGGGTAATAAAAATCTTTGTTGTCCTTTAAGACCGCGGTGTCGGGTTTTAAAAATATGATGGGATTTTCAGGGACTGGATTATTGAGCTCTTTCGCGTGGTCGATGTAATTTCGGCCGATGGCAATTATTTTCATTGTGTAAGTCTTTTAATGCGATGAAGCTTTCAGATTTTTTGCGCTATATTATGATGGCAACTATTCATCGTTTACTTTTTAGTCATTGATGAATTTATCATACTCACGCCGAATAAATCATCAAGATTTCATGCCTGTCTATTTTCTGAATGATATCGGAACATTTCTCAAGAGAACGACGAATTTATGGGCATGATATGCCCGCTCGGTTACTTGAAAAAACAAACTTAACAAATGTCCTAAGCTTATCCAAAAATGATCGACAGCAACTGGAGTTATCATGTATATAGTCTTATTTATTTATATAGGTTTTAGTTAGGGTTTGTTTAGGTTTTAGTTAGGTTTAGTTTAGGTATTAGCTAACTAAAACCTAAACTAAACCTAAGCTAATATTAACTTAAATCTAAACTAATGAAAACCTTATTACGAATTATTTGTTGAGCTGGAAATAGAGAAATTATAATTAAACCAAAAACTTAACAAATGGCAATATTAGAGGATGGTCCCAATGGTGGTTTTCGGGGCAAAGTAGGATCGGTATATGGATATAATCTCAAAGGACAATGGATTATTCGAGGGGCGAGGAGGAAAAGTAATAAACCTCCGACTGAGGCACAGCGTTTACATCGCCAAAAAATGAAAGCTGTCGGACAGTTTTGTGCGGAAAACAAGGCTGTTTTTGATTTTGGCTATGAGCTAAAAAAAGAAAAAGGGTCTAAATATGGTGCATTTCAGCTTGCGCAAAAACATGTTTTCAATGATGTGCTAGCTTTTGATGCTGCTTATAATCCTGTCGTGTCTTTTGAAAACTTGAACGTATTTGTGGGGGATCTAACACCGCCTGAGGGTGCTAAGGTAAGTGTGAATGACGGACGTATATGTTTGGAATGGACACCAAACCCAACGTATGATGACGACATTTATAAGTTAAATCTAGCATGCGTTAGCTTAAAAGATTTTTGTTCATTAAAATTAGCAATTGCATCCGCTAGGGATGGTCAATGTGTTGTGGATATACCGGTTGAATTAAATCAGAAAGCTGAATATCATGTCTACATCGGCTATTGGGACACTTATAGAGGTGCATTTTCAAATTCGGCCTATTGTGGCATCATTTAATAGGATTTTTCAGCCTACTTGTGTATCTTTAACACTATGAATAAACTACAAGCCGTTTTGTTTGATCTGGACGGTACCCTAATTGATTCGGAATATTTCTACTTTAAAAATTGGGCACCGATCTTAAAACAAGAATTTGATCTGCAGATAACTTATGACGATTGGATTCGCGATTTTGCCGGACATACGTTGGCGCATAACGTGAAACGCCTGGTTGAAGATTATGGATATGATACCACAGAGGAACATATGTGGAAAAGGACGCGTGCTGCTTATGCTGATTCCAATATGAGCGATATCGAATTAATGCCTTTTGCGAAAGATATTTTAACTTATCTAAAAGCAAATAACATTCGGATCGGATTGGTGACCTCAAGCTATCGCAGTACGGTGGATACCGTTTTGGGAAAACATAAACTGCTGGATTACTTTGAGTTTTTTGTGACAAGGGAATGCGTGGAGTCTCCGAAGCCGAATCCCGAGCCTTATCGTTTGGCGTTGACGAAATTGGGCTTAGCGGGAGACTCTTGTGTTGCGATCGAAGATACCATAACAGGAAGTAGATCTGCTTTAGATGCCGGCTTGCAGTTGATTGCGGTAACAAAACAAGAAGTGGAACGTGCTAGACTAACAGATGTTGATAACATTGTGGAAAACTTGCAGGAGGCAAAACAGTTGTTATCTGACTGGATTTAAAGGGAGTCGTATAATTTAATCGTTTTAGCATTTGTAATTTTATTCGGATATACGTAATATTACCGAATTGTAAAGGGAACACTGATTATGAACCGTAGAACCGCAATAAAGCAATTTTTCATTATCGCAGGCGGACTGACAATTTTGTCATCCTGTCTAAATGATGGTGGTGCATCGATTGTATTGAATAAGCTGAAATTATCAGCAGAGGATGAGCAATTTTTAGGAGATCTTGTGGATGTGCTTATCCCAAAATCGGATACACCGGGAGGGAAGGAACTCAACCTGCACCTGTTTGTAATTAAGATGGTGGATGATTGTGAATCGCCGGAAAATCAGGAGAAATTTGTCTCTGGTTTTAATAAACTAAGAAAGCAACTTAATCTGGCCAATGCTAAGGAAACAGAAAATTCCTTGGCCAACCTGAAAGATAAAACGGATGAAAAGATCTTTTTTGAGATTTTTAAATCGCGTGCGATCCAAGGTTATATGAATTCAGAATATGTGATGAAGAATAAGGTGATTTACAAGCTTATTCCGGGACCGTACAACGGAGCGGTAAAAATTAATGGATAAATCCAACATGGCGAATCTAAATATTGACAGTGAAAAAAATAGAACTTATGATGCGATAGTGATAGGTTCGGGAATTAGTGGGGGTTGGTCCGCAAAAGAATTGTGCGAGAAGGGACTAAAGACCCTGGTATTGGAGCGTGGGCGTGATGTGCAACATATTAAGGATTATCCGACCACGAATATGATGCCCTGGGAGTTTGAACATCGGAATGAAATGCCTTATCAAGTGAAAGCGGAAAATCCGATTGTCAGCAAATGCTATGCTTTTCATGAAGACGCAGCGCATTTCTTTGTAAAAGACAAAGAGCATCCTTACATACAGGAAAAACCTTTTGACTGGATCAGAGGATATCAGGTGGGGGGAAAATCTTTGCTATGGGCGAGACAGACACAACGTTGGTCAGACTTTGACTTCGAAGGTCCGGCACGTGATGGTTTTGCGGTAGATTGGCCTATTCGCTATGCGGATTTAGCCCCATGGTATGCCTATGTAGAGAAATTTGCAGGTATTGCTGGGGACCATGACGGACTTCCGGAGTTACCTGATGGTGAATTCCTGCCGGGATATCCATTGAATATTGTTGAAAAATATTTCAAGGAAAGGGTGCAAAAGAAATTCCCGGAACGCAAGGTGATCTCGGCACGCTGTGCACACCTTTCTAAACCCAACCAGATTCATATTGAGCAGGGCCGTGTACAATGCCAAAATCGGGTGCTGTGCCAAAGAGGATGTCCTTTTGGTGGATATTTTAGTTCCAATGCAACGACAATTCCTTGGGCCGCTAAAACCGGAAATATGACCCTTCGTCCACATTCGGTGGTTCATTCTATCTTATATGATGAACAAAAAGGAAAAGCCGTAGGTGTTCGTGTCATCGATACAGATTCCAAGGAGGAAATCGACTTTTATGCAAAATTGATTTTTGTCAATGCAGCTGCGATCAATACCAATCTGATCTTATTGAATTCCAAATCCAACCGTTTTCCAAATGGTTTGGGTAACGATAGTGGGGTACTGGGAAAATATGTCGCTTTCCATAATTATAGTGCACGTATTTATGCAGAATACGAAGGTCTACTGGATTTTACCGCAGAAGGCAGAAATCCTGCTGGCGGTGGATATATCCCTCGTTTTCGTAATCTGCATAAACAGGAGACAGACTTCTTACGGGGCTATGCAGCAGGGTTCGGCGCATCCCGCAGTAAAGAATCAGACCGTTCTGGCTTAGGCTTAGGACTTAAAGAGAATCTGTTAAATCCGAAGCTTGGGATCTGGCAGGTGGGTTCGCACATGATGGGCGAGACCATACCAAAAGAGTCGGGTATGGTGTCTCTGGATGGCAGTAAAAAAGATGATTGGGGCATTCCATTGTTAAAGATTGCCGTCGATTATGATGAGAACGATGAAAAAATGAAAAAGGATTACATCGCGGTCATGACGGAGATGTTTACCGATGCTGGTTTCACGAACATCCGTCCGGATACACATTGGCAGGCTCCAGGGCTGGATATCCATGAGATGGGCGGCGCACGCATGGGACACGATCCGAAAACATCTGTATTGAACAAATGGAATCAGATGCATGCGGTAAAAAATGTGTTTGTTACCGATGGTGCCTGTATGACTTCGACATCAACACAAAATCCTTCATTGACCTATATGGCCTTTTCAGCACGTTCGGTTGATTATGCGATCAGCGAAATGAAAAAAGGAAATATCTAGTTTTGGCGGGGAAAGATTTTGAAAATAAATCCTTCCCCGTTTGAATTTAAAATACTAACTTACGACCTAAATAACATTTGAAAGACATAACCAAAAAAGAGAAGACAAACAGCAATTAAACAGTATAAACCAAACGAACAAACCAATTTTTTTTACAAAAAAAGCAAAAGCGATTTAGTGTCTTAGGTGCATATATCTATCAGTTAAACTGAGCTATACTGATAGTTTGAGTGCAACCGATGCGCTAGATTGAAAAATGTATAAGGTCGAGCGAATAAGCTAAAACCTTTTATAATAATCGATTACAGGGAAAACTAAATTAAACTAAGCGTTTCTAGCTTCTTTTTGCTAAAACGTTTTTATAAACCAAATCACTATTAATATGAGCAAAGTTGACGTAAAATCATTTGCGCAGCTGGGGAAAAAATCAAAGCTATTTTTCTCATTAGCTGTCATTGCTGGTACTTTCCAACAAGTCAATGCGGCTGTAGCAACTTCGACAAATGACGAAGGTAAATCCTTCGTAAAAGAAGTTCGTAATCTACAGCAGCAAGTGAAAGGAAAAGTACTGGATGCTACTGGCAAACCCCTTGTGGGGGCCTCTGTAGCAGTTAAGGGAACTGCTATCGGTACCCAATCGGATGCCCAGGGAAATTTCACTGTTGAAGCTAAAGCTGGTGACGTATTGGTGGTCTCTTCTGTCGGTTATAAATCGAAAGAAGTTACGGTCACTGGCAGCACGGTTTCCGTACAATTGGAAGATGACCAGAGCCAATTGGATGAAGTTGTTGTTGTCGGTTATGGTACAATGCGCAAATCGGATGTAACGGGTTCCATTGCGATGGTCAAAGGTGCGGATATGATCAAAGATCAAAGCTTCAGTCCTTTGGATGCCTTGAGAGGAAAGGCATCAGGGGTGAATATCTTCTCTAACTCCAGCCAACCGGGAGCTTATGCCAACCGGGTTGTTATCCGTGGTGTAGCGACAATCAATTCCTCTTCGAATCCTTTGTATGTGGTGGATGGTGTTGTGATGGAAGATTTCCATTTGTTGAACCCAAATGATATTGAAAACATCGAAGTCTTAAAAGATGCCTCTTCAGCAGCGATCTATGGTGCCCGTGGTGCGAACGGTGTGATCTTAGTGACAACAAAACGTGGAAGTAAAGATGGCACACGTACAATCAGTTATCAAGGATCAGCAGGTGTAAGTTCTGTACAGCGTTATATGGATGTTCTGAATGCACAGGAGTGGGTTGATGCCTTTATGATCGGTCTGGAAAATGAAAATAAATACGCCGCACAATTTCTAAAAGACAGAGATAAGAACTGGACCCCTTGGTCATTAAATAAAAAGGACTGGTTCAATGATCCAAACTATTTTGATGCCAACGGAAATCCGTTATATGATACGGATTGGCAGCGAGAGGCGACTAGAACAGCCATTTCCCATAATCACCAATTGAATGTACAACAAGGCGATGAGAAATCATCTGTAGGTGCCTTCTTAAATTACACGGATCAGCAGGGTGTGGTAAACAATACCTGGAACAAGCGTGTAAATGCTAAGATGGCTTATGATGCGAAACCTACCTCTTGGTTGTCCACGGCTATCAATTTGAGTGTCAACCACACATGGGGTAGATACACGCCAGAAGATGGAGGAGGACAGGAAGCACGTCGGACCATGATCGAAATGCTGCCTTGGTATCCTGTTTATGATCAGAATGGTAAGTATACCAATTCCTCTTCATCTACAGTATCTGATAAATTAGGATTTGAAGGAATGGCTAATCCGGTATCAATTTTAGACCTGCAAAAAAGGACGCGTTACAATACACAGATCTTTGGAAATGCCGCATTAACATTTCACCTCGCAGATGGCCTGGATCTGAAAACGCAATTGGGTATTGATAGCCATCGAAAAATCTATAAAGGCTACTCATCTATATCCTTGAACAATATTTCTAGACCGAATGGCTGGGCTGAAATTAATAATACCAATACACTTTATTGGCAGGAGGAGACTTATTTGACCTATAATAAGCAATTCGACAAACATCGGATTAATGTGATGGGGGGGCTTTCATGGCAAGCGAGAACCTATGATAATGACCGTTCGCGGACGACAGGTTTCTTTGATGATTTTTACGAGTATAATAACTTAGGTATCGGTATTAGGCCTGATCCACCAACATCAGCCTGGAATAGATGGGCGATGAACTCCTATTTCGTGCGGGCAGCTTACTCGTATAATGACCGGTATTCAGCAACGGTTACGGGACGTTATGATGGCTCGTCCAAGTTTGGAAAAAACAATAAATATGCCTTTTTCCCATCCGTAGGGTTTGCATGGAATGCGTCTAACGAGGATTTCTTAAAAGAAAATGAATCTATCAGTAATCTGAAATTCCATACCAGCTTTGGTATGACAGGTAACTCAGAGATCGACCCATATAAGTCCTTGGCGATTGTGGATGCCGGAACAATTTTGCTGAATAATAATAGAGCACCCTATTCCTTTGTGAATACCATTGCCAATCCCGATCTAAAATGGGAGAAAACCGCACAGTTTGATGTTGGTGTAGAATTGGGACTATTTCAAAACCGCTTGAATTTTGATGTATCCTATTACCGTAAGAAAACCACAGACCTGTTGTTAGATGCGCCTTTACCAACGGCCTCTGGATTTAGCACCGTGATGAAAAATATCGGATCTGTCCAAAACCAGGGTCTGGACATTATGGTTAACGGAACGATTATAGATAATGAAGATTTCAATTGGAAAGCTTCCGTGAATGCCAACTACAATAAAAATGAGGTATTGTCACTAGGCGAAAATAATGCAGACATTTTAATGAATAGTTGGGTAGGTGGTGCCAATAGTATTATTCGTGTGGGCGAGAACTTAAATAGCTTCTACGGCTACAGAAGGCTAGGTGTTTATACGCAGGCTGACGTGGATGCTGGAAACGCGAAACTGGAAGATATCGGTCGAGCGAAACGTACCAAAGATAAAGAAATCATTGGTAAAGGCTTACCTGACTGGACAGGAAGTTTTGTCAATAATTTGCGCTACAAGAATTTTGATTTTACGCTCGATCTTCAATTTGTGAAAGGTGTAGAAATCATGCAACAATTCTTCCACTCTACCTATGACCGTTTTGGTATTACCAATGGCTTGAAAGAAATTTTGACAGATGCGTATAATGGTTCAAATCCAAATACGATGCAGCAGGCGATCTATCTGACGAATGGTGGACACCGTGGACAGGATTCCAATGTGGATGATGCCTGGGTTACGGATGGATCCTACCTTCGTGTCAATTTAATTCAACTGGGGTACAGCTTTAAACCGGATGCGCTGAAACGTATTGGTCTGCAGAGATTAAGAATCTATGCAAATGCGAACAATCCGTTCTTATTTACTTCGAACGATTTCAAAGGTTATGATCCAGAGAGTACATCACAAGGGGAAGGTAAATTTGGACAAAATATGACCTTTTTTGCATATCCAAGGGCGAAAACTTTCTCATTGGGTGTAAATGTTACATTTTAATCTAGAACTCATTAAAAATGAAAAATAAAATATTTCTGTTGTTGCTAGCCGGCATGGCTTTGACAACATCTTGCAATAAATTTTTGGAAGAGGAACCGAGATCCAATTTATCTTTGGAACAGTATTATGCCAATGAAGGACAAGCGACAGCTACGGTGAATTCGCTTTACCGTCGTGGAGCCCCACAACGTTATTCGGTGGCTGCTAGTGCCTATGTGGGACCAACAGCTTCGATTAATACCATGCTTACAGGTTATTTTATCAATACCTATGAAGGGCAGGAGCAAATCTGCCTATTTGCAAGGCAGTTGACAAGACAACAAAATACCAGCGTTGTATCGAGCACCATGAATACGATTTGGGATGAGAGCTATAAAGCGATTAATATCGCCAATGCGGGTGTCAAGTATATTCCTGGAATCGATATGCCTGAAACCTCTAAAAAAACCTTAATGGCTGAAACAAAGTTTTTTAGAGCATATAATTATTTTTATCTAGTCAAAACATTTGGTGCAATTCCACTGTCGGTCAAACCAAATGAAAAGCTAACAGATGAACTCTATTTGAACAGAACGGATGTTGCGAAAGTTTATGAGTTGATTGAAGCAGATCTGAAAGATGCGGTAGCTGAATTACCCGCTACTACGTTTTCCTCAAGGGGAAATCGGGTAGGCAAGTTTGTAGCTGCAATGACATTGGCCAATGTGTATTTACAACAAGGGAAGTATGCTGATGCAGCAGCAGCAGCCAGAATTGTCATTAATTCGCCACATAAGATGACCGAAAACAAAGACTTGCAGTTAAATAGTGCTTACAATATCTTACGTAAGACAGATAATCTGGAAGAAGTGATTTATGCACAGGAATATGATGCAACGATTAATAATAGTGGATGGTGGACAACCTATGCTTTTAGTTCTTCGGCGACTTCTGTTTTTGACAAATATTCAATTTTTGAGCGGATTTATGGACCGACGAATCAGTTCTTGAATGTATATGATAAGAAAGATCTACGTATCCAGCCGAATCAATTTTTCCATTGGAAGTATACCAATCCAGTGAATGGTAAAACCTGGACATCGGAGGTACCGGGCATCTGGTATTATTTTGATGAGGATGCTACTATAAATACAGGTATTGGAACTAAGGACTGGAATTTTTACCGCTATCCAGAGGCATTATTAATCGCTGCTGAGGGTATTGCAAAATCAACTGGCGTCAGTGCTGAAGCTGCTGGTTATTTGGCTCAGGTAAAAGCGCGTGCTAATACGGAAGGAAAATCTGTAGCGGCATTCACAGCCGAATTACAAACCTTATCTGCTGACAATTTTGTCAAAGAATGTTGGAAAGAACGTCTGCGTGAATTTCCGTTGGAATTCAAAATGTGGGATGATATCCTACGGACGAAAATGTTCCCTGTAATCTCTACGACAGAAGCCGGAAAAATAGACTTTGTACCTTTAATCGGTGCGAAAAATGCATCCGGAGCAACGTTTAAAGAAACCGATTTATTGTGGCCTATCTCGCCTGATGAGATACAGCGCAACAATAAATTGACCCAGAATCCGGGGTATCAATAGGGATAGTAAACTTAGTTATTATATGGATTCATTGATTAGAAATTCGATTCTTCTCAATGAATCCATTTTTTATTGTATTAGTTTAAAATGCTGTTATCGTCGTTATTGCTCCTATAGCAATACGGCAGTTGTGAGTTAAGTTGTTTATTTTAACAACTTTTTTTGATTTAAACTTAAAAATACCTACCTTAATGTCCGAATCAAACACTTAAACTAAAGACTAAACCAAAGGAGAGAATCATATCGAATTTTCAAAAGCAGATTTTGCTTTTTTTACCTGTATAGCAAAACCGATTTTGCTGGGTGAAAAGGGCAATTTAATTGCTTTATCACATTCAATTAAGATTGTTAAACACGGGTTTTACTGATTCCAGCATTTGTTTTAATTACAAATGCTAGAATCATTGCTTTCAACTCAAAATTTTGGGAGGAATACTAACTATAACAAATACGTTTTCAAAAAAGCTAAATCGTTTTACACACCAATAAATACTATATATGAGCATAATTGATTTTAAAACAGTTGCGCGATTAAAGGGGAAATCTAAATTGTTTTTCTCACTCATTGTCCTTGCCGGTACAACGCAGCACGCCCAAGCTTTTTCTTCTGAAAATAGGCTAACGAGTCGATTTTTTAAAGAATTGAAAGGAGATCAAGAACAAATTAAGGGAAAAGTGCTTGATGCCACTGGGAAGCCAATTTCGGGGGTTAGCATCGCGGTAAAAGGGACGTCAACAGGTACACAGTCAGATGTGTCAGGTAATTTCACTTTGGAGGCTAAAACTGGTGATGTATTAGTCGTTTCTTCTATTGGTTACAAAGCCAAGGAAATCACTGTTAATGGAACTGCAATTTCTGTCCAGTTGGAAGAAGATCAGAGCCAATTGGATGAAGTCGTTGTTGTTGGTTATGGGACGCAAAAAATGAAGGAAGTAACATCTTCGGTCGCCCACGTAAGTGCAGACCAATTTCGACAAAGTGGAGCAAGAAACCCCTTGGATCTGATACAAGGTAAGGTCGCAGGTCTTCAGGTTTCCAGAAGTGGATCAAATCCTAATTCGGGAGTAGCCACGCAATTACGGGGTGCAATTTCTGTCACAGGTAGCGCTAGCCCCCTTTTTGTCATTGATGGAATACCTGGAGGTAATCCAGATCTTTTGCAGCAAGATGATATCGAATCTGTGGATGTATTGAAAGATGGATCCGGTGCTGCTATCTATGGAACTAGTGCCAACGCAGGGGTCATTCTAATTACGACAAAAAGGGGAAAACCAGGTAAAGCTATATTCAACTATTCCAGTTATTTTAGGAAGGAGTTTGTTTATAACAAACCTGATTTTTTGACTCCACAGGAGTTTAGGGACAAGATCGCATCCGGTGAGTTAAAGCAAACAGATTTCGGCAATTCCACAAACTTTTTTGATGATTTGATTAATAAAGATAATTTTTCACAAAATCATAATCTTTCATTGTCAGGAGGTAATGAGTCAACTACCTATCGCGGAAGTGTGAATTTTCGAAATCTAGAAGGTATTGCTAAGGAAAATTCGCGAAAGGAGTATACCGTGCGAACAAGTATCAATCAGAAGGGACTTAATGATCGCTTGAACCTGCTCTTGAATATAGCGACAAATACAAACAATGCAAACTTGTTGGGCGGTGGAGGATGGGAAAGTGAAGCGACCAAAAATCCGACGCTTTCAAACTTTAACGAAGATGGATCTTATCGCTATGATCGGACAAGTACAAATGAATTTGCTCGATTATTTACCGAAACTAGTTATCGGAAACAACAGACATCTTCACTCGACGGAAAAGCGGATTTAAATATAATTGAAGGGTTGAAGGCCAGTGTTTTTGGGTCAGTGCAGCGTAATTCTTATATAGATGGTGCTTATAGGGCTTTAAATAGCGAAGCATCGTTGGAAGACCAAGATTATCCAGGTGGCGGGTATGCTTCCAAATCCAATCTGTTGAATGAAAAGTATGCGTTTGAGCCCACACTCCAATATAATACGACAGTCGCAGAGAAACATGGCATAACAGCATTGGCAGGTTACAGTTATCGTTATGAGAAAGATGAGGGGCAAAGTGCAGACAATAGGGGCTTTATAAACGATCGTTTTAATGAGGATAACATGTCGGAAGGGCAAGCGCTACGCGATGGACGTGCCAACCTGGACAGTTATAAAAACGATAATACATTGATCGCTTTTTTTGGTCGGATAAATTATACTTTCTCGGATAAGTATATGGCCCAATTTATTCTAAGACGTGAAGGCTCATCCAAATTCGGTGCGAATAACAAATGGGGAAGCTTTCCTGCAGTGTCGGTAGGCTGGAATATCAGCAATGAAGACTTTATGAAGGATGTTGGTTTTATAAATAATTTGAAATTACGTGCAGGTTATGGCGAAACGGGAAATACGGGTTTTGCAAATAATGCCTCTCGATTGACCTTAGGAGGAGGAGGTAAGTATTTGTACCCAGATGAAATCTATCGGGAGACCTATGGTCCTGACCGTAACCCTAACCCAAATTTGAGGTGGGAGACCAAGAAGGAGACAAATATTGGCGTTGATTTCACGATGTTGAGCAATAAGCTTTCAGGTTCAATTGATCTTTTTCAAAGGAAAACCGTTGATCTATTAGACACTTATAAGACACCGCAACCGCCTTATATAAGAGAAAATGTTTATTCTAATGTGGGTACACTTTCTTCAAAAGGTATTGAATTGGCATTGAGTTATCGTGCTATTGATCGAGATAATTTTAAGTGGAATATGGACTTTACGGCGAGTACATTGAAGAATGTAATGGAAAGTTATTCGAATAATATTTTTACGGTCAGATATAAGGAGTTCGGAGATATAGGTGGAGCAGGGGCGTTAGGGAACGCTTTCACCACCTATGAAGGACATCGTATCGGCGAGTTTTTTGGTAAGCGATTTGCTGGATTTGATGACGAAGGAAAATGGCTGTTTTATAATCGAAATGGCGAAGCTGTACACAATGACGCGATCAATAATTCAAGAGATGATTTAAATGCTTCTGACCTGGCAGTGTTAGGAAACGCGGTTCCAAAATATTATCTCTCTTGGACCAATAATTTTTCTTATAAAAATTTTGATTTAAGAATCTTTATGCGAGGTAAATTCGACTACGATATATTAAACACGACAGCGCTTTCTTACGGCAACAAAGTATGGTCAGGGAATCTTTTGAGAGACGCATTTACCAAATATAAAGAAATAGACGATACCTATATGTACTCTGATTATTATTTGGAGAGTGGTAGCCACTTAAAAATTGATGAAGTTACGATCGGTTATCGGTTTAAATTGAAGAACAATACATGGGTAAATAATGTACGCGCGTATTTGACCGTTCAGAATTTGGCAACCATTACTGGTTATTCGGGAAATGATCCAGATTTTGTATTGGATACTGGCTTAGGGAACGAAATTAATGGGCAGCGTTTGGGCATTGACAGTAGAGGTCCTTATCCCAACACCAGGTCGCTTTTGTTTGGCGTAAATTTTAGTTTTTAATGAATGATTATTATGAGAAATATTGTTAAAATTTTACTTCTAGCGTGTGTAATAAATGCATCAAGTTGTACAAACCTAGATGAAAACGCTTATGATGTTATTGTCGCAGGCGATTTTTATAAGAATAAGAATGAAGTGATATCTGCAGTATTACGACCATATACGCATGCAAATGCATGGATATCACCCTCAGGGCAGGATGGATGGTGGCGACCTGCAGAGTTATCTGGGGATCAATTGGCCTGGCCAACCAAGGGACGGCATGGAGAAGACGGCGGGAAATGGAAACGGCTACATTATCACACTTGGACAGTAGATGAGGGTGGATTAAACCAAGCTTGGGTATTGATGTATTGGGGGGTTGGTTTGTGTAATAGTCCCATTGATATTCTTGAAAAATCTGATGTGGCGGAGATGGGTTTAACAGATGTCGAGAAAACGGAATTCATCGCCGAACTTAAGCTGCTGCGTGCATTACATTATTTAAAATTAATGGATCTATTCGGAAACATCCCGATAACGACTAAAGCCCCTAGTACAGCGGAAGAACCATTACCCAAACCTTCTTCTACGAAAGAGGTTTTTGAGTTTATTGAAAAGGAAATCTTGGATAATATTGATTTAGCGCCCAAACTATCAAGAGCGATGTTGGGCCGAGTTTCGCAGGCCACAGGGTATGCGATGTTAGTCGAACTATATTTAAATGCTGAAAAATGGTATGGGCAACCACGATGGGATGATTGTATCGCGGCAGCTGACAAATTGATATCGGGTACCGGGGGAGGATTGAATGGTGCTATGGCGTTAGATCCTAATATAACAGACGCTTATGTGCCTACGAATGATATGTCCAAGGAAACCATTTTTTCAATTGCCTACGATTATAAAATAGCGGATTTTGCAACTGGATTTCCTAGTGAGTTTTATCATTTCGTACAAAGCGAGATTTACGGTGGCGGGAGAACTGGAAATAATGGTATCGTCTTGATTCCGGGGGTTTTTGGTCAATACAATGAAAAAGATCTGCGAAAAAAAGAATGGTTTTTAAACGGACCGATGGTTAAGTTTGTAGATGGTAAAATTGTGGAAGGATCAGAAGAATATAAGGGAGAGCAGCTGGTTTTTGTCGATTATATTCGAAGGGCCAAAACTGGAGGTACATCCTCTACAATGAGCGACGGTGAAGAAAATAGTGGGATCCGTTTTAATAAATATAAACTCGGTAACTCACTTGTCGGGAATGTTAATGGTGTAAAGATACCAGTGGATGAAAATTATAATAATACGGATTGGAACGTCTATCGTTTGAGCTGGATTTATTTTGCGAAAGCAGAGGCCCTAATGCGGAAAAATGGTGGTATTGCATCTCAAGAAGCTGTTGATCTAATCAATAATTGCAAAAAACGAGCATTTACGAATACAGATTGGGCTGAAGGGCAATATACAACGGGTACATTAACGTTGGATGAACTTTTAGCCGAGCGTGGTCGTGAGTTTATTTTCGAGGGATTCAGAAGGAGGGATTTAATTCGTTTTGGTAAATTCCACACAGCAACTTGGTGGGATCACAAGCCGACAACTGAAACAAAGACAGTATTTCCTATACCTCAACAACAAATATCGATGAACCCTAATTTAAAGCAAAATCCAGGTTATTGATGGAGACTAGAATGCTAGTTGAGGCAATTGAATTATAGTGGTGAATTGTCCTTTAAGAAAGCCGCTGGTAGAATTACTAGCGGCTTTTTATGTGTTTTAAATTTAATGTAACATATTGGTTAGATATATTAAATAATGTTTACTTAACATAATAATTAGAATAAAATTTCTATTTTTGAGTTATCAAGTTTTTGAAATTATAACAATTATGAAACCATCATGATTTATTCAGACCGAGTGAACCGAGTTCATGAATACAATTAAAAAACAAATTAATTATGAATGAATAATCACAAAAGAGCATGAATAAATTTGATAGCTTCATCACAATTAAAAAACGAATTTATACAGATGAAAATTAGAAATTTATTATTGCCATTACTATTGCTAGGTTTATCTACCAGTGCAGTGATGGCACAGAGCAAAAAGATCAAGCATGTGGTTTTGGTAGGATTCGATGGGTTCGGAGCCTATGCCCTTCCAAAAGCGGAGATGCCAAATCTCAAAAAGATGATGCAGGAGGGAACTTATAGTACCCATGTACGTACCGTGCTCCCTTCGTCTAGTGCGGTAAACTGGGCGTCCATGTTGATGGGGGCCGGACCGACAACGCATGGTTATACGGAATGGGATAGCAAAACACCTGAAATCCCCTCAACTGTCAGAACTGAAAATGGGATGTTTCCTTCTTTATTTAATGCGGTGGCACAGAAGAATCCCAAAGCGCAATTTGCTGTGGTTCACAGTTGGCCGGGAATAGGGTATCTGATTGATAATAAAGTCGTGCAAAAGATTATTAATACCAAGGATGATGACGAAGCAGCATTGAATACGACTGTGGATATTATCAAAAAAGAAAAACCAACAGTCACTTTTGTGCATTTCGACCAGCCCGATGGTGTCGGTCATAATATAGGCCACGATACCCCCGAGTATTACGCCGAACTAAAGCAGGTTGACCGACGGATCGGAACATTGCAGCAGGCCGTCAAGGATGCGGGCATTGCAGATGAAACTATCTTTGTTGTCGCCGCAGATCATGGGGGTACGGGTAAAGGACATGGTGGCAAATCCTTGGCAGAAGTTGAGATTCCATGGGTAATGACCGGGCCGGGAGTGCCCAAAGGTAAGGAGATCAAAGGGACAGTGATGATTTATGATATCGCACCCACATTAACCTGGTTGCTTGACGCTCCGCTTGATTCTGCTTGGCGCGGTCAGGCCATTAAAGCTTTTCAGCAATAATAGAATACGTTCACCCCAATAAAAAATCCCCGCAAGTTTTAACTTCCGGGGATTTTTTATTAGATCTATTGAAAATCCTTATATATCTACGAGGACATCCATTTTGAAGTCATCATCTTTCAGATGGACAATCTCAGTGGCTTTTTCGTAGTTTGTTGATTTCTTGGAGAAGAAGTCGTGTTGTGTCGTTTCTGTATTCAAGCCATTCAATACAATTGGGTTGACTTGTTTCACCTCAAAGATCGGATCAAAACCTAAGTTCATCAATGCCTTGTTTGCATTATAACGAACATATTCTTTAACCTCAGCAGTCAAACCTACCTCAGTATAAATCTCTTCGGTATATTTCAGCTCGTTTTCATATAGGTTATAAAGCAATGCCAAGAAACGTGCTTTCACCTGATCTTGATTCTTTAATTTTTTGAATTGATCTTGGGCCATCAATCCGACGAATACACCGTGAATAGATTCGTCAGCGATGATTTTCTTAATAATATCCGCAGAAGCAACCATTTCACCTTGACCACATAACCATAAAGGTAGGAAGAAGCCAGAGTAGAATAAGAAGGATTCCAACAATACAGAAGCAGCCATAGCCATATAGATCTCTTCATCAGAGGCATCTTCTTTATCGATAGCACGGTAATAACCATCGATCATTTGTGCTTTATATTGCAGGTATTTATTCTGTTGAACCCACTCGAAGATATCATTGATTTCAGCTGTCGTTGAAACCGTTGTGAAAATAGTGGAATAGGATTTTGCATGAATGGCTTCCATCATACACATATAGGACAATACAGCTTTATTTTGTAAAGTATCTATGTGGTCGATAATTTTTGGCATACCCGTATGACTCTGCAAGGTATCTAACAGGGTCAAACCGCCTAATGCTTTTTTATAGGCATCTTTCATTTCCGGGCTGATACGTTTCCAACTATCGATATCTTTTGATGGAATGTATTCGGTGTCAATCCAGAATTGACGGATATTTTGTTCCCAGAACATCAATACATAATCGTTCTCAGGGGTATTCCAATTGACAGCTTTATATGTTTTACTCATTTTTATTTTAAAGTATTAGGCATTTATTATCATGTACTTGAATTTCTGCTCGGTAGATTAAGCCAAAAGTTGCCGATAACTTGGCAACTTTTGACCTATTCACATTATATATCCAAATACTAAAATCTCAAGATTAGGCTGAACAAGAGACACATTCGTCAATGGTCGATTTTCTTGTTCGTGTGTAATAAAGGGATTTCAATCCCAATTTATGTGCATAGATATAATATCTAGACAAATCTCTTGTGGAGTCTTTCGAATTGGTATGCAAGATTGTAGATACCCCTTGGTCGATATGACGTTGGATGACCGAAATCAATTTCAATACTTTGAACTGATCCATATCGTAAGCCGATTTGAAATAGAAATAATTATCATTTGTCAAATATGGCATTGGATAATAGGTTGTACTGTCCCCATATTCGCGCACTTCAATAATGTCGACAATTGGCATAACCGATGCTGTTGCATTCATGATATAGGACGTAGATTGATTTGGAGCAATCGCCAAACGGTACGCATGGTAGATACCATGTTCTTTGATTTTTGCTTTTAATTCTAACCAATCTTCAACAGTTGGAACATGGATACCTTCGAACAATTCTTGTACCTTAGCTGTTTTTGGAAGGTAATCACGGTTCACGTAATTATTGAAATACGTGCCATCTGCATAGGCTGATTTCTCAAATCCAACAAATGTTTTTCCGCGTTCTTTTGCAATTTCCATGGATGCCTCCAATGAATAGTAGTTCATCATCATGAAGAATGTATTGGCAAAATCCAATGCTTCATTAGATTCATACATAATAAAGCTTTTTGCCAAGTATCCATGTAGATTCATCGCTCCAAGTCCTACAGAATGCAGCTCGCGATTTGCTTTTGCAATGGAAGGAACCATATCGATGTTAGTGACATCTGTGACAACTGTTAAAGCTCGCATAGCTGTCTTAACCGTTTCTTTGATACGTTTGTTGTCCATCACCGTAGCGATATTCAACGAACCAAGGTTACAGGAGATACCATAACGGATCGTATCTTGTTTGCCGTAGATCTCGATATCGGATACTTGTGATACTTGCATAATCTCTGTACACAGGTTCGAGAATTTCACCTGACCGATTTCATTCAAAGCATGTACACGATTGGTGTTTTCTTTGAAGAAGATATACGGGTAACCGGATTCTTTTTGCGTTTGCGCAATCTTAACTAACAGGTGGCGTGCGTTGATTTTTTTCTTTTTGACATTTGGATTGGTGATCAACTCATCGTACATCTTGTCCATATCCATTTCATCCAAGAATTGTCCATACTCTTGCATCACCGTATGTGGGTAGATCAAATAGCATGGTTCGTCTTTCTCCGCTAGTTCCATGAACTTGTCCGGAACGATGATGCCGATTGAAAGTGATTTGATACGTACTTTTTCGTCCACATTGATCTTTTTACAATCAAGGAATTCTTCAATATCCGAGTGGAAAATATTCAGGTATACAGCCCCAGCACCGGGACGTTGTCCCAATTGATTCGCATAGGAGAACGTATCCTCCATGATTTTCATGATCGGAAGTACCCCTCCGGCACGACCTTCAACACCTTTGATAGCCTCGCCACGTGCACGGATTTTGGAGATATTGAATGATACGCCCCCTCCGATAGAGGATAATTTCATGGCTGAATCAACCGCATAACCAATACCGTTCAGGTTGTCACCAATTTCATCCAAGAAACAAGATACCAATTCTCCAGAGCGTTTTTTACCCGCATTCAAGAATGTTGGTGTTGCAGGTTGGTATTCTTGGTTGATCATGATCTCCGCATATTCAATCGCTTTTTTTACACCTTCTTCGCGCGCTAGGAACAGGGATACCGCAACAACGCGGTCCTCGTAGCGCTCTAGGAATTTTTCACCGGAGTCATCACGAAGTGCATAGCTCTGGAAAAATTTGAAGGCTGCCATAAAGGATTCGAAACGGAATTTTTTGGCGTACACATAGTTGAATACTTCTTCAATTTCTTCAAATGTAAACCATTGATAAAAATCAATATAATAATTGTTTTCTATCAAATAGTCTATTTTTTCTTTCAATGTATAAAAGAACACCGTGTTCTTATTTACATATTCCAGGAAATATGCACGAACAGCTTCCTTATCTTTATGTAAGCTGAATTCGTCATCATGCTTAATCATGATTTCATTATTAAGCAATATCCAGTTTTTTGCTACTTCGTTTGCTACCATCGCAAAAGTTCTTTAAGATGTCAATAAATTGGTTTATATCTTCCATTGTTCCGGACAATTCAAATTTGAATGCCAGTGGAATGTCGAAATCCTGTGAAATACGATCCGCTGCCAAACCGAAATTTGGACCCCAGTTGCGGTTGCCACTGGAGGTTACAGAATAAATATTTTTAGCTTCTCGTTTCATGAATTCTTTTGTGTTTTCGGGTACTTGTCCAAAATTCGTGGTAAATGTGACCAAATGGCCGGGATGATTTACCTGAAGGTCAGCGCTAATTTTATGGATCTGCCAGCCAGTGATCTGTGCGACTTTGTCCATAAAACGCTGTACGTTACCCGTTCTGGAATCGTAATAAATGTGTATCATGTTGTCGTGTTTGTTTTAATGATACCTCGATTTATTAAAGTGCAATGGCTGCCAATTCTTCTGGTTTAAAGCCAATGATACGGTGTTGAATTTCTTCATCTTCCAATACGATTACCGTTGGAACCGTACGGATTTTGAATTTTGCGGCCAAGTCAGGTTCATCAAAAGGATTAACTGTTTCATATTGGATACCTTTTTGATCCAAATAAGCCGATACTTGCGCACAAGGAGCACAATCGTTTTTCTCAAATTTGATAATTCTTGCCATGTTTGTATGTTTATTTTTTTAATCCAATCTTCGTAGAAAAAGAAAGGTCGTTACTTCGTTGAATTGCCAATTCTTTCATTAGCTTAACAAATATCACATATTTTCTTGCGAAGCGGTAGTTTGACTTTTCCACATTTTGGGCAAAAGTTTGTCACAGGATGCGTTTGCCGCTAGTTGTCTTTATTAATGCATTGATAATCTTCTGTTTATAAATGTTGATAACTTTAAATTATGAAATTTTGCCTGTTTTTTATGAAACAATTTAAGTTTAATTTTAGTGTCATAAAACGACTACAATACTTGATTTTTTTGCATAAATTTATTACTTTTTATTGCCCTAATTTGCAAAATAAATTTATGAAGAAGCTATGCTATGGTCTCTTGCTATTATTGTCTCTAAAAACACAAGCGCAAGAGAATATTACCTTTCAAAAACCGACTTCCGAAATTTTGGCCCTGGCCGATTTTGTCCGTCCGCCTCAAATAAAAATGTCAAGTGACAACAAATGGCTGTTATTCACTTATCGGTCAACCTATAAGAGCCTGGAGGAACTGGGGCAGGAAGAAATGAAACTGGCCGGATTACGGATCAATCCACGCACAAATATGGAAAGTTCGACAGTCTTTTACAATAAGATCGGTTTGAAGAAAATCGGACAACAGGTAGAAGATACAGATTTTGTTGGGATGCCGAACACGCCCTCCTTGTCCAATTTTGTATTCTCCCCGGACAATAGCCATTTGGCATTTACCAATACAAACGATAATGGGACGGCTTTGTTTGTTCTGGATTTGACAACGAAAACAGTAAAACAATTGACCGCCTACAATTTAAATGCGACGTTGGATGCACCTTTTCAATGGCTTGGTAATTCAAAGAGATTAATCATTACGGCGTTGCCAAAAGAAAAAAAACCATTGCTGGATCCGTCCAGAGATCTGCCCACTGGACCGGTTGTATCAACAAGTGACGGAAAGGTATCGCAATTGAGAACCTATCAGGATCTATTGAAAAACCCACAGGACGAACAGAATTTTGAAACCTTGGTACAGTCCAATTTACAGTTTGTGGATCTGGACGGAACAATTTCCAATTTTAAGGACAAAGGTATCTACACAGGAGTTTCCTTTTCGCCTAACGGTGCCTATGTGATGATAACAACAATAGCAAAGCCTTATTCTTATGTGGTGCCAGCCTCACGTTTTCCGCAACAGACACGGATCTACGATCTATCCGGAAAAGAGATTGCACTGGTTAACGAGGTACCTTTAACGGAGGTTATGCCCAAAGGGTTTTCTTCGACACGTCCAGGAAGACGGTCTTTGCAATGGCGAGACGATCGGCCGGCAACCTTAGCTTATGTTGAAGCCCTGGATGGTGGCGATGCCAACAAAGCGGCAGAATTTCGTGATGCCCTTTATACCTTGGACTTACCTTATACGGATGCGGGAAAGCTGATCTTCAAAATGAAGGACCGCTATGCCGGAGTTGTGTGGGGTAATGATAAGTATGCCTTGGTCCATTCGCAATGGTATGATACGCGTAATGCCAAGACTTTTGTTGTCAATCCTTCGACCGGTGAATCCAAATTGCTGCAAGACAGAAATAGTCAGGATGTCTATAACGATCCGGGAACTGTATATCAGCAGAAAAATGCGCTCGG
The DNA here is from genome assembly GCF_002484085.1 of Sphingobacterium sp. UBA7625. Taxonomy (NCBI): domain Bacteria; kingdom Pseudomonadati; phylum Bacteroidota; class Sphingobacteriia; order Sphingobacteriales; family Sphingobacteriaceae; genus Sphingobacterium; species Sphingobacterium sp. UBA7625. Next base: position 427,849 of record NZ_DLJD01000051.1, read on the forward strand.
AAACTACAGCATGTATATCGATAAAGACAAAGTCTTATTTGTAGGAAAAGGCTTTACCAAAGAAGGTGAGTTCCCATTTGTTGAAGAGTTGGACCTACAAACGTTAAAGAAAAAACGATTGTATACAGCTGCCGCATCTGAGTTACAGGAACGGATCGGAGAGATTATAAATCCAAAAACGGGTGAGTTACTGATTTCACTTCAATCCGCATCAGTCTATCCGAATTATTACCTAAAAAATATAAAATCGGGTAAACAGGTTGCATTGACAACATTAGAAAACCCATTTAAATCACTTGAAAAAGTTCATAAAGAAATCTTAAACTATAAACGTAAGGATGGTGTAGAGCTTTCGGGGACGTTATATCTACCAGCTGGCTATGACCTGAATAAAAAGGAAAAATTACCCCTGTTGATGTGGGCGTATCCGAGGGAATATAAAGACAAAAATACGGCAGGGCAAAGTACGGCGAATCCAAAGGAATTTACCTTTCCAAGTTATGGCTCATTTATCTATTGGGTATCCAAAGGCTATGCTGTACTGGATAATGCGGCCTTCCCGATTGTAGGTGAAGGGAAGAAAGAACCTAATGACAGCTTTATCGAACAGTTAGTCGCCAATGCCGAGGCTGCAATTAATGCCGTAGACAAACTGGGCTATATTGACCGCAAAAAAGTTGCGGTGGGCGGACATTCGTACGGAGCTTTTATGACGGCGCACTTATTGTCCAATTCAAAACTATTCGCTGCAGGAATTGCCCGTTCAGGGGCTTATAACAGGACATTAACGCCATTTGGTTTCCAAAGTGAACAACGTAACTTTTGGGATGATCCAAAGTTGTATATGACCATGTCCCCATTTGTCAGTGCAGACCGGATGAAGACGCCTTTACTGCTTGTCCACGGCGGAGCCGATAATAACCCGGGAACATTTACGCTACAGACAGAACGTTATTTTCAGGCCTTAAAGAATTTGGGCGCGCCTGTGCGGATGGTGATTTTGCCGCGCGAGGCCCATGGCTACGTCGCGAAGGAGAATATCTTTCACCTCCTATGGGAACAGGATCAATTCCTGGAAAAATACTTAAAGAATTAATTGTTGTGTTTGAATGAAAAAATAGGCTGCATTTTAGACAGCCTATTTTTTTGACTATCCTATAAGAAGAATAAAGTCTCATCAGGTACTTTTCCACTGTACAAAATGATGACCGACCCTGGAGTGACGGGGAGGCAGCAGCTCAAATTAACGGACTGTCGCTGAGTTGACATGTTTTTTGAGAAGAAGGTGGCATTGGTTATCCGTATAATTTTAGTTAAGTTTGGGTAATTTACCAAAGGGAAAAAAGAACTGATTATGAGACCTGATATATTTCGAGAGAAATCACCATTGTCCGCTGATGACTGCTTTGTGGTCTTTGACAGGCGAAAATCTTCTTTCACTTTTCCGGTACATATCCATCCCGAGTACGAACTCAATTATGTGGAGGGTGCTTCCGGTGCACAACGTATCATTGGTAATTCCGTAGAAACGATCGGTGAACAGGATCTAGTACTGATTGCAAGCCCTGAGCTCGAACATGCCTGGAAAGATGGCGAATGCCAATCGAGCGATATTCATGAAATCACCATACAATTTCATCCCTCTCTCATCGAACAATATCTGGATAAAAAGCAATTTGCAAGTATACAACAACTTTTGTCAAAAGCATCTCGCGGGGTTGTATTTGGAAAAGATACTGTCGATCGCGTGCTTCCTTTGCTCCGTATATTGACATTAGAGCGCGATGGCTTCTATTCGGTGATGAAGCTGTTTGTCTTGCTCTATGAACTCTCCAAGGGCGAGGATATCCGTGTATTATCCACCGCAACAAATACTGTTTTGAGCAATAGCGAACTGCTTATGGGGCGTCTGCAGGAATATGTCGTTGCCAATATCAACAAAGAATTGAGCCTGCCTATGGTGGCGGCGATTATGAACATGAGCAAATCGACCTTCTCTCGCTTTTTGAAATCGGCTACAACATTGAATTTTACAGATTACCTGCTTGACTTTCGGATCAATATGGCTGTAAGGCTGTTAAAAGAGGAGACTCCAATTGCCGATATCGTCGAGCAATGTGGTTTTAATAGTGTTTCTTATTTCTACCGTGTATTCAAAAAGAAAAAAGGGATAACACCCATTGAATACCGAAATAGCCTGCGGAAACAGCAAATGATTATCTAGCAACCTGGCTGCTTAATCTTCTCCTATACGCAGATTCCGGGTACATTCTTTTATACTTACGACAGCAATGGCTGCGTACCGGAAATTTGTCGGATAGTAACCATACTGTTTGACAAACGATCGCACAGCATTGTCCAATGCTGTGAAATAATTCAATAAAAATGAACTTAGAGTTCAATGAATTGCTGTTAGCTTTATTGTAATATATTGTTTTACAGTGTTTTGATCTTTGTTTTAAGCTGGTGCATATTTTCATTAACCTCTTTTATATTTTGGAATGCGCAATCGTTTGTGTTTGTATTTCTTGAGATGCCTTGATCGGAAATATGAATTAAAAGTACAATACAAATGACCTGATCTTGCTATTCCTGACTTCTCCTTTTCTCTAATTTCGTCCTGTAGACCAATAATAGCATACCAATTAAGTATAAACATATTATATACAATCTATCTATTTATTGTAAACCTTAAATACACAAAATATGAAAAAAACAGCTTTACTGCTTTTATTTTCGGCTTATGGCACGTTTGCTTGGGCGCAACAATCCCAAAAAGTAAGGGGAAAAGTCCTTGATGCAGATAATAGGCCAGTGGCGGGTGCCACTGTAAACATCAAAGGTGGTGCCGGGGGGACAAAAACTGATGCTGATGGTTCGTTCGTGCTTGATGTTGAGAAAGGGAAGACCTTAAAAATTACCTATGTAGGGATGAAGGAACAAGAGGTTCTTGTTAATGAAGCATCGACATATCGTATTATACTTCAGTCGGGCACCGACTTGGACGAAGTTGTTGTTATCGGGTATGGTACGGTAAAAAGAGGTGATTTAACAGGTGCTGTAGCATCTGTTACAGGAAAGGACCTGCAGTCTAATCTAGCAAAGAGTGCTGCTGGTGCATTGCAGGGGCGTGTTGCCGGGGTAACGGTATCTAGCGCTAGTGGAACGCCGGGTGCAGGTATGAGCATTAATGTCCGTGGGCTAAGTTCTATGGGGAATAATGCGCCTCTTTATGTCATTGACGGGGTATTTGGTGATATCAATATGGTTGACCCGAATGATATTGCATCGCTCGAAGTACTGAAAGATGCTTCTGCAGCGGCAATTTATGGATCCCGGGCGGCCAATGGTGTCGTTATCATTACCACAAAAGGTGGTAGAAAAGCAACCCCAGCTACCTTAAGCTTAAATGCATACACAGGTATTCAAAGCCTTCCGAAAAAAATGGATTTGATGGATGGCCCACAATGGAAGCAGTTTCAGCATGACAACGGGTATCTACCAACAGAAGCACAAAATCTAAATACAAATACGAATTGGCAGGACGAGGTGTTTCATACAGCCCCAGTTAATAAGGTCAATCTCGATATTTCGGGTGGGGGAGAACAGTCTACCTATAGCGTGTCCGGAGGTTATTTAAATCAGCAAGGTATCTTGAAGACTACCGGTTATAAAGCTTTCAATCTGCGTACAAAAAATACCTTTAGTTTTTTTAACAACCACTTACGGGTAGGAAATACCTTTTTGATAAAATCAGGTGACCGAAAATTTTCAGACCTGACTATCACAGATATTTTACGGCAAAATGCCCTGGTACCTATTTATGATGCCAATTTAGTTGGTGGATATGCTACGTATGCGCCGTGGATGAAGAACTTGGACAATCCGGTGGGGATTTTGAACTTATTTAACCGACATGTATATCAGACGGATCTTATGCTCAATGGATATGCCGAAGTGGATTTGTTTATTAAGGGGCTAAAATATAAATTAAATGTCGGGGTCAACAAGACAACCGGCAGGAATTATAATAAAGGAGATGCCTATACCTATGGTACCGATGTACGTAAATCTTTTCTCAATGAAAGCGCATTTTTTAACAATCAATGGTTAGTTGAAAATACATTGCATTACGATAACACGTTTGACAAACACACTATTTCATTATTAGCGGGTTATTCCGCGCAGGAAAATACCAATAGAGGTTTTGGTGCGGGACGGAATAATCTGCCATTGGGAACTGATGCTATTGATGCTGCTTCTCCGACAGAACAAACGACTTCGGGTAGTTTAAATGAAGCGGCATTGATCTCCCAGTTTGGACGCTTAATATATAGTTATGATAGTCGTTACCTACTTACAGCGACAATACGTCGCGATGGTTCTTCCAAATTCGCCGATGGAGCACGATATGGGGTATTCCCGTCTATCGCTTTGGGCTGGAATGTGATGAATGAGAAATTTTTCGAAACAGCAAAAGCTACAGTCAATGAATTTAAACTCCGTGCCAGTTATGGTCGACTGGGTAATCAGGAAATTGCAAATTACACCACACAAAGGATAACTACTTATGGTATCAATTATTTGCAAGGTGGTACCTGGTGGCAGGGGGCAAGTACTGGTATCAACTGGGTTTCGCCGCGAAACCTGACTTGGGAAGAAACAGCGACAAGCAATATTGGGTTGGATTTGGCATTTATGCAAAAGAAATTGAACATCAGTGCTGATTATTACGTGCGTGAAACCAAGGATATTCTTTTAGGGATCAATCAACCTCCTTCGGCCGGGCTTAAGGGAACTCCGGTGATGAATGCGGGAACAATTAGCAATAAGGGTTTTGAATTATTAGCGACATACAAGAATTCTGTTGGAGCATTGAACTATAACATTGGTGTGAATGCTTCCACGGTGAAAAATAAAGTGAAAGCCGTTACAATAGGTAACGTTCAGGAATTTGGTGGCTATAATCCGCAGGGTGAGGGTACAATTACCTGGGCTAAAGTTGGTTATCCAATTGGGGGTTTCTGGGTGATCCAAACCGATGGACTTTTCCAGTCAGATGCAGAAGCACAAGGCTATAAATCGGCAGATGGTAAAGTAATTCAGCCAAATGCCGCTGCGGGGGATATCAAATTTGTAGATTATAACAAAGATGGTCGTATTGACAATAATGACCGTCAGTATGTTGGTAGCCCTTTCCCGAGTCTTGCTTATGGTATTCGCGGGGGTCTGGACTATAAAGGATTCGATATGGCTGTCTTCTTTGATGGTATGTATGGCAATAAGATTTATAACTATACCCGGGCACGCATGGAACAAACCAATGAAGTGAATAATCATTCTGCCCGTTTACTAGATTCATGGACGCCAAGCAAACCAGATACTGATATTCCGCGGTACACACGGGAGGATCCAAATGATAATAAGCGTCGGGTGAGTGACCGTTGGATTGAGAGCGGAGCTTTGTTCCGTTTAAAAACTATTGAAGTTGGGTATACACTACCCGCGGAATGGCTAAGTAAGGCCACTTTGAAAAACGCACGCGTATTTCTGGCTGGGGATAATCTGTTTACCGTGACAAAATATAAAGGCTATACCCCGGATCTAGGTCAAAGCAACGGTGATAATGGAACGCCATCGGGTGTATTAACAGCTGGTACGGATCATGGTCGTTTCCCATTGGCACGGACCATTATGTTTGGTGTTCAGGCTAACTTTTAATGGATAATCGATCTGTTATATAAATAAATTTTATGTTTTAAATACGATATAGATGAACTTTTCAATAAAAAAATATACAGTTATAGCAGCATCCTTATTGTTCTTAGGAGGCTGTAAGTCAGATTTTTTGGATCGAACCAATCCTAATTTACCTGTTGAGGAGACTTATTGGGCGATTGAATCCGATGCGCAGTCTGCGATGGCTACGATTTATTCACCAATTCGTTCACAAATGTCAGGTTACTACGGAGCGTACGGTGGTTATCAAACGATGAACAGAGCGGATGATATGTGGTTTCTCAGTGGTGAGGAAGCATTTACCTGGGAATATGTCAACTTCCTCAATTCTGCGGGTACCCCTGAAAGTGATTTTGGTAGCTTGTATAGCGGAATAAATAGAGCAAATGTGTTTTTAAAAAATATACCGCGTGTTTCAATGGATGAAAGCCGAAAAAAAGAGCTGGTCGGAGAAGCTAGCTTTTTAAGGGGAATGTATTATTTTCTGCTTGCAGCTAATTATGGTGATGTGCCTTTAAGAGTATTGCCGACAGACGATGATCCAGATGGTGCGAGCAAACTTGCGTCACCTGAAGCCGAAATATGGAAACAGGTCGTTGCAGATTTTAAAATAGCGAAGGACAATCTACCAATAACACGATCTGCAGCCGAGGCTGGCCGGGTTACGAAAGGGGCTGCGGTCGCCTATCTGGGAAAGGCATTGGTATATACCAAACAATATGCCGAGGCCGAAACAGAATTGAAGGCCTTATTGACTGCACCCTATGCTTATGATCTGACGACTAATTTTGAAGATAATTTCAAGGAAACAACTAAGCTGAATAAGGAGTCAGTTTGGGAAATAGTTTATGACAGTAAGTTCGGTGGGGATGGAAATTGGGGGGTAGACTGTGCTTCTTGTGCGATGGGGTTTGTGCTGCCTAACTTTGCTGGGCCAGATGGTACAGGTGCCTGGTTTAAATTAATGCCCGGGGCAGCTGTTGTTCGTGATTTTATTTCAGAAGAACGTCCAGCAGGTTCAGATACGCGCTTTGATAAACGAATGTACACAAGTTTCTTCTGGAAATATTCAGATTATGAGTCAGGCCTTACTGATGGTGCCTGGTTTGGCAATCAGCCTTTTGACCTTATGTGGAGTAATGCTGGACCGAAGCGGCAACGTGGGGAGCCTACTTACCCAACAATTGATGGTAAAACCGGTCGTTTCCTAATTAAGAAATATACCAATTTTTATAGAAATATTGCTGGAGCAAATAGTATGTACGATGCTGCGAACCGGAATAATAACCTTCGTGTATTTCGGTTTGCTGAGGTCTTATTGCTGCATGCTGAAGCCTGTGCTAAAAATGGAAATATCGCTGGAGCCGCATCTAGCTTGAAGCGCGTTCGTGATCGCGCAGGTTTAGCAAATAAAACCTGGGCCAATGCCGATGAGTTGATGAAAGAAATAATAAAACAGAATGAATTGGAATTTTTCTTTGAGGGACATCGCTTTTTTGATCTAAAACGTTGGTATACACCAACACAAATGAAGCAGATTTTTGTTGATAATAAAAAGCAAGGCGCGAATAATTTCCAGCCCAAACATTATTATCTTCCTATTCCTGAAGGTGAAATCAATACAAATTCAAAAATTCAGCAACATCCATTGTGGCGATAAAACGCAGAAAATGCTTACGGTTTTAGTTCATCTGAAACTGTAAGCATTTCAGCTTAAATTTGCCCCCAACCGTAAACCTAAATCTCCGCCAACAGCGGAATTTTCGCTGTTGAAATATAATAGAAGTTCCATTTTTATAACATATGGGTATGATAACAACAAGAATAGCTAGGACCCTTGCAATTTTGGCTTTATATACCACAACCTTGCTTATACTGTTTGTTTCGTGTAAGAAAGATCGGGAGACATCGGAAGCATCAACGGCAAAGCTATCCCTAAATGCAAAAGTTGAGGCTGGTGAATTGCTCCTCAACATCGAGGAGAAAGCAGAAGAGTATGTTTTCAATTTTGAAAAGAGCCGTGTCCATATTCCACTACAGGAGGTTTCTGACATTAAAGCTGAGCTCGAACACTGGCGTACCAACCTAACCTTCAGAGATGGGGATAAATTAATGGTTCCGACCAAAGGTACTGCGCTTGATTATATTGTCGAAAAAATTAAGCTCAATCCTTCGGGCTGCAATCCACTTGCGGCTTTGGTTGATGTTTGGCTACCTACTTACGGTCGTGTAAAAGTAACTGTGCAGGGCAAAAATGGTTCCGCAGGAACAATTACACATTTGTGCCATACCGATATTCCGCGACAAAGCGTGCCTGTGCTGGGCTTATATCCTGATCACGACAATATTGTCGATTTGATTTTTACCGATCGGGAAGGAAATGAAAGAGGGAAAACGACCATACATATCCAGACTGCGGCATTGAATATGCAGGACTTTCCAAGGTGGAAAATAGTAAAAGCCCAAGCCGGTAAAATGGAGCCGGGCGTCAATCTGGTGCATTATCCAGGGCGAAGCGAAGCTGATGTTTCACTTCCATATATGGTTGATCAGGAGGGTGAATTGCGTTGGCTTCTACAGTTTAAATCATCGCCTGAACTGCAACGGCTCTCTTATTCCATTGGCCTCAAGCGTACTAAAAGCGGAACTTTTATTGCTGGTGACCAATCCCAGCAAAGGGTAGTGGAAATTGATATGTTCGGTAATTTGAAGCGTGAATGGGATCTCGCTAAATTAGGATTCGGATTTCACCATGAAATTACAGAGGCTGCCAATGGCAATTTTTTAATAACAGTCACAAAAACAGCCGCGCGTTTAGTTAATGGTGAACCACGTGTGAATGATCATATCATCGAACTGAATCCCCAAACAGGGAGTTTGGTCATGGAATGGGATCTGGCCAAACAACTGGATACAGCTCGCTATGTAAAACCTGATGGTATTACACCGCCTGCATTTTCACAGACGCCCAATAATTGGGCCCACAATAATTCTATTGCCGAAATCGGAAATGACTTATTGGCGACTTTAAGATACCAGGGAATCCTACGTTTTAACCATTCTGGGCAACCACAATGGATGATATCTCCACATAAGCTTTGGGGAGCTAAATATCAATCCTTGCTTTTAAAACCTATTGCAGAAGATGGGACACGCATTACTGACCCTGCTGTTATCAATGGGGATGCCAGCACCGCAGGATTTGACTGGCCTTGGGGCCCTCATACTCCGGTCGCACTTGCGGAAGATCGTATTTTGGTCTTCGATAATGGCTATAACCGGAATTGGATTCCCAATTTTGGGAGCGGTGCAAATAATTATAGCCGGGTTGTTGAGTATAAAATTGACGCAACTAAAAGAACAGTGCAACAACTTTGGTCTTATGGAAAGGAAAGGGGAGTCGAGGCTTTTTCTCAGGCTTTGTCCGGTGTGCAATACCTCCCACAGACAGGTAATATGCTATTCTTTCCGGGTATGGGCGTCAAAACAAGTACCGGAACGGGAGGACGTGTGATTGAGATCAACCCTAAAACGAAAGAGGTTGTATTTGAGCTGGAGATCACCGCCGGTAGTGGTACGGCATTTCACCGCGTAACACGTATACCACTTTATCCCGCGAATTTATAAATAAACTTTTTGAACTTACGTAATTTTATGTCCGAATCCTTTGAACGTCAACAAACTTATATTGTCGAAACGCAACGCTTATTATTGGAAAAAACGAATGTCGGACTGTCAGATACGGGAAAGATTGTCACCCGTTATTTAAATCCTGTCGTCACCAAAGAACATATTCCACTCAGCTGGCGCTACGATTTCAATCCATTGACGAACCCTCATTTTTTGGAGCGAATTGCATTCAACTCAACGATGAATGCTGGTGCACTGCATTGGAAAGGTAAGTACCTGCTATTCGTCCGTGTGGAAGGTGTTGACCGGAAGTCTATTTTTGCGATCGCTGAAAGTGATAATGGTGTTGACAATTTTCATTTTTGGGAGCACCCGCTGTTGTTGCCTGATTTGGACGAAGCGGAAACAAACGTCTATGATTTGCGGCTCACAGCTCATGAGGATGGCTGGGTATACGGTATTTTTTGTAGTGAGCAGCATGCTCCTGATGCTGCTCCAGGTGATCTTTCAAGTGCGGTTGCTTCGGCAGGAATCATCAGGTCGAAAGATCTGATTCATTGGGATCGTCTACCCAATCTAAAGGCAAATAGCCAGCAACGTAATGTGGTACTGCACCCCGAGTTTGTGGAAGGCAAGTACGCATTTTATACACGCCCTCAGGATGATTTTATTCTGGCAAAAAGTGGCGGCGGTATCGGGTGGGCACTCGTGGACGATATTAGCAATGCCGTAATCAGCCAGGAAAAGATTATTAATAAGCGTTTTTACCATACCATCAAAGAACTCAAAAATGGGGAGGGACCAGCGCCATTAAAGACGGATCGAGGCTGGCTGCATCTCGCGCACGGGGTAAGGGGGACTGCAGCCGGCTTACGCTATGTATTATACCTTTATCTCACGAGCCTGGAGGATCCAAGTGAATTAATTGCGGAACCAGCGGGTTACCTGATGGCTCCCGAGGGAGAGGAAAGGGTAGGCGATGTTTCCAATGTGTTGTTTTCTAATGGTTGGATCATGGACGCGGATGGTACCGTGTATATTTATTATGCTTCTAGCGATACGCGGATACATGTCGCGGTTTCTTCGGTGACCAAACTGCTGGATTATTGCCTGAATACAGCGGAGGATGGGCTACGCTCTGCGGAATCATTGCGCAAAGTGATTCATCTGATCGATCATAATGCCGCGTACGTGGGTAATAAAAGCAATGGAACGATCGGTCGCCTGACAAAATAGGTGTAGATAAACTGGGCTAGAGGGCATACTTGATCGGGTATCGAGCTCAATCGCCCGGTATAAATGAAATTCCGTGTATTTCATGAAAGTTATGGCTGTGTGAAATGCCGTAAAAAAAATGTACGTTGAACAAGCTCGTGATATGTTAAAGAAAGATAATATTAAAATTCTGACTCTGATTGGTCTTCTGTGTCTGACCTCCTTTTTGTACGCGCAAGAACGGGCGACGTTGAAAATTATCTCCTATAATATCTGGAATGGTTTTGAAAAGCAGCAGGATCGCAAGGATAAATTTACTGCGTGGATGAAGAAGGAGCAACCTGATGTTGTGGCATTGCAGGAACTGGTGGACTTTAAGCGGGCCGACTTGCTGCAATTGGCAAAGACATACGGCCACAGCTACGTTGTTTTATTAAAAGAGAAAGGTTACCCCGTTGGTATTTCCTCGCGTTATCCGATTACGCTGATCAAAGCGCAGGTAGATAGTTTTTGGCATGGAATGCTGCATGTGAAGATCAAAAACTTAGATTTTATTGTAACCCATCTAAGCCCTTTTTCCTGGCAATATCGGCTGGGGGAAGCAAAACAAATCGCAGAATATGTAAAGAATAATCACCTGGACAGCTGTATTATTCTGGGGGATTTGAATGCCTACTCCCCATTGGATGCCAGCTGGTTGGAGCCGAAGTCTGTCTTGAAGGCAAATTTGGGAAAATGGGATCAGGAGCATCCACAATATGGCAACATGAGAGGGGGGCGATTTGATTATAGTGTTCTATCGACTTTTTTGGCCATGGGTTTTGAAGATTGTATCGGGCGATCTGTATTTCCCGAAATCAAACGTGCCAGCTATGCTTCAGCTACGCTTTACAATTGGAAATGGGGAGACCCAAGGTTAGCAGCGGTTTCTGAACGACTTGATTATATTTTGCTGTCTGAACCTTTAGCATCTCATGCGAAGCAGGTGGAGGTACATAATGGTCCTGCACTTGAGGGGATATCCGATCACTATCCTGTTTCGGTCGTGATTGATCAATTGGAGAAATAGAAATATAATTGTAGATTGCGGATGACCACGAAAAGAATATTCATGGAAATTTCCGTAATAGATATAGTTATCATCGTCAGTTATTTGCTGGCGATGATTGTCATCGGTTTGATCCTTAAAAAGCGAGCCGCCAAGAATCTTGATTCGTATTTTTTAGGTGGAAAAACGCTTCCCTATTACATGCTCGGCATTTCTGATGCATCGGGCATGTTCGACATCTCGGGAACCATGTGGATGGTCTATCTTGCTTTTGTGTATGGCTTAAAAAGCATGTGGATCCCTTGGTTATGGCCTGTTTTTAATCAGATTTTTTTGATGGTCTATCTGTCGGTCTGGCTGCGGCGGTCCAATGTCCTGACCGGAGCAGAATGGATCCGTACACGTTTTGGTCATGGTCGGGGAGCTGATGGAGCTTATACCATCGTTATTCTATATGCCATTGTTGCGGTAATGGGGTTTTTATGTTATGGCTTTATCGGTATAGGGAAATTCATGGAAGTTTTTTTTCCGTGGGAACAGGTATCCCGCTTTATTCCCTTAACGATTGACCCAGCAATGGCTCCGCAACTGTATGGTATTTTCTTTACAGCGATAACGACATTTTATGTCATGCTTGGTGGAATGCACAGTATTGTGTGGGCGGATATGGTCAAGTTTGGCATTATGATTATTTCGGGAATTGCCATCGCGGTTATCGCCATGCAGCAGGTTAGCCCCGAGCTATTGGCGGCAAACACACCAGAAGGCTGGGACTCTCCCTTCTTCGGTTGGCACTTGGATTTGGACTGGCGTACTTTACTTCCCTCCATCATGGATCGGATCGTCGATGATCAATACAGTCTTTTTACGGTATTTGTGATGATGATGCTATTTAAAGGCATATTTATGAGCATGGCAGGACCGGCGGCCAACTATGACATGCAGAAGATATTAGCCTGTAGATCCCCTAAAGAGGCCGCTTTAATGAGTGGTTCGGTGTCGGTAATCTTACTTATTCCGCGTTATCTGATGATCATGGGCTTCACAGTGTTAGCGCTAGTATTTTTTCGGGATGAATTTGCACATATGGGCAATCAGATGGATTTTGAAATTATCCTGCCCAAAGCTATCAGCCGCTTCGGAAAGGTTGGGTTGACCGGGCTATTGTTGGCAGGGCTATTGGCGGCATTCATGTCTTCATTTGCTTCAACGATAAATGCTGCTCAGGCTTATCTTGTAAATGATGTGTTGTTGAAGTTTATGTACCGGTCTGCTTCACCAAAGAAGCAGATCCGTTTGAGTTATGTAGTTTCTATTGCGGTGGTCGTTTGTAGTACCATTATTGGCTTATATGTGCAGAATATCAATTCGGTATTACAATGGATTGTCTCCGCGTTATATGGTGGTTATATTGCGGCAAATGTATTGAAATGGCACTGGTGGCGTTTTAATGGTGCCGGATTTTTCTGGGGAATGCTAGCGGGTATATTTGGGGCAGTGATACTCCCGCTGTTTTTTCCGGATACCCTTCCGCTCTATTTTTTTCCTTTGCTTTTTGTCCTATCGCTGTTGGGCTGTTTTGCAGGTACATGGTTGTCCCGGCCTACCGAGGAGGAAGTGCTTGTTGATTTTTATGTACGTATACGGCCTTGGGGATTTTGGGGACCCATTCATCAGAAAGCACTGGAAAAATATCCGGATCTCAAGAAGAACGATCATTTTAAGCGGGATATGGCCAATGTGACCGTTGGTATTGTATGGCAATGCTGCCTGACCTTGGTTCCTATGTATATTGTGATCAAACAGGGACAGGGTTTATTGACAACAGTCTTGCTATTGGGTATTACTACACTTATACTTAAAAAGAACTGGTATGATAAAATGACACGAGAGGAGGAAGAGTATAATGCCTTTATGTTAAAATACGGGTTAAATAAAACAGATAAGACCGTTACAGAAGAAACGACTATTGATTAACCTCACCAACTGCTTTCCGACAAGACAAAAATAGGCTACCCGTCGTAGGTCGACGAGTGTCCTATTTTGTAAATGGACTGATTGGATCAGCTAGTTACTTGCTTTGACCAGAAAAGGGATGACATAATCTCCCCATTCCAAGGATATATTTCCTTCCGGAGTCGCATTGATTTTAAACTGTTCCTGATTGTTATCAGACATTCCGTTGCTGACCGAAACACGTAGGGCATCGTCTTTGGCGTCATATTTTGTCCCCCATTGGTCCCATACTTTGCTGAACATAAGGGTTGTTTCGTGTTCTCCGGGGATACTATAGAGACCATATTTTCCCGCCGCTAGTTTTTTGCCTTCGACCAGTACATCTTTATTGAATTCGATGGTGGTCGCTTCATTGGCGCCTGTACGCCAAACTTTTCCTACGGGAGCGATATCAACACCAAGCTTACGGCCTTTGAGTGAAGGACGACTATAATTGATGTCGATCGTAACCCCATCAGTTGTGGTTACCTTGGTGTTGTCTGGAGGACTCGGGCGTTTGCTTTTGTCTGTCTGGGCGAAGCTAAGTTGACCGATTAAGGTCAAAATTGTTAAAATTAGTACTCTCATATGTGCTTATTTTTTGATTAAACACTTAAATATAAGATTTTTATGTGATGAAAATTTTCTGTTTTTTTAGAACTTGACGAAATCGTGACTGGGAGGCATCAGGCTATATGAATTATAAAATGAGCGTGTATAAAAATAAAAGCCAGCGTTTTAATCACTGGCTTTTATTTTTATACCAAATATTCGAACAATGTTTGGTCTTTGTTGATTTCAATGACATCAAACTTATACTCTTTCATTCTTGCGATCAGTGTTTCGTAATCTTCAGGTTTGTTGAGCTCAATGCCAACTAAGGCCGGACCTCTTTCCCGTTCTGTTTTTTTGATAAACTCAAAACGGGTAATATCATCTTTCGGGCCCAACACTTCAGAAACGAAGAGTTTTAATGCGCCCGGGCGCTGTGGGAAACGGACAATAAAATAATGTTTGTAGCCTTCATAAAGTAACGAGAGTTCTTTGATCTCGCTCATGCGGTCGATATCATTGTTTCCGCCCGATATAATGCAAACGACCTTCTTACCTTTTATTTCTTCCTTGTGAAATTCCAAAGCTGCGACAGAAAGTGCACCTGCTGGTTCGACCACGATGGCGTCTTTATTATATAGTTCCAAGATGCAAGTACAGATTTTTCCCTCTGGAATGGAGCGTGTATCATCTAGCAATTGTTTGGCAATCTCAAATGTGGTCGCGCCAATTTTCTTTACAGCTGCGCCATCAACAAATTTGTTAATGTGTTCCAATTCAATCGGTGCTCCGTTTTCCAGTGCGGCCTGCATGGACGGTGCTCCTTCCGGTTCGACTCCATAACACTTGATTGCTTTATTTTTGCTTTTCAGGTAGTAACTTGCTCCTGCCGCAAGTCCGCCACCACCGATCGGAATAAAGATGGCATCCATATCAGGAAGATCCTGTAAAGCTTCGACGGCCACGGTGCCTTGTCCTTCCACAACCTTGAGATCATCAAATGGAGGAATAAAGGTCATGCCATGCTCTTCCGTGTAAGCCAGTGCCGCTTTTTGGCAATCGTCAAACGTATCTCCGGTCAATACAATTTCAACATTGCCATTGCCCCACATTTCAGTTTGGGAGATTTTCTGGCGCGGTGTTGGACCGGGCATAAAGATAACCCCTTTAATGTCCAGTTTTTTGCATGAAAAGGCGACACCCTGAGCATGATTACCAGCACTCGCACAGACGACGCCCCGTTGGCGTTCTTCCGCTGTCAGGGAAATAATCTTGTTGTAGGCACCACGCAGTTTATAGGAACGGACGACCTGTAAATCTTCCCGTTTGAGATAGACTTCTGCGCCATATTTTTCAGATAAATGGCGGTTATATTGTAAAGGCGTACGATTGACCACCGATTTGATGCGCTCAAGCGTAGCTTCTGAGTTGATGTTTAGGGTTGATAGATCCATTTTTTTAATAGGGTGATTAAGGTTGTCTTTTGATAAAAAAAGGCTGCAGATGCAGCCTTCCATTTTCTATATCTTTTCTTGGATGAGGCTTTTTAAGTCATCATCACAAATATTTTTCTTTGCGTCGGCCAACACCAAAAAGCGTTGATAGCAATCTGCCAGATCATCTTTTTCAAGATGGAAACCAAGGCGCTCCAAATGGTGTTTAAGTGCATGTCTTCCTGAACGGGCCGTCAAGATGATATCTGCTTCATCAAGGCCTACATCTTCAGGTCTGATGATTTCGTAATTTTCGCGGTGCTTTAAGAAGCCATCTTGATGGATGCCTGAACTATGGGCAAAGGCATTCCGGCCAACAATCGCTTTATTGGGTTGCACGGGCATGTTCATCATATCGCTCACTTTACGGGATAGATAGGTAAACATACGGCTATCGATATTCGAAGTTAGGCTTCCGAAAGCTTGGTTATGCACTTTAAGAATCATCGCAACTTCTTCCAATGAGGTATTACCGGCACGTTCGCCGATACCATTGATGGTACATTCTACCTGACGGGCACCGTTTTGTATCGCGGCGATGGAGTTGGCCGTAGCAAGCCCCAGATCATTGTGACAGTGTGCAGAAATAATGGCTTGATCGATATTACGTACATTTTCCTTAAGATACTTGATTTTTGAACCATATTGGTCCGGTAAACAGTACCCGTTGGTATCGGGAATATTGACAACTGTTGCACCGGCAGCAATAACTGATTCAATCATTTTAGCCAAAAACTCCAAGTCAGCACGACCGGCATCCTCAGCGTAAAACTCGACATCTTCCACATAAGATTTAGCATGTTTTACAGCTGCAACGGCACGTTCTAAAATTTCTTCTCTTGTACTGTTGAATTTATATTTGATGTGCATGTCCGAAGAACCAATTCCGGTATGAATACGTGGACGTTTGGCATATTTCAATGCTTCCGCAGCTACGTCGATATCGTTTTGATTGGCACGGGTCAATGCACATATAATAACATCATTCACCGCCTTGGACAACTCTACGACAGATTGGAAATCTCCGGGACTGGAAACAGGAAAACCAGCTTCGATAATATCAACACCCAGTTTTTCTAAGTCCTTTGCGATCTCAATTTTCTCTGGAGTAGTTAATTGGCATCCCGGTACCTGTTCGCCATCACGCAATGTGGTGTCGAAGATGTAAAGATGATTAGGATCGTGTAACATAATTTCTTAATTCAAAAGATTTATAACTAAAGAAGTATGGGGCAAAGAGTGTGAGTGCATCGACTTTTTTTGATTTGTTGCACCAAAATCTCATTACTCCATACGTATATCTCATTACTATTTAATAAACTCCAATACTTTCTCGCCCATTTCCTGGGTACCCAAGACTTTAGAAGCTTCTGTATTGGCATTCGCAATATCACCGGTTCTCCAGCCTGCTTTGAGCGTTTGGGCAACCGCATTAGTAACTGCTTTTGCTTCTTCCTGTAGACCGAAGCTGATGTCGAGCATTAAAGCAGCGGATAAAATTGAAGCAAGCGGATTCGCTTTATTCTGGCCAGCAATATCATGTGCCGAGCCATGGATAGGCTCGAAGAAACCTGTGCCATCGCCAACAGAAGCTGAGGCCAACATACCCATTGAACCCGCAATCTGAGATGCTTCATCAGTCAAAATATCACCAAAAAGATTCGCCGTTAATACCACGTCAAATTTCTTTGGATTTTTGACCAATTGCATTGCTGCATTGTCAATAAACATGTGTTCAGTTTCAACATCTGGATATTCTTTTGCAATTTCTTGTACCACCTCTCTCCATAAGCGGGAAGTTTCCAATACATTAGCTTTATCGACCGAGCATAATCTTTTGTTACGCGTACGGGCGGCATCATAAGCTTTACGTGCGATACGCTCTACTTCATAACGGTGATAGTTCATCAAATCCGAAGCGAAGGTATTGTCCTCATTACGGTTTTTCTCACCGAAATACACATCACCCGTCAACTCACGGAAAAAAAGAATATCTGTTCCTTGGAGAATTTCAGGTTTTAAACTTGATGCATCCAATAGTTCATCAAATAGAAGGATAGGACGCAGATTGGCATATAACCCCAATTCTTTCCGGATTTTCAACAAACCCTGTTCCGGTCTAACCTTGGCTGAAGGATCATTATCGTACTTGATATGTCCGATCGCGCCAAAAAGGATGGCATCTGATGCTTTGGCTTTTGCTAACGTCTCGTCAGGAAGCGGATTGCCGGTAGCTTCAATAGCCGTATGGCCCATGATTGCTTCATCAAAACTGAATTCATGACCATAATTTTCACCGATCTTTTCTAAAACTTTTTTACCCCATGTGGTTACTTCTTGGCCGATGCCGTCTCCAGGTATGATTAAAATATTTTTTTTCATTGTTTTTATTCGTATTGAGATATGAGTCTTGAGATGCTATTTTTATAAAATTTGAATATCCATCCGCTCATGTCCATTGTCTAATATCTGTTATCTTTCGTCTAAATATCTATTGTCAATTGTCGTTTTCCACAATTTTTATGTTGATAAAGTCTCTTTTTTGTGGATAACTCGTTCTACGGACTTAATTTCACCCTTTTCCAGTACCATCCTGTTGTCTATACAGGTCGGTAATTGGGATTGGAAATGACCGACATAAATAAGGGTCTGGCCATTCTTGCTCAGGTCATCAATCACATCATTAAAATATTGTGATTGTTCCTTATCCAATCCTTGGCAAGGTTCATCTAATATAAGCAATTCAGGATGTTTTACAATGGTGCGCGCCAGCAATGCCAATCGCTGTTGGCCTAAAGGTAAAGATCCTAATGTTTTATGTTTCACGTCTTTGAGGTCAAAAAAAAGGAGTACCTGATCAAGCTTCTGCTGTTGTTCATAGCCCAATTTTTGATACAGGCTCATTGAATCGAAGAATCCCGAAGCAATGGTCTGTCCTACATTGGCATTCATATCGTAGTACCAATGTAATTCGGGAGAAATAATGCCCAGGTGCGCTTTGATTTCCCATATACTTTCTCCTGATCCTCTCTTTTTACCAAAAAGATGAATGTCATTTGCGTAAGCTTGGGGGTGATCACCGTTGATCAGACTTAATAAAGTCGATTTTCCCGATCCATTATGTCCTTGCAGCAGCCATTTTTCTCCTGCTTTTACTTCCCAATCAATGTTTTTCAAGACCTGCTTTTCACCGTATGAAATGTTGATCTGCCGCATCTTGACCATCGTTGGGTCGGAGATTTTGGGTGACTGCAGTAAGAAATAGGGTAATTCCTTGCGTTTCCGTGGTATGCCCCGTGAAATTTCTCCGCTATGTTGACGGAGAACAATTTTTCCATTCTGGATTTCGGCAAAACGATTAATACAATCCGGTTGTTCGTCATCATTGCTGATCAGTAGGAGGGATACGCCCTTGTCCGCAAGCTGATCGAAGATCTGGTTCAGGTCTTTTCGGGATTGTACATCAAGTCCGGTATAAGGCTGGTCGATAACCAAGACCTGCGGCTGAAGCCAAAGGGCTTTGACCAATTGTAAGCGTTTATGTTCGCCGCTGGAAAGTTCGATCAATTGTTGGTCTTTGAAATTTTCAAATCCAAAGATGATAAGGTAAGGTGCCACATCTTCGAAGGCCAGCTGTTCTTCCTTCGCAAAATGTTTCAATTCAGCAAAAACCGTTAAGGTATCGTTTTTTGCAAACTTGTTATAGCGTTGTTGGTAATAGAAGTTGCGATCACCTTCAAGATTGGTAAACTGAAACCAATTGGATACGTAATGCACAACTGGAGGAAGGGAACTATTGTTATCCAGATGAAAAGATATGGTGCCCTCATATTTTAATTGCCCTGCAATTGCTTTTGCAAGCGTTGTTTTTCCTGTGCCACTGGGACCACCTAAGATCCACTGTTCTCCAGGAAAAATTTGCCAATTCAAATCTTGCAGTACGGAATCTTTACCGTGCTGAATCGTTAAATTGGCAATATGGACGACTGGGTCTACCATTTTTTTGTTGTTTCAAATGATTCAATTAAATCTTTTTGATTAAGGATAAAATCGATGTCATCGTATCCATTGATCAAGCATGATTTTTTGTATGGATTGATTTCAAATTCAAATTGATCACCGGTCTCGGTTAACATAACCGTTTGTTTTTCGAGATCAACGATAATTTGGGTATTTGGGTTTTGGTGGACCAATTCGAAGATTTTCTCTAAAAATTCTTCGGGAACCTGAATAGGCAATACGCCATTATTAAGCGCGTTACCTTTAAATATATCCGCAAAAAACGAACTGATAACGACATCAAAACCATAGTCCTGGATTGCCCAGGCTGCGTGTTCACGACTGGAACCGCAACCGAAGTTTTTGCCGGCAACCAATATTTTCCCTGAATAGATTGGATTGTTCAATACGAAATCTGCTTTTGGCTGATTATCGCTATCAAAGCGCCAGTCGCGGAATAAATTATTGCCAAATCCTTCACGTGTGGTCGCTTTTAGAAAACGCGCTGGTATGATCTGATCGGTATCAATATTTTCGATTGGTAGTGGAACTACCTGTGAAGTTAAAGTTTCAAATTTTTTCATTTTTTTCAAAGTCAAAATAAAAAACCAGAAGCTTGAAATACTAGCCCTCTGATTTTTTATCTGTTTTATTTTCTGTCGAACTGTAGTTGTTCAAAACCTTTTCTCGTTGTTGTTCGTACTCCTCTTTGGTAATGAGCTTTTCATCATACATCTTTTTTAGCTCTTGTAATTTTGCTGCTGTTGATGTATCCACTGTTGCCTCCTTTTTTGCTCCTGCGCCTAAAGGGATAAGTTCGTAGGTATGTTGGTCTTTATATTTCATTGTCCATAGAAATGGAACCAAGACAAAAATACCACCTATAATAGCGCCAACATCGGCTTTTTCATTTCGTGAGAAACTTGTGGAAAAAGGCTCATACCCCTCTTTTTCTATTTTGATGTCAGTCGTACTACCGACAATTTTGGTGTCTTTATACGAATACGGTGTTGTACCGGCATATTCCCCCTGAATATAGACTTTGGCACCAATTGGATTGGATTGAATCAACGTTTTGCTCGCACAACTGGCAAAAAGTGTCGCCCCGGCTAAGATGATAGATGTGATCTTAATATTACTATTACTTTTCATTTTTTAGATTGATATACGATATGCTTTATTTTTAGATCAATTCTCTTACATCCGTTACTTTCCCGGTTACTGCTGCTGCTGCTGCTGTCAGTGGAGATACCAGCATGGTGCGTGCATTAGGCCCCTGACGTCCTTCGAAGTTTCTATTTGAAGTTGAAACGCAATATTTACCCGCAGGAATTTTGTCTTCGTTCATGCCTAAACATGCGGAACATCCCGGTTCGCGTAATTGGAATCCCGCGGCTTCAAATATTTTATCCAGGCCTTCTTCTTTGGCTTGTTTTTCTACCTGTTTTGATCCGGGAACAATCCATACTTCGACGTCCTGTGCCTTTTGTTTTCCTTTAACGAATGAGGCGACCTCACGTAAATCTTCGATACGGGAGTTGGTACAGCTTCCGATGAAAACGTAATCCACGCGGTTACCTAAGACCGTGGAATCATCTTTAAAGCCCATGTAGTCCAGTGCTTTTTGATAGGATGGTCTTTCTGATTCCGGTTGTGCATTAGTTGCCGGGATGTGTTCGGCGATACCCATACCCATGCCCGGGTTTGTACCATAGGTAATCATAGGAGCGATGTCAGCTGCGTCAAATGACAATACTTTATCAAAGATCGCATCTTCGTCTGAATATAATGTTTTCCAATACGCTAAAGCTTGGTCCCATTCTTCTCCTTTTGGTGCGAATTCGCGGCCTTCTACATAATCAAATGTGATTTGATCCGGTGCAATAAGCCCGCCGCGTGCCCCCATTTCGATACTCATATTACAGATGGTCATACGCGCTTCCATGCTCAAAGAGCGGATGGCTGAACCAGCATATTCGATAAAATATCCTGTACCACCTGCGGCAGAAATCTTGGCGATAATATAGAGGATAATATCTTTTGCGCCAACTCCCTTTTGTAAAGTACCATTGACTTCAATTTTCATGGTTTTAGGCTTGGACTGCAATAAACATTGTGTCGCAAAGACCTGTTCAACCTGAGAGGTTCCGATACCAAAAGCAATAGCTCCAAAGGCTCCATGCGTTGATGTATGGCTATCCCCACAGACCATTGTTTTACCCGGTAGTGTGATACCCAACTCAGGACCGATCACGTGTACGATTCCTTGGTAAGGATGTCCCAAACCATATAATTCAATGCCAAATTCAGCACAATTTTTGGTCAGCATATCAACTTGATATCGCGATAGCTCTTCTTTGATCGGCAAATGTTGGTTGAGTGTCGGTACGTTATGGTCGGCAGTTGCTACCGTTTGCTTTGGACGAAAAACTGGGATTCCTCTTTTNNATAATATCCGGAAACCCTTCTTCACGCTTGACGACGTGAGCATCCCAAATCTTTTCTACTAATGTTTTTGACATTTTTTAATCTCTCTTATGTTATTTTTATTTTAATCAGGGTGATATTGTAAATGTCTCAATATCACCCTGATTTCAATAGACTAAATTACGAAATATTCATGATTTTGGCGCATATCTGTAGATTGAATTCACCCGGACATGCTATGCTTAAAAAAAACAAATAATTCGTATAAATATTTAAACGGTTTTGATTGCTTTCATTGCAGTCATCGCCTTACGCAATTTACGTCCAACGATTTCCACAGGATGGTCACGCAAAATTTCATTGATAACAACCAACTGTGCGTTATCAACAGCAGCATCTTTACCTTCATTAAAGTTTTTACCTACTAGATCGGTATCAACAGTTTTCATGAAATCAGCCAATAAAGGTTTACAAGCCTGATCAAATAGGTAACAACCATATTCCGCTGTATCAGAAATAACACGGTTCATTTCGAACAATTTCTTACGGGCGATTGTGTTGGCAATCAATGGGGTTTCGTGCAATGATTCGTAGTAAGCTGATTCCGGTTTGATACCTGCTTCAACCATTGTTTCGAAAGCCAATTCAACGCCTGCGCGGATGAAAGCAACCATTAGGGTATAGTTATCGAAATACTCTTGCTCGTTGATTTTAACATCGCCAGCAGGTGTTTTCTCAAATGCAGTCTCACCTGTTTCAGCTCTCCATTTCAATAAGTTGGCATCACCGTTTGCCCAATCTTCCATCATGGTCTTGCTAAAGTGACCGGACATGATATCGTCTTGGTGTTTTTGGAATAATGGACGCATGATATCTTTTAATTCTTCGGAGATCTCAAAAGCTTTCACTTTTGCAGGGTTGCTCAAACGATCCATCATACCGCTTACACCACCATGTTTTAATGCTTCAGTGATCACTTCTACACCGTATTGTACTAATTTGGATGCATAACCGGCCTCAATTCCTTTTTCGATCATTTTGTCGAAAGACAAGATCGAACCTGTTTGTAACAAACCACAAAGGATTGTTTGCTCACCCATTAAATCTGATTTTACCTCGGCTACAAATGAAGATTTCAATACACCGGCTTTGTGGCCACCTGTTCCTACACAGTATGCTTTTGCTTCAGCCCAACCTTTTCCTTGTGGATCATTCTCTGGGTGAACAGCGATCAAAGTAGGGACACCGAAACCACGAAGGTATTCTGCGCGAACTTCAGAACCCGGACATTTTGGAGCAACCATGATAACGGTGATATCTTTACGGATTTGCATACCTTCTTCAACAATGTTGAAACCGTGTGAATAAGATAATGTTGCACCTTCTTTCATCAAAGGCATGACCGCGTTGATCACTGAAGTATGTTGTTTATCAGGAGTCAAGTTAATGACCAAATCTGCTGTTGGGATTAATTCTTCGTAAGTTCCTACGTTAAAATTGTTGTCCGTAGCATTTTTCCAAGAATCTCTTTTTTGTTCAATAGCTTCTTTACGTAAAGCATAAGAAACGTCCAGTCCGCTATCTCTTAAGTTTAAACCTTGGTTCAAGCCTTGTGCACCGCATCCTACGATTACGATTTTTTTACCTTTTAAAGCATTTACTCCATCCGTGAATTCGGTGTTGTCCATGAATTCAGCGTGACTTAATTGTTCTAACTGCTCTCTAAGCGGTAAGGTGTTGAAATAATTTGCCATTGTTTTGATTTAGTATTGAGTAATGAGATATGAGAATTGAGATTTTGGTTTTTCTAGCTTATGGCTTACCAGCTTTCTTTCTTCTCTTTTTATTTTTTAATTTCTATTTTTTTAATTTATAAACATCTGCGTTGTGCCAAAGCATAACCATAATGAACATTATCATGTCCTGAGGTCAAAGCGATAACATCTTCGACCGTATCCATTGGATAACCATAGGTTGCTGTTGAAAACGAGGTAATCGATCCAAAAAGGCCATTTTCATAGTCTTTGGCGATCTGTTCAATGCTTTGGATAGCGATTGCCTTTAGTTCATCAATCTCAGCCTGCTCGACAAAACGTGTGGGCTTGGTATCTTTTTTATAATCTTCATTGTATTTTACCCAAGCGGTATCCGTTTTGATACCGGTACGAACATAGACCAAAGTCTGTGTACTTACAACGATATGTCCAAAATTCCAGATAATATTGTTGTTAAATCCAGCAGGGATTTTGTTGAGTTGTTCTATGGAAAGGCTATCCACCAATTCAATGAATTTTTGGCGGGCCTGTAAGATAAATTTAAATGTTTCTTGCATCTGATTACATGGTAAATACATCATCCCGTTTGTCGAGATATTCATTTTCAACGATTTCTATCGACGGTTCCTGTGCTTCAAACTGCACCAATTTGGAGTGGAAGCCAGCACTATCTTTAATGATGGCAATACGGGCGCCACGTACAAATTCAATTAACCCGTATTTTGTCAATTCCTCGGTGAGCTTATCAATTTCTTCACGGTGACCTGCGGTTTCGAACACGATGTAATCGTTGCGGATCACAACCACATTGGCTCCATATTGACGTAGTAAACGCTCAACATATACTTTTTCATTGACAACGTCTGCAGGTACTTTATATAAGGCCTGTTCTTGCCAGATCACTTCGTCATTTGTATTATAATAGGCTTTAAGGATATCTATCTGCTTTTCCAACTGACGACAAAGCTTGCGCAACACATCTTCCGCTTCTGTAATGACAATGGTGAAACGATGTATACCTTCTACTTCAGAAGGCGATGTGTTTAAACTTTCGATATTGATTTTTCTTCTTGAAAAAATCGTTGAGATCCTTCCGATAAGGCCGATAGAATTCTCTGTGTATAGGGTAATGGTATATTCTTGTTTTTCCATTTTGACTTTTTACTTTAATCGAATCTCCGATACGGATGTTCCTTGTGCAACCATCGGGAATACATTGTTTTCCTTTCCTACCATAACTTCCAATAGATAAGCACCATCGTGGTCAAGCATGGTCTGAAGGGCATTGCGGAGATCTTTCCGTTCCGAAATTTTCTGTCCATCGATATAATAACCTTTGGCAACTGCAACAAAGTCAGGACTGGTGATATTCACAAATGAATAGCGTTTGTCATGGAACAGTTGCTGCCATTGACGTACCATACCCAAGAACTCGTTGTTCAAGATCATGATTTTCACCTTCGCGCCAAATTGCATGATAGTTCCCAGTTCCTGAATGGTCATCTGGATACCACCGTCACCGATGATGGCTACGACAGTTTTCTCAGGGGCGCCATACCAGGCACCAATCGCTGCAGGAAGGCCAAAGCCCATGGTTCCCAATCCGCCTGATGTTACGTTTGATTTGCTCTTGTTAAATTTTGCATAGCGACATGTGACCATCTGATGTTGACCAACGTCTGTGGTTATGATTGCATCTCCACCGGTTAATTCATTCAACACATTGATCACCTCGCCCATGGTCATGATATCCGTTTTTGGATGCAATTCATCTGTGATGACTTCTTTGATTTCCTCTTTTTCGAGTTCACGGAATTGAGCCAACCAAGCGGAATGATCCACGGCTTTAACCAGTTCAGTCAACATTGGAAGAGATTCTTTGCAGTCTCCCCACACGGGAACGGTTGTTTGTACATTTTTATCAATCTCGGCCGGGTCGATATCCAGATGGATCACTTTTGCCTGCTTGGCATATTTGTCCAATCGGCCAGTGACGCGGTCATCGAAACGCATACCGATAGCAATTAAAACATCACATTCGTTGGTCATGACGTTTGGTGCATAGTTACCGTGCATCCCCAACATACCGACATGAAGTTTGTGGTCTGTAGGAAGCGCGCTCAATCCCATGACAGTAGCGGCGGAAGGAATGCCTGTTTTTTCGATAAAAGCTTTGAACTCTTCTTCTGCCTTTCCTAGGATAATCCCCTGGCCAAAAAGTACAAATGGTTTTTTTGCATTATTGATCAACTCAGCAGCTTGTTCGATATACTCCTTACGAACCTGCGGAGCAGGTCTATAACTACGCACATGATTGCATTTTTCGTAACCGAAGTAATCGAACAGTTGAATTTGTGCATTCTTGGTGATATCGATCAATACGGGGCCCGGACGCCCGGTGCTGGCAATATAAAATGCTTTAGCGAGTGCGGCTGGAATTTCAGTAGCGTCAGTGACTTGATAGTTCCACTTGGTGACCGGTGCGGTGATATTGATGACATCCGTTTCCTGAAATGCATCCGTTCCCAATAGTGAAGCAAATACCTGGCCTGTAATACAGACGATCGGGTTACTGTCGATCATGGCATCTGCCAGTCCGGTAACCAGGTTTGTTGCTCCGGGACCACTCGTCGCGAAGACGACACCTGTACGACCGGAAGTTCTTGCATAACCTTGGGCCGCATGGATTCCTCCTTGCTCATGGCGCACCAAGATATGTTTCAAACGATCCGTATAATCATAAAGGGCATCATAAATGGGCATGATCGCGCCACCCGGATAGCCAAATACGGTATCAACTCCTTCGCTCAATAAGGCCTCCATAACAGCTTTCGATCCCGAAATTTGTGTCGGAGTTTCCTGCTTGGCAGCAGCCTTATTTTCTGTTATTTCCAGTGTACTCATTACGTTGATTTTTTAGTTTTGTTGATTATTCAGTCTTTTTTAGTCTTTAGATATTAGATCTGGAGACATTAGATCGAAGAGTCTGTTTGTTTAAATCTCCAGCACCAAGTGTCTCCATTTTTTTTGATTT
Organism: Sphingobacterium sp. UBA7625; assembly: GCF_002484085.1. Lineage (NCBI taxonomy): Bacteria > Pseudomonadati > Bacteroidota > Sphingobacteriia > Sphingobacteriales > Sphingobacteriaceae > Sphingobacterium > Sphingobacterium sp. UBA7625. The sequence continues at coordinate 454,756 of NZ_DLJD01000051.1, forward strand.
TCTACAGGTCAGTTACACAACCTTCTGAAGCGTCGGCTACGGTCTTAGCGTATTTGTATAACACGCCTTTACTGACTTTCAAAGCCGGTTGTACCCATGCTGCACGACGTTGTGCAATCTCCTCATCGGAAAGCTTCACATTGATCGTATTGTTGACAGCATCAATCTCGATGATATCGTCATCATGCACTAAGCCAATTAACCCGCCTTTGTAAGATTCAGGTGTAATGTGGCCTACAACGAAACCGTGTGTACCGCCAGAGAAACGCCCATCTGTAATGAGTGCCACTGATTTACCTAAGCCGGCACCGATAATTAATGAGGTCGGTTTGAGCATTTCCGGCATACCTGGAGCACCTACTGGGCCTTCATTTTTAATAACCACAACATCTCCGGGCTTAATTCTGCCTGAGGCAATTCCTGCTACTAAGTCATGTTCGCCATCGAATACACGTGCGGGACCCGTGAATTTTTCGCCTTCTTTGCCTGAAATCTTTGCTACGGAACCTTTTTCAGCCAGATTTCCGTAAAGTATCTGTAAGTGTCCTGTTGCTTTGATTGGGTTGCTCAATGGTTTGATAATAGGCTGATCATATTCCATAATGGATTTGACATCCGCTAAGTTTTCAGCAACAGTTTTTCCGGTTACAGTGATACAATCACCATGTAATAAACCTTCGTCCAAAAGGTATTTCATCACAGCGGGAGTTCCACCATATTGTTGAAGATCTTGCATCAAGTATTTGCCAGAAGGTTTAAAGTCTGCCAATACAGGTGTTTCGTCACTCATGCGCTGGAAGTCATCTTGTGAGATGTCAACGCCTACAGCCTTACCGATCGCAATAAAGTGAAGCACGGCATTGGTACTACCTCCTAAGATCACGATGGTACGTAATGCATTTTCGAATGCTTTGCGCGTCATGATATCGGAAGGTTTGATATCTTTTTCAAGTAGGGTGCGGATATGTTTACCAGCTTCTAGACATTCATTTTTCTTTTCAGCTGAGATTGCTGGATTAGAGGAAGAGTACGGTAAGCTCATTCCCAATGCCTCAATTGCTGAAGCCATCGTATTTGCTGTATACATGCCGCCACAAGCACCGGCGCCAGGGCAGGTATGTTTGATAATACCTTCGTAATCTTCATCGGAGAGATTGCCGCAGATACGTTGTCCTAAGGCTTCAAAAGCAGAAACGATATTGAGTTCCTCTCCTTTGTAATGTCCGGGTGCAATTGTACCACCATAGACCATGAGCGAGGGGCGATCCAAACGTGCCATCGCCATGATGGCGCCGGGCATATTTTTATCACATCCGGGAATAGAGATTAGGCCGTCGTAATATTGACCGCCACAGATCGTTTCAATGCTATCAGCGATTACATCACGGCTTACCAAGGAGTAACGCATACCATCCGTACCGTTGCTCATGCCGTCACTGACACCAATGGTACCAAAGGTCAGACCCACTAAGTCATTGTTCCAAACACCTTTTTTGACGATCTGTGCCAAATCATTGAGGTGCATATTACACGTATTACCATCGTATCCCATGCTGGCAATACCGACCTGTGCCTTGTCCATATCGGCATCTGTCAGGCCGATACCGTAAAGCATTGCTTTAGCAGCAGGTTGCGTTTCGTCTTGTGTAAATGTACGGCTGTATTTGTTCATTGCATTTTCGCCGTTAGATGATGACTTCATAATTTTCGTTCTCTAATACTAAATTTTTATATCTTCTTTGGATCGACGCACCTATGCTGTGTTCCCACTCTTCTTGATAGATGACATCGTCGACTTGTTTGATTCCGATAATTTCAGCAGCTGTACCGCATAAGAATGCACTATCAGCTGTATAGATATCTTCTACTGTCAATTGTTTTTCAATGACTTCGAAATTCAGTTTTTTACAGATGTTTTTAACGGTCTGCCGTGTAATGCCGGGAAAAATGTTTTTCGCTGGCGGTGTATAAATTTTGAAATCTTTCTCAATAAAAATATTCTCGCTGGAAGCTTGGGCAACGAAGCCTTCATGATCAAGCATAAGTGCCTCATCAAAACCCCTGTTGATGGCTTCTGTCGTCGCTAGAATAGAGTTTACATATTGACCTGATATTTTCGAGTCCGTTTTAAAAGATTTTGGATTAGGTCTTTTAATATCAGAGATGCATACACGTAACAGATTTTGACCAAGATAAGGTCCCCATTCCCAGGCAGCAATCATCAGATTAGCCTCCGTGGAAGAAGTCAGGTGCATATTCGAGCCGGTGAGTACCAATGGACGGATGTAGGCCTCCCGTAAGTTGTTGATGGCCAAAAGCTCATAACATTTATCAATTAGCTCCCTGTTACTCCATCGATAAGGGATATTCACCGCTTCGCAGGATTTCTTCAATCGGTCAAAATGTTTGTCCGCTTTAAAGATGCGCGGACCATTGTGGGTGTTGTACGCGCGTAAACCATCGAATACAGCGTAGCCATAGTGAAGCGATTGTGCAAAGGGATTCAATGCAGCCTCGGAGGCTTTTACAAAGGCTCCATCCAAATAAATCAATGTGTTCTTGTCGTAGTATTTCATAACCCAAAATTTACCTATATAAATAATTTCCCTTTTTGGTTTTTGCTGGTAAATCATGCTATCTCAGGCCGCTGTAAAAACCTTCGATTTTCATTTCCTCAAGGTAGCAGGAATTACAATAATTGGCAATAGGTAAAGTGCTAATTTTCTATTTAGAATAAAATTTTAAAATTTTATATTTTAAAAAATTTTAAACTGCATTTTAAGCTATTGATCGGTTTTTAATTTTGTTAGTCGTATACCGTATTTAAAATTGGTCTACCTGGTCAAAAAATTATTTTTTGTTACAAAGGGCAAATTTCTTCCTAAAATGAAGAAATTGTCAAAAAAACTTTTAAAAAAAAGCTTCCGATATTTCTATCGGAAGCTCTTCAATATTTTAAAATCAATTGATTTAATCTCCGATAATTCCTTCAGCAAGCACGGTAATGACATTGTCTTTTGCTTCCACAACACCACCTTTAATGAACACTTCTTGTCCACCTTTACCTTGTTGAATAATTACTTTTCCATCTTCCAAAGTAGAAACAATTGCTGCGTGGTCTTTCAAAATTTGAAAAGAGCCCGCAGAGCCAGGGACCGTAACAGATGTTACTTCGCCTTCGTATACTAATTTGTCGGGAGTGATAATTGTTAATTTCATTATTCTTAGATATAATCTAAATTAAACTGCTTCTGCTAATAATTTCTTACCTTTTTCAATAGCATCATCAATGTTACCTACCAAGTTGAAGGCAGCTTCTGGATATTCATCAACCTCACCATCAATGATCATGTTAAATCCTTTGATGGTATCTTTGATGTCTACCAATACACCTTTTAAACCTGTAAATTGTTCTGCTACGTGGAAAGGTTGTGATAAGAAACGTTGTACACGACGTGCACGGTGAACGGTCAGCTTATCTTCTTCGGATAACTCGTCCATACCTAAGATGGCGATGATATCTTGCAATTCTTTGTAACGTTGAAGAATTTCTTTCACACGTTGTGCAGTATCGTAATGTTCAGCACCTAAAACAGCAGGAGAAAGGATACGTGATGTAGAATCCAATGGATCCACAGCAGGATAGATACCTAACTCAGCAATTTTACGGGACAATACTGTAGTTGCATCCAAGTGAGCAAATGTCGTCGCAGGAGCAGGGTCAGTTAAGTCATCGGCAGGTACATATACCGCTTGTACTGAAGTAATAGATCCGTTTTTAGTTGAAGTGATACGCTCTTGCATTAAACCCATTTCTGTAGCTAATGTCGGTTGGTAACCTACAGCTGAAGGCATACGGCCTAACAACGCGGATACTTCAGAACCTGCTTGTGTAAAACGGAAGATGTTATCGATAAAGAATAGGACGTCACGACCTTGACCTTCGCCATCACCATCACGGAAATATTCCGCAACAGTCAAACCTGACAAAGCAACACGTGCACGTGCACCGGGAGGCTCATTCATCTGACCGAATACGAAAGTACATTTAGAGTCTTTCATTAATTCATGGTCAACAGTATCCAAAGGCCATTCACCTTTCTCCATGCCTTCCATAAAATGCTCGCCGTATTTGATGATACCAGATTCCAACATCTCACGCAATAAGTCATTACCTTCACGTGTACGTTCACCTACACCGGCAAATACGGAAAGACCACCGTGACCTTTAGCGATGTTGTTGATTAATTCTTGGATTAATACAGTTTTACCTACACCGGCACCACCGAATAAACCAATTTTACCACCTTTAGCATATGGCTCTAAAAGGTCAATAACTTTGATACCAGTAAAAAGTACTTCGGATTCAGTGGATAGATCTTCGAATTTAGGAGGGACGTTGTGGATAGGACGACCATTCTCTTTACTCAAATTTTGGATACCATCAATGGCATCACCAACTACATTGAATACACGACCTTTGATTTCTTCACCAACAGGCATTTTGATAGGAGCACCAGTATCGACAACTTCCATTCCGCGAACCAAACCTTCAGTTGCGTCCATGGCAATTGTACGTACACGATCCTGACCTAAGTGTTGTTGAACTTCCAATACAACACGTTGTCCATTTTCTTTTTGAATGTACAATGCATCGTAAATTTTAGGTAGATTTTCACTGTCGGCGAAGTTGACGTCAACAACTGGGCCGATAATCTGCGCTATTTTACCAATCTTGGGCATATTATAGGGACTAAATATTTATTAATCAATTTTATATAAGAGACATAAAAGGCCTCTTTTTTGGTCAGCAAAAATAAGGTTATTCGTTTTTAAAAACAAATAGAATTTGTAATTAAATTATATTTTCATTAATGTAGGTCAAAATGTTATCTCTTGTAATTCTGTGAGTTTCGACTCTTGTTGTTGCAAATATACTATTTCGGCGTATTGGCGACACTATTTTTTTGAATTGCTGCTCCTTTCCGACGTTCGTACGATGAGGCTCAGCGTGTATATAAATGTGATCGACCTGAAGCGGGGTCTTCATGAGGAGCCGCTTCAGGTCGATGAGAATTCTGTATAATATCGTCTTATGAAGACCTGACTAGATCTTTTTATTTAATTCATCTTGCAATTGACGTTTCAGCAATTGTTCTTTTTCCATGGCTTTTTTACGGAATGTCGCAAATTCCTCTTGTGATTGTTCTGCTGTCTTTTGAAATTCTACTGTATCGACTTTCGCTTTTCTATAGGAAATTAAAAAGATGAAAGTCGCTACAGCCAAGACGGCAATGATGGTCCAGACGACCGTACTGTATAAGCTCTTGGATGTATTGATACCCAAGAATGAAAAGCTATCTGTCTTTTGTTGCTCCTGTGCGAGTTGATCCTTTAATGTCTGAATAGAATCTTGCAAATTTTTGGTGTTTGATGAATAATTGCTGGATGAGGATTTTAGGGAATTGATTTCCTTATGCAGCTTTGCAACAGTATCAACAACATTTCTTTTGACGATATCAAGGTTGGTTTTGCGCACCATCTTGAAGTCATAATTGTTTTTCGATATATAATTTAAGTGATCAAATTGATTTGCCAAGCTGCCTTTTTTTAGTCCATCCGGGCTGTATTTGTAAGCGTTATTGGCCTGCTGGGTGGCGGTAACCGGCGCTGCTGCAGGAGTTTGAGCCTGTAATAAAGTGTACGATGAAATAAATAAAATCGTAAAGAATACAAATGCTAATCTCAATTTGCTCATGTTGTCTATCGTTATTATAATAAGTTTAATCAGAATATTCCAGCTGCAAAGCTAGCATATGCCTGTGATAAATATAAGGAATTATTGAAAAAACGAAAATTGAAAGTGAAATATATTCCGATTATAGTCTATCCTTTTGGTAGGTATCTTTATGTTTCGAGGCCCCAGCTAGGCAGATAACGGAGAAATGACATAATTTTCTCTTTATAGATTGCTGTATTTAGCTTAAAATAATATGCCCCTTTTTTGGAATTTTCTTTGTCTTTTTCCTGTAGTTTGATGATTAAGCCCGATGAGAGTAGTTTCCGACTAAAGTTACGCTTGTCAAGCTCGATATTATAGACACCTTCATATAAGGCTGCGATTTGCGGAATCGTGAATTTTTCCGGTAGCAGTTCGAACAGAATAGGATATAGCGCTGCTTTCATACGTAGGCGGTGTTGTGCCGATGATATCATTTGTTCGTGATCGAATATCAGTGTAGGATGCTGTTGTAATGGAAACCATTTTGCTTCGTAATCGTCGCTTAAGATATGCTTATATTGTTGGGTGTCGATCAATGCAAAATAGCAGATACTTATCACTCGGTCATTGGGTTCGCGCTTGGGCTCGCCGAAGACACTGCATTGCTCCATATAGACATTTTCGAGACCTGTTAATTTTTTCAACACCCGGCTGGCAGATTCTTCTGGACTTTCGTTGGGTTGAACAAAACCACCCATCAAACTCCATTTATTTCTTTCAGGTTCAAAATCACGCTTGATCAACAATACTTCTAGGGATTCCCCATTGAAGCCAAATATAATACAGTCTACAGCTAAAAGAATCCCTGAATCTTTTTTATAATATTCCATTGTCTATTGTTTTTTATCTCTTTTTTGACTTCCTCCCGTTTTCATGATCAAAACTATAAAGTGACTAGCTAAAAATAAGTACAATACTTGGTCGGTAACTGATTGAAAAATGTTTCAATATAACATATACAGGCATTTGGGCTCATCATGATTAACGGGATGAAGTTAATTCATTTTTTTAAATATGAAAATTTTCTTTCAAATTCAAAAAAATAAATGTTTATTTGACACTAATTATTTTTGAATGCTTATCTTCGATTGAGGGCACTGAAAAAAAATAATGCTAGAAACAATTATAAGTTATAAACCAAATTCAGCAAAAATGAATGAATCATATGTCATCGGGATAGATTACGGAAGCGATTCTGTCCGTTCTGTATTGGTCGATGCGATTAATGGAGAAGAAATATCATCTTCAGTATTTTATTATCCACGATGGAAAAGAGGGGAATACTGCGATGCTGCATCGAGTCAGTTTAGACAACATCCCTTAGATTACATCGAAGGTCTGGAGGCGACAGTAAGGGATTGTTTACAAAAATCGGGAATAGCGAATATTGGACAGGCCGTAAGAGCAATTTCGGTAGATACCACGGGTTCAACCCCCATTGCTGTCAATGAGCAAGGGGTTCCTTTGGCTTTGCTGGATGAATTTAAGGATAATCCCAATGCGATGTTTGTCCTGTGGAAGGATCATACCGCCGTTAAGGAAGCCAAGGAAATCAATGATTACAACGAAACAAGTGCGGTTGATTATTTGAAATACGTTGGTGGTGTTTATTCTTCGGAATGGTTTTGGGCTAAGTTACTTCATATTTTTAGAGTTGACGAGCAAGTTCGTAAAGCGACATTTAGCTGGGTTGAACATTGTGATTATATTCCTTTCTTATTGACGGGAGGCACGCATGCATCTGCGATTAAGCGAGGTGTATGTTCTGCCGGCCATAAGTCGCTTTGGGCGGAAGCATTCGGTGGCCTGCCTCCAAATGCTTTCTTCACGGATATTGACCCGCTATTGGATGGTGTTGTGGATCGTTTATTTTCAGAAACTTATACGGCAGATAAACCTGCCGGGAATCTCTCAGCCGAATGGGCCGAACGTTTGGGGCTTTCGACATCGGTAATAGTTGGTATCGGTGCCTTTGATTGTCACATGGGGGCTGTAGGTGGACAGATCGAACCTTATTATCTCAGTAAAGTCATGGGTACATCGACTTGTGATATGCTTGTTGCACCAAAAGAAGAGGTTCAGGATACACTTGTGAAGGGAATCTGCGGTCAGGTGGATGGTTCGATCATTCCCGGAATGATCGGTATGGAAGCTGGGCAATCCGCCTTTGGCGATGCTTATGCTTGGTTAAAACAGGTCTTGTTATGGCCTGCTAAACAGGCGTTACAAGATGTAGAGGGTCTGAATGATGTCGTTCGTGAGCAAGTTGTGAATGGTTTGGAAGAGAAGTTGCTGGTCAGTTTGAGTAAAAAGGCTGCGGAGTTGTCAGTAACCGCAACTTCGGAGTTGGCGATAGATTGGTTGAATGGTCGAAGAACACCCGACGCGGATCAATCATTGAAAGGTGCAATTACAGGATTGCATTTAGGAACCGATGCGCCACGGATATTTAGAGCTATTGTTGAAGCAACCTGTTTCGGCGCAAAAGCCATTGCGGATCGTTTTGTTGATCAGGGAATTCCTGTTAAAGGACTGATCGGTCTCGGTGGCGTTGCCAAAAAATCCCCTTTTATTATGCAGATGATGGCTAATGTCATGAACATGCCAATTCGTATACATAAGAGTGAGCAGACTTGTGCTATTGGTGCGGCCATGTTCGCGGCGACTGCAGCGGGGCTGTATGACCGTGTTGAGGATGCCATGAAAACCATGGGGCAAGGTTTCGAATGTACCTATGTACCCGAAGAGAAGTGGGTGCCAATCTATGCTGAACGTTATGAACGCTACAAGGCACTCGGAGCTTTCATGGAAGGGAAAGAATCGTTAGCCATTACTGTTTAATCGTTGAATATTTATTATGTATAATTCAATTAAAGAAGAAGCATACCGTTGCAATATGCAACTGCCCCAATTGGGCCTTGTACTTTTCACATTTGGAAATGTCAGTGTTGTGGATCGGAAGCATGAAGTTTTTGCCATTAAACCTAGTGGGGTACCTTATGAGGAGCTTTCTCCTGAGCAAATGGTCATTGTTGATTTTGACGGTAATGTGGTTGAAGGTGATCTTAGACCTTCATCGGATACAAAAACGCATGCTGTTTTATATAAACACTGGAAAGAAATTGGCGGTATTACACATACGCATTCAACTTATGCAACAGCATGGGCACAAAGTCAACGCGATATTCCGATTTTCGGAACGACACATGCCGATCATTTAACGACAGATATTCCCTGTGCTCCGCCAATGAGTGATGAGATGATCGCCGGAAACTACGAGCATGAAACAGGTTTTCAGATTATCAATCACTTTACCGAAAATAAGCTTGATTATAAAGAAGTGGAAATGATTCTAGTTGGCAACCATGCGCCTTTTGCCTGGGGTAAAAATGGAATGAAGTCTGTTTACAATAGCGCGGTATTGGAACAAGTTGCCAAGATGGCTTTGTTGACAGAACAGATCAACCCCAATGCGCCGAGGTTAAAGTCCGCTTTAATCAAAAAACATTATGAACGGAAACATGGAACCAATGCCTACTATGGTCAATAATTCGCGATAATAAAAAAACAATAGCAAAAAACTACTATTTAAAAATGAATATTAATTTAAAAGAACTTGAGGTCTGGTTTATCGTTGGAAGCCAAGATCTATATGGAGAAGAGACCTTACGCCAAGTTGCACTGCATGCCGAGGAAATCGCAAACTATTTAAATGCACAGACTGTGATTCCTGTGGCAGTGAAATATAAACCGATCGTCAAAAATACAGATGAAATTTACGCAACGTTAACAGCTGCCAATAGCGAAAAAAATTGTATCGGTGTCATTACATGGATGCATACATTCTCGCCTGCTAAAATGTGGATTAGAGGATTAAAAGCTTTACAAAAACCATTATTGCATCTACATACCCAGTATAATCAGGATATCCCTTGGAGCAGTATTGACATGGATTTTATGAACCTCAACCAAAGCGCACATGGCGACCGTGAATTTGGCCATATTGTAAGCCGATTGAAAATAGGCCGTAAAGTGGTGACCGGACATTGGCAAGACCCTGAAGTATTGGAGCGTATTAATGTATGGTCGCGTGCCGCAGCAGGCTGGAATGACTGGCAAGGCGCCAAATTTGCGCGGTTCGGCGACAATATGCGTTATGTAGCTGTTACGGATGGCGACAAGGTGGAAGCGGAATCTCAATTTGGTTTTTCTGTAAATACCTATGCGATTGGTGATTTGGTTCAGATTATTAACGCGAGCACTAATGAAGAAATAGACGCTTTATTGGCCGAGTACGAAGCTACGTATGAATTGGCAGAAAACGTAAAGGTCGGTGATGAATTTCATGACAATCTGATTGAAGCTGCTAAAATTGAAATCGGCTTACGTAAATTCTTAGCGCAAGGCGATTTTAAAGGTTTTACGGATACTTTTGAGGACCTGCATGGCATGGTGCAGCTTCCGGGTTTGGCAGTACAGCGCTTAATGGCCGAAGGGTACGGTTTTGCCGGTGAGGGAGACTGGAAAACGCCGGCCTTGGTCAGAGCATGTAAAGTCATGGGAGCTGGTCTGGCAGGAACGACAGCATTTATGGAAGACTATACCTATCATTTTGATCCGCAAAATGCCATGGTTTTGGGTTCACACATGTTGGAAGTCGATCCCGCCTTGGCTACCGACAAGCCGCGAATCGAGGTACATCCATTGGGAATAGGTGGCAAAGCGGATCCAGCTCGTCTCGTCTTTAACGGGCAGAGCGGAGATGCACTCAATGCTTCGCTGGTTGATATGGGTACACGTTTTCGATTGATCGTCAATAAGGTTGAAGGGGTTTCTGTCGAAGAGGAATTACCAAAACTTCCAGTTGCGCGGGTATTATGGAAACCACTTCCAGATATGAAAACAGGTTGTAGTGCCTGGATCGTTGCTGGCGGTGCTCACCATACCGCCTACAGCTTGAGTTTGACACCTGAATATCTTGAAGATTTTGCGCGCATAGCAGGGTTAGAATATGTGTTGATTGATGAGGAAACTACGGTTGCAAAACTCGAAGATCAATTGAAGTGGAATGAACTTTATTATTTACTGAGTAAGTAATAGTTTGTAAGCCATTTATGTACCCAATCTTCGGGACATAAATGGCTTATTTGATAAATAACCAATTTGGAAAATATGGAAAAATTTGCAACGGTAGATTACGTTATCTTCGTAATTTACTTCTTTATCGTGGCAGGCTATGGCTACTGGATTTATCGCAAGAAGACAAATAGTCTCAGCAGCAGCAAGGATTATTTTTTGGCGGAAGGGTCACTGACTTGGTGGGCGATCGGCTCCTCATTGATTGCATCCAATATTTCTGCGGAGCAGTTTATAGGAATGAGCGGTAATGGATTTGAAGTTGGAATAGCTGTAGCAGCGTATGAACTTATTGCTGCGGTGGCGCTTATCATTGTTGCGGTTTGGTTTATCCCGGTGTATCTAAAAAATAAGATTTTCACCATGCCACAATTTTTAAATAACCGATACAATGAAACAACAAGCCTTATCATGGCTATTTTTTGGCTGTTTTTGTATGTGTTTGTCAACCTGACGTCGATTCTATATTTAGGAGCCATTGCCATTTCTAGTATGGCAGGCGGTGGAGATAGCTTCCATACGATCACGGTGGCTTTGGCTGTGTTTGCTGTGATTATCACATTGGGAGGAATGCGTGTGATCGGTTTTACGGATGTTATCCAGGTTGTGGTACTGATTATTGGTGGTATCGCTACAACGTATGTTGCATTGACTTTAGTCAGTGAACATTTTGGTTTGGGACAGGATGCTTTGGCTGGATTCAATAAGCTGATGGAAGATTCTCCGGAGCATTTTAATTTGTTTGTTTCCAAACCTGGGCCAGGGGCTAGTCAGGAAGATATTAATAAATATCTGATGTTGCCAGGAATAGGGATGTACCTTGCAGGAATCTGGATTGTTAACCTAAATTATTGGGGCTGTAATCAATATATCACGCAGCGGGCTTTAGGAGCTGATTTAAAAACAGCGCGAACTGGAATTCTTTTTGCCGGTTTTCTTAAATTGTTTATGCCAATTATCGTGATGCTGCCGGGGATTGCTGCTTATGTGTTATATAAAAATGGAGCCTTGCAACAGGAAATGGCTCCGGGAGGTGTATTTCATGCCGATAATGCTTATTCGGCGATATTGGGTTATCTGCCAAATGGTATGAAGGGGCTTGCGCTGGCAGCACTTACAGCTGCTATTGTGGCGGGATTGGCCGGAAAGGCCAACAGTATTGCAACAATCTTTACATTGGATATTTTTAAAAAATATATCAATAAAGAGGCGAGCGAAGCAAAAATGGTATGGGTTGGCAAGATAACTATTGTTATCTCTATTTTGCTTTCCGTATTGTTTACCTGGAATGATGCTTTGGGCATCGGTGGCGCCGGCGGGTTTACTTTTATCCAGAAATATACTGGATTTATCAGCCCTGGTGTTTTTGCGATGTTTTTATTGGGCATGTTTTGGAAAAGAACAACGGGGGCAGCTGCTATCACAGGGCTTGTCACGGGCTTTGCTTTGTCCGTATTTTTTAACGAGTTTGCAACAAAAGTTTTCGGACCGGAAACATGGATCTATACAGCTTATCCAAATAAAGCGGGGGTTTATGAGATTCCATTCCAGATCTGTATGGGACTGGCGTTTGTTTTTACCATGATAGCCATGATAGGTGTAAGCTTATTTGGGCCAAAAATTAATCCAAAAGCTTTTGTCTTGGATAAATCGATGTTCAAGGTTGAGCCATCCGTATTGGCGTTAATTGTTGTAACCTTATTGTTGGTGACAGCCATTTATGTTCGGTTTTGGTAAAATGGCCACTTTTGAATACTAGAAATTATTATGAACCCTTCCTAATGTAACTAGGAAACTCCATCTTGGTTGATGGAATAAAAACTTAAATACAGATGAATAAGAAAATTATTATTGGTTTGTTGACTTGTGCTTCTTTAGCGTATGGATGTCAGTCCTCTTCGACTCAAAATAAGCAAGCGGCAACTTCGGCTGATTCTACGTCGAGCCAGGCCTTCGATGGTCAGATTGATGGTAAAGAGGTTAAATTGTTTCAACTAAAGAACGATAAAATAGCTGTCACACTCACGAATTATGGCGCGCGATTGGTGACATTAAAAGTTCCGAATAAAGACGGTGGTGTTACGGATGTAATTTTGGGTTATGATTCAGCGAAGGAATACAAGGAAAACTATAATAATTTTTACGGAGCAATTGTGGGACGCTATGGTAACCGCATCGGTAAAGCTTCTTTCACACTGAATGGGGAGTCTTATTCCCTGGAAAAAAATGATGGTGAGAATTCGCTTCATGGCGGTACAAATGGCGTATACAACAAAGTGTGGGATGTGATCAATCGTACGGCTACCTCGATAACACTGGCGTATACCTCACCGGATAAAGAGGCCGGTTATCCCGGAACAGTCAAAATGGAGGTTACTTACACACTCGAAGAAAATGGTGGGCTGGCCATTGATTATCTAGCAACGACGGACAAAGAAACGGTTTTAAATCTGACGAATCATGCCTATTTTAATCTCAATGGTGCAGGCGATTCTTCTATTTTAGATCATGAACTTCAAATTGATGCAAAGGCGATAACGGAGGTTGATCATACGTTAATTCCGACAGGAAAGAGTTTGCCTGTTGCAGGTACAGCATTTGATTTTACAAAACCACAGCGTGTCGGTGCCCATATTGAAGATGAAAATGCACAATTGAAGATCGGAAAAGGCTATGATCATAATTTTGAACTTAACAAGAAGGATGGTTTCCAGAAAGTAGCTGCGGTATATGCTTCGAAAACGGGAATTGAAATGCAGGTCTACACAACAGAGCCGGGTCTGCAATTTTACAGCGGTAATTTTATGAAGGATTCAGATCCAAAAGGAAAAGAAGGAAAGGTTTATCCATTCCGTTCGGCATTCTGTCTGGAAACACAACATTTTCCCGATGCACCGAACCATCCCAATTTTGCATCAACGGTATTGAAACCCGGAGAAAAATATAGTTCAAAAACAACTTACCGATTCAATGTTAAATAAGGAAGTTTAGATCATGAAGCTAAGATTAAAATTAGGCGTTGCTTTTACACTGATCAATGGGCTGTTGTATGGGCAAAGTAGCGTGAAATTAGAGGCCATACAGGGAGAAGTTACGATAGATAGGCATATCTATGGCCATTTTGCGGAACATTTGGGTCGGTGTATTTATGATGGTTTTTATGTGGGAGAGAAAAACGATTCCATTCCGCACGCCAATGGGGTACGAAAGGATGTGATTGAAGCGCTAAAGAATTTGAACATTCCAAATTTACGTTGGCCGGGGGGATGTTTTGCGGATACCTATCATTGGAAAGACGGGGTCGGACCCAAAGCACAGCGCCCTGCTATTGTCAATAATTGGTGGGGTGGAGTGACAGAGGATAATTCCTTTGGTACACACGATTTTCTCAATATGTGTGAATTACTTGGTGCAGAACCTTATCTGGCGGGTAATGTGGGGAGCGGTGAGGTGCAGGAGCTTGCCGATTGGGTCCAATATGTGAATTTTAAGGGGGAAAGCCCCATGTCGGATTGGCGACGAAAAAATGGTCGGCAGGAACCTTGGAAGGTAAAGTTTTGGGGCGTGGGAAATGAAGCCTGGGGCTGTGGTGGAAACATGACCGCTGATTACTACACGGATATATACCGTAAATACGCCACGTTTATGTCGGACTGGACAAATGGAAGTGGCTTATATCGAATTGCTTCTGGAGCCAATAGTGCAGACTACAACTGGACCGAGACCCTAATGAAGAAAATACCGAGTAGCTTAATGAAGGGTATGGGCCTGCACCATTATGCCGTGATTAACTGGGACAAGAAAGGTTCAGCGACCAAGTATTCCGAAGAACAATATTTTAGGACGATGAAGTCGGCTTGGTTCATGAATGAACTGGTGGAAAAGAATATTGCCATTATGGACAAGTATGATCCAAAAGGAAAAGTGGACCTGATCGTTGATGAGTGGGGCGGCTGGTATGAGGTTGAGCCAGGTACCAATCCCGGCTTCCTTTATCAGCAGAATACGATGCGTGACGCCATGATTGCGGGGATGACCTTGAATATTTTAAATAATCATGCCCGCCGTGTTAAAATGGCCAATCTCGCACAAGCCGTAAATGTATTGCAGGCTGTTATTTTGACAGAGGGTAAGAATATGATCCTAACACCGACTTATCATGTGATGGAAATGTATAAAGTGCATCAGGATGCGAAATTAATCCCGATTTCTCTTCAATCAACAGATTTTGAATTTAATAACGAAAAGATTCCGGCAGTGTCTGTTTCTGCATCACAAGACAAACAAGGGCGTACACATATTTCTTTAGTGAATATAGATCCAAAAAGGAAAAATAAAGTACACGTGGACCTTGGCTCGCTCAAAGCGGCAAAAGTCACCGGTCGGATACTTACTGCAGCGAATCTACGGGATTACAATTCATTTAAAAAGCCTACGGTCATTACACCGGTAGTCTATAAGGACGCAAAAATTGTAAATGGAACTATTGAGGTTGATATTCCTGCGTTTTCTGTTATTGTACTGGAGTTGATGTAGCATTTTGTAAAGGCCTGATAAATGAAGGATTGATCCGTATATAACCGAGTGGAACGAGTTCATTTACCATTAAAGACAATAGAAAAGATAAATAATTCTAATAGATGAAGAAAATTGCGTCAATGATGCTATTGCTGGCGAGTTTAAGCTCTTCGGCAGTGGCGCAGTCCCCAATTGAACTGAATATACAGTTGGACAAACCTACGGGCAAAATATCGCCGCACATGTGGGGCGTCTTTTTCGAAGATATTAATTTGGGCGCCGATGGAGGGATTTATGCCGAATTGGTGAAAAATAGATCGTTTGAATTTGATCAGCCATGGATGGCCTGGAAGAAGCTGGAAAATGGGCCTGAAGGTACTTATTTACTATTAAACGACAGTAAGCGCAAAGGGAATAAACGTTATCTAAGACTAAATAATGCGACCAATTTGAAATTGGGACTGCAAAATGAAGGTTTTAGAGGTATGGGCGTCAAATCAGGCGCTGCTTACGAATTTTCTCTGCAGTATCAGGGTGCTGCGACTGGGATGAAAATCCATGTCGAAGTTTTAAACGAACAGAATAAAGTAATTGGTGAAGCTGAATTTCCATTAAATGCGGCTACATCATGGTCCGAAGCCGCTGTTAAATTTTCAGTGTCGGAAACGACAGCTAAGGCTAAATTAAATGTTTGGTTTACAGGATCAGGTACTTTAGATGTTGATATGCTGTCGTTATTCCCAGTAGATACATGGAAAGGAAGGCCAAAGGGCTTGCGTAAAGATATGGTTCAGATGCTCGCAGACATGAAACCTGGTTTTATCCGTTTTCCGGGCGGCTGTATTGTGGAAGGTAAAGATCTTGCCAATAGATTCCAATGGAAGAAAACGGTTGGCCCAATTACCGAAAGGGAGTTGATCATCAACCGTTGGAACACCGAATTTAAACATCGTTTGACGCCAGATTATTTTCAGACGTTTGGCTTAGGATTTTTTGAGTATTTCTTATTGGCGGAGGATATCGGTGCAACGCCGGTTCCCATCCTCAATTGTGGAATGGCATGCCAGTTTAATACCGGTGAAGTCGTGCCTTTAGAAGAGTTAGATGATTATGTTCAGGACGCGTTGGATCTGATCGAATTTGCCAATGGATCTATAGATACGAAATGGGGCAAATTGCGTGCTGAAATGGGACATCCCGAACCTTTCCATCTCAAGATGTTGGGGGTTGGAAACGAAAATTGGGGGCCTCAATATATCGAACGGTTGGCTGTTTTTAAGAAAGCGTTGAATGAAAAGCATCCCGAAATTTCACTTATCGCCAGTTCAGGGACTGATCCCGAGGGAGACCGGTTTGATTTCCTTAATGAAAAACTTCGCGCGATGAATATAAATATCATAGATGAACATTATTACCGTCCACCATCCTGGTTTCTTTCAAGTGCAAGCCGCTATGACAATTATGAACGAAATGGAGTAAAGATTTTCGCGGGTGAGTACGCTTCACATACAACACGGCCAAACGGCCCGGGGAAAAGTACCTGGGAGGCCGCACTTTCTGAAGCGGCTTTTATGACTGGGCTGGAGCGAAATGGCGATGTTGTCGAGATGGCGTCTTATGCACCTTTATTTGGCCATGTAGATGGATGGCAATGGTCACCTGACTTAATTTGGGTTGACAATTTGAAGGTATATGGAACGCCTAGCTACCAAGTGCAAAAATTGTATGCCACCAATAAAGGGACGTCTATTATTCCGATCAAACGTGAGGGCAAACCCGTTGCCGGACGAGATAGCCTATATGCCTCTGCCGTCTATGACGATTTTTCGCAGCAGTTGGTTTTGAAAGTGGTCAATTACAACAGTAAGCCTATAAAGGTGAGTCTAGATGTAGTTTCGAAAAAAAAGTTGCTGGGGACGGCTCAAAAAATCACGTTGGCAAATGCCGACCTCAATGTGAGTAACAGTTTGGACGAGCCATTAAATATTCGTCCAAAGGAAGATACGGTGATTTATAAGGGAAAGAAGCTCGTAGAAACATTTGAGCCTTATTCATTTACCCTGATTAAAATGTCCACGAAATAGGATGATTATTTGCAGGCTCTTTATTATGAATAAAAAAAAGTTGATGTCCATCATTGGGGCTGTTTGTTCAATCATTGGATCCTTATCCGGCGTATTTGCTCAGGAATACAAATTTGGTCCATCGGAAAAAGATTTTGCGGCGTACTTATTTACCTATTTTAAAGGAAATGCCGTTGCAGACGAGGCTGTTTGTTTTGCGATCAGTACCGATGGCTACACGTTTAGAACGCTGAACAATAATCAGCCGATATTGGATTCTAAGATCATCAGTAGTACAGGTGGGGTCAGGGATCCTCATATTCTACGTGCGCAAGATGGAAAATCATTTTATATGGTATTAACGGATATGATTTCCTCAAAAGGGTGGGATTCTAACCGCGGCATGGTTCTGTTAAAGTCTACGGATCTGATCCATTGGGATCATCATGCTATTAACATACAGGAACGTTATCAGGGACAGAAAGACTTAAAAAGAGTCTGGGCACCGCAGACTATATTTGATCCGGGCGCAAATAAATATATGGTTTACTGGTCCATGAAATACGGAGATCAACCCGATGTGATTTATTATGCCTATGCCAACCCCGATTTTACAGATTTGGAAGGCGAACCTAAGGTGTTGTTCTTGCCAAAAAATGGTCAATCCTGTATTGATGGGGATATTATTGTTAAAAATGGATTATTTCATTTGTTTTATAAAACGGAGGGCGATGGAAAAGGTATAAAACAAGCCATTACAGATTCCTTGACCTCAGGAAAATGGGTGGAACAGCCGGGTTACAAACAGGCTACCTCAGAAGATGTGGAAGGGTCGGGTATTTTTAGGCGCAATCAATCTGATACTTATGTTCTCATGTATGATGTTTATAAAAAAGGGAAATATCAGTTTTGCGAATCGCATGATCTAGATCATTTTAAAGTGATAGATCAACAGATTGATATGGATTTTCATCCGCGACATGGCACAGTTTTGCCTATTTCAAAAAATGAATTAAACAGATTGGTGCAACGTTGGGGTAAGCCCAAAGATATTGCTTTAAATAAGGCGAAGAACCCTGTATTGGAAGGCTTTTACGCCGATCCGGATGTATTGTATTCCAATAAGACAAAGAAATATTATATCTATCCAACGAGCGATGGTTTTGACGGTTGGGGTGGATATTACTTCAAAACTTTTTCCTCTACGAACCTCAAGGAATGGAAAGATGAGGGTGTGATATTAGATTTAAAAAAAGATGTTCCTTGGGGTACGCACCATGCCTGGGCACCGACAATTATAGAAAAGAAAGTTAAAGGCGGGTATAAGTATTATTTTTATTTTACAGCAGCCCAGAAAATCGGTGTTGCCGTAGCTGACTCGCCGACAGGACCATTTAAAGATTCAGGTAAACCGCTGATAGATTTTAAGCCGAATGGTGTGAAAGGTGGCCAAGAAATCGATCCCGCGGTTTTTACTGATCCCAAAACAGGTAAAAGTTATCTGTATTGGGGGAATGGACATCTTGCTGTGGCCGAACTTAATAAGGATATGATCACGATCAAGGAAAATTCGATTAAATTAATAACACCGGATCGCACCTTTCGCGAAGGTACTTATGTTTTCTTCCGAAAGGGAACTTATTACTTTTTATGGTCTGAAAACGATACCCGTAGTGAAAATTATCGGGTTCGATACGGTACTTCAACATCTCCTTTGGGACCAATTCAAGTTCCTGATGATAACCTCATTTTGCAGAAAGATGCGGGGCTCGGAATTTTGGGTACTGGGCACAACTCCATACTACAGGTACCGGGAAAAGATGAGTGGCATATTATTTACCATCGATTTAATTACCCTAATGGAATTACAATGGGGGATGCTGCCGGTTATCACCGGGAGGTCTGTATGGATGAATTGCACTTCGGCCCAGATGGAAAGATCCTACCTGTGATTCCGAGTCATTAACAATGTACTAACCAAAAAGGTTATTGGTGAATTTCACTTTGATGCCCAATTGGAAGTTATTGATCGTTTTAAAAATTTCTTTAATGGTTGCTTTTTCAATATTTGTCAGACTGTCCATCGGCACATAATTGTTTGGACTTAGTTTGGCTATTCGAATTTGATTCGCTTGGTTTTTCAGGCGAATCGACATCAGATAGTAGTAAGATTGATGCAATTCCTCATATTGTTCCTGCGTAAAAACACCTAAATCAAGTAGTTGTTTGAGCCTACCACCGGTGTTTTCTTCATAAATACGGTTTTTCAGGGCATAAACACGAACCAAGTCTACAATAGGTGTCATCGCTTTTTTTATGTTGAAGACTTCCGATGAACCGATGGTTTGTGTTTTGATTGCTTTAAAAAATGTTAACGGCGGCTCATATTGTAAGGCATTTTTGGCGATAAATGCAAAAAAGCGATCATTAGGGCGCTGTAACTCGATATTGAGAAATTCTTTAAGCTGATCAATTATCTCTTGGTCGCCGTATAATCGTCGGCAGTCAAAAAATGTTGAAAATTTAATGGCATTTTCCGGAATACTTTCTTCAATCCATTTTTTGTAGTTGTTTTTCCAATGGGAAAGGGAGTGTGTCCATTCGGGATTGCTAGCCATATAACCACCTGTGCAGTAGCTAAAACCTATTGTATTCAAATGATCGGATACTTGAGAGGCGAAACGGAGAAAATAATCACGTACCAGTTCACGCTGTTCGTTGGCTTTATCTTCATAGATAATTGCGTTGTCCTGGTCCGTCATCAACGTTTGTTCTTTTCTACCTTCACTGCCCGTAACCATGAAAACAAATTTTGCCGGAGGCTCACCTATTTCCCCGATTACTTTTTCGATTACTTTGAGCGCAATACTATCTGCTACCGTCGTGATCACCTGATTGGCAATTTCAGCATTTACACCTCTACCAAGCAGTTGGTGGATAATTTCCGGAACATTGTTCCACTTCTCACGCAATTCTTCCAGCGTCTCTGCTAGTTTTACCGATTGAATGAATACTAGTGGCGATTGCCCTTGTTCGCTCAATAGGCGATTACGACTTAGGAATCCAACATAGTTTCCTTCTTTTTCGACAAGCAGGTACCTTGATTTTGTACGGAACATTTTTAATACAGCCTCATAAAGATAAGACTGATCAGAAATACTAACAATAGGATTGTCCATGACTTCCACAATCGGATGGTCGACCGGTATTTGTCGAGCAACTACGTTATCCCGCAAAGTCATATCGGTCACATAACCAATAATGCTATCGTCTTCTTTGATAAATAAGCAACTTACCTTTTGGTTTGCCATTGTCTTTGCAACCTCATAGATGGGCGTTTCAGGGGTAGAGGCAACAATATCTTTGTAGATGATGTGTTCGATCTTTCTTGAGTATAACTGATCTGCTGCAAAATAGCTTTCTTCGAAAGAAGCTGGGGATTTGACAAAATGAGAAAATTCTTCATCCAGCATTCTCCTACCAAAAGAATTGGTAAAAAAATGGAAAAACTCTTCATTTGCGTTACAAAGCTCAATAAAGTTTTTCCGGGGCAATCGATAAATGACGGTGCCTTTCTTGGCAATTACAGATTTTAATGCTTTTGTTCGATTCAAAAGGACGGATATTCCGCCAAAACAATAAGGTCTGTGGTGAATTTCCGTCAATCTTTTGTTGTCTAAGTCATCCAAGAAGAACGTTTCGTATTCACCTTCAAAAATTAAGTCGACTCCATCCATGTCGGTAATGTTCTGTCGATAGACAAGTGTGTCTTTGGAGAAGCGGTATTCATTGAATATATCTACAATACTCAGCTGTAGGGAATCGGGCAGTGCCTGAAAAGGGGGGGTAGATTTCAGTATGGAAAGAATAACCTCGGGATTTTTCATGAGGACAGCATTAGGATATGTTATCAAACTCTGTTTGTTGGTTTAGGATATCTTGATGGGTCAGGTCTTTTCGTTGAATCATTTCAAAATAACATTTTGCCGTGATCTCAGCATCCTTTTCTGCATCGTGCATATGTTCTGGCGGAGCCGAAAAAAGGGATTCATGTAATAGCGAAAGCGGAAGATGGACCATGTTGGGGTTTCTTACGTATCTTTTGCTATGTAACAGTGTGCAAAAATAATCTAAGTCACCAAATGGGAGAACCAGGTTCGATCGGTAGAATTCTGCTGATAATACTTGGAGATCAAAGGAAAGAAAATGTCCCACAATTTGCGGTTTATATTTTTTAATGTCATGACTTAGCTTGCGCAGCACATCTTTTTTCTTCTCACCATATTTCATTAAAAAGGGGGGTGTCAACCCATGTATTTGTTCTGATGCCGGACTGATCGGAATAAGTGGTTCATAGATATACTTGTTAGTACGTTTTATTTCATTTTGGTTTTCGTCAAAAATGATCCAAGCCAATTGCAGTACATATGGCCAATTGTCGCTTTCTGTGTAACTTTTGCTCCATTTTTTTGGCAATCCAGATGTTTCCGTGTCTAAGAATAAAAGATATTTTTTCAAGGAATCGTTGATTATATACTAAAAATAGTAAAAATAATCTAGTTGATGCGGATTAAATCTCTATCTGTAAAAAATTTACTTTGTAAAAAACGAGATACTTATTCTAATATTTGGAATTTTATATGTAAAATTGACATTTATTAGTGAATTGCAAATAACCAATTATGTACAGAAGACTATTATGCGTTTTACTTTGTATCTGTTCTCTCATTGTAGAGCTTCACGCAGGAAACAAACAAAAAAATATTGTTTATACGATGGCGGGAATCGTAAATCAAGAGCGATTTCAATACGCCATTGACCTGCTACAAAAAGAACTGTTCAAATCGATCGTCACAAACCCTGTACAGGTTGAGGTGAGTACGTTAGCACAAAAAAAGTCTTTACCAGACTCTATTAAAGCTAAATTGATCGAGAAAGAACATTTTGTTTTATATCGGAAAGCAGGAAAAGGAGTCATTGAACTTATCGGAGCAGACGAGTCAGGGGTATTGTACGGTTGTATGGAATTACTTGCTAATAAAACCTGGCATGGAAACCAGCCCTTTTTTATACAAGATGGACCCAAGATGGTGATGCGAGGGACGAGCATCGGGCTTCAGAAAACGACCTATCTACCGGGGCATGATATTTATGAATATCCTTATACACCAGAGTCCTTTCCTTGGTTTTACGATAAGCAATTGTGGCTGAATTATTTGGATATGATGGCTGAAAATAGATATAATGCACTTTACCTTTGGAATGGGCATCCTTTTTCCTCCTTAGTCAAATTAAAAGATTACCCTTATGCGCTTGAGGTTGATGAGTCTACTTTTCAGAAAAATCAAGATATCTATACTTTTTTGACCAAAGAAGCTAATAAAAGAGGGATCTGGATTATTCAAATGTTTTATAATATTATCCTACCAAAGCCTTTCGCCGATCGCCATGGTTTAAAGACACAGGAGCGAAATCGAATTATTACACCTTTAATTTCAGATTATACACGTAAAAGCATCGCTGCTTTTGTAGCCAAATATCCGAATGTGGGGCTCTTGATTACTTTGGGTGAAGCAATGGAAGGGGTGGGGCAAGACGATATCAACTGGTTTACAAAAACGATTATTCCGGGTGTGAAAGATGGTTTACAGTTGTCTCGGACAGCCGGTGAACCACCTATCATCCTAAGGGCCCATGATACGGATGCGCCTGCTGTTATGCAAGCATCACTGCCGATATATAAGAATTTGTACACGATGGCTAAATATAATGGAGAGGCATTGACGACCTATACACCTCGGGGAAAATGGGCAGAATTACATCGTTCATTAGGTGATATTGGTACGGTACATATTCAAAATGTGCATATATTAGCCAATTTGGAGCCTTTCCGTTATGGCTCGCCTGATTTTATCCAGAAATCGGTTAAAGCTATGCACGAAGTCCATCATTCAAATGGCATCCATATATATCCACAGGCTTCGTATTGGGATTGGCCTTATTCAGCGGATAAAGTTGACAATAGATTATTACAGGTCGATCGAGATTGGATGTGGTACAAAGCTTGGGCTAGATACGCTTGGGACGAAAATCGAGATTTATTAAATGAGAAATCCTATTGGTCAAAGGAACTTGTGCACTATTACGGTATTCCTGAGAAGGATGCGCAAAAGTTATTATCGGCCATTGAAGAAATAGGTGAGATATCGCCTAAAATCCTGCGGCGATTTGGTATCACAGACGGTAACAGACAGACCTCTTCTTTGGGAATGCTGATGACACAACTGATAAATCCTTATCGTTATGGATTGTTTACAATGCTTTATGAATCTGAGGCGCCAGAAGGAGAGATGATTGTTGATTATGTAGAGAAGGACTATCGTCATGAAGGCCATATTGGAGAAACACCTGACCAGGTGGCAAGAGAAATTGTGCAACATGGAGCGCGCGCAGCGGCTCTTATCAAAACATTGGGAACGCCCACCAAAAATGTAGCTGAATTTGATCGATGGCTTAATGATATCCGAATCCATCAACTGTTGGCTAATCATTATAGCTATAAGGTGAAGGCTGCCATTCAACTTCTGCGCTATAAATATATACGTGATCTAAGTGCTCTTCGAAAAGCTTTACCGGATCTGGAGCGAAGTGTCGAAGAATACCGTAAGCTAACAGCGATAACGGATAAGACCTATTTATATGCAAACAGCATGCAAACCAAACAACGTAAAATACCAATGCGGGGAGCGGATGCAACCTTTATTCATTGGAAGGAAATGCTGCCTGTCTTTGAAACTGAATTGAATAACTTTAAACAAGCGATAGATTCTTTATCAAAGATGAGCGATACCCCTACGCAAATAAAAGTTGGAGTAAAATCTCAGCAGGTCACGTTTTTGGATAATCAACAATTGATTCCATTGAAAAAGGGCGCGAAATTGTATGCGGATCAGGAATTGGTCGTGACACATTTAGCAAATGAATTAGAAGGGGTTCAAGCGATACAGATTGATGCGGCTAATCAAAAATTAGTCGGTACACATCTCCGGTTCAAAAGTGAAAAACCAGTCAAGATATTAGTTGGCTATTTCAATAGCACCGACAAAGTTTTTGCCCCCAAACCTGTTTTGGAAATCGATGCGAGCGCCAATGATTTTGGACAGGCAGAGGCAAAAGTGCGTAATGCGATCCGAATTCAGTACATGCCTATGGTAGATATTCATACTTACTCCTTTCCTGCGGGAACAAACGAACTGAAAATTCCGAAGGGCGAGGTACTGATTTTAGGCGTTGTGGACGATAGGGAGCTCCCACATCCGTATAATGCCGATGTGGATAATCAAGGGGATGACCTCGACGATTTATTTGGCTATTATCAGGGTACAAAACTGTAACATAACGAGGCTCAGGATAGTACAGGATAAATAACTTAAACGAAGTAGGTATTTTACGAAAAACACAATACATTGATTTCAACTTTTTGATATTAAATAAGTAATGAAAATTAAAACATCTATTCTTGCGCTTCTTTTCTGTGGACTTTCCTATGTAAAGGCGCAGGAAAAATTAGTGGAGAAGGTCCGATCCTATGTTCGGGAATTTAATAGTAATGACAATGAAGCAGTGGTCAACAAGATTCCAAATAAGGATGCTTACGATTGGCTGGTGGCGAATGTCCCCTTGCTGGATTGTCCTGATAAGGAAGTTGAGCAGACTTATTATTTTAGATGGTGGTCCTATCGCAAACATATAAAGTCAAGTCCAGAAGGTACTTTGGTAACAGAATTTATTGAACCGGTAAAGCATGCTGGAAAATACAATTCAATTAGCTGTGCGCTTGGTCACCATTTGTATGAAGGGAGATGGATTCGCGACAATGCGTTTTTAAAAGAATACATTGATTTTTGGCTTTATCATGCTGATAAAGGTCAATCCAAGCGGAGATTCCATCAGTTCAGTTCCTGGCTGCCTGATGCATTATTGGCCTATTGCAAAGTCAATCCTGATAATCACTATTTAGAGGCTCGTTTGATGGACTTGGATCAAGATTTTGAAAAATGGGAAAAAGAAAGAAAGGCTAATAATGGTCTTTTCTGGCAATACGATGTCCAGGATGGGATGGAAGAATCTGTTTCCGGTGGACGGAAAGAGCATAATATGCGCCCATCTATTAACAGCTACATGTATGGGAATGCTGTTGCGATTGCAGCAATTGCCAAATTGGTGTCGAATAAGGGATTAGAGAAGAAATATAGTTCATACGCACAGTCTTTGCGTCAATTGGTATTGGATTCACTCTGGGACAAGGAGGATCAATTCTTTAAAACAAAGCTGGAAAAGGGACCGCTACATTCCACACGTGAAGCAATTGGTTTTATCCCCTGGTACTTTCATTTACCGCCCGATAAAGCAATGTATGGACAGGCATGGCTTCAATTGCCCGATACGACGGGATTTAATGCCCCTTGGGGAACAACGACTGCCGAGCGACGTGAACCAACTTTTAGAACGCGTGGGACAGGGCATAGTTGTGAATGGGATGGTGCGATTTGGCCTTTCACAAGTTCGCAGACAATCCGTGGAATGGCTAATTACTTAAGTGATTACAAGCGGAATAAGGCGATAAATGCGAATGATTTATACGAGCAGATTCATAAATATGCCAAATCGCATGTGATGAACGGTAAGCCTTATATTGGTGAATACCAAGATGAGCGGACAGGAGCATGGTTAAAAGGCGATAATCCGAGAAGTAAGTTTTACAACCACTCTACATTTGCGGATATCATTATTCAGGACTTAATTGGCGTAAAGCCACAAACCAACAATACATTGGAAATAAGGCCATTGATTACAAAAGACAGATGGGACTATTTTGCGCTGACTCAGTTAACTTACCACAATAAAAACATTGCGATTTATTGGGATGCTACCGGCGAAAAATATAACAAAGGAAAAGGATTTACTGTGTATGTGGATGGAACAAAGTCCTTCCACCAGATGGATTTAAAAA
This sequence comes from Sphingobacterium sp. UBA7625, assembly GCF_002484085.1. Classification (NCBI taxonomy): domain Bacteria; kingdom Pseudomonadati; phylum Bacteroidota; class Sphingobacteriia; order Sphingobacteriales; family Sphingobacteriaceae; genus Sphingobacterium; species Sphingobacterium sp. UBA7625. The sequence continues at coordinate 481,268 of NZ_DLJD01000051.1, forward strand.
ATTGTAAGATTAACTTAAATTAATATGATCAGAAAAAACTATCATCGTGGATTAATAACAGTTTTCTTTTGTTTATCCATGTTGGGTCTACAGGCACAAACTTGGCTAAATGTTATGGACTTTGGTGCGCGGAAAGACAGTACTGGCAGCAATACATTGGCTATCAAAAAGGCTATTGCAGCAGCAGCAAATAAAGGAGGAGGAACCATCTATTTCCCGGCGGGAAAATATATAACAGGTCCAATTCACCTGAAAAGTAATATCACCATTTATATTGATGCTGGTGCTGAATTGCATTTTAGTGATAATTTTGATGATTATTTACCGATGGTGGAATCGCGATGGGAAGGAACTGCAGTAACCAATTTTTCACCATTATTCTATGGCAATAACCTAGAAAACATTAGTATTCAGGGACGTGGTACTATCGACGGGCATGGTAAAAAGTGGTGGGGCTATTCCGAGGTTGAGGTTAAAAAACAAACCGAAGACAGTAAATGGCAAAAAGAGTTTAAACGCCTCAATAAGGATGTACTGGCTCCAGATCTTCCGGGATGGATCGAGAGAGGTTTTCTACGTCCGCCGTTTATACAATTCTTAAATTGTAAAAATGTACAGATCAAGGATATTAAAATTCAAAACTCACCATTTTGGACAATTAATCCCCAATATTGTGATAATGTCACAGTGGATGGTGTGACAATAGATAATCCTCCATCTCCTAACACAGATGGTATTAATCCAGAATCTTGCTCCAATGTTCGCATCGCTAATTGCCATATTAGCGTGGGGGATGACTGCATTACGATAAAATCAGGAAAGGACCGTTCGGGACGAAAAATTAACATCCCAGCCGAAAATTATACGATTACAAATTGTACAATGCTTCGTGGTCATGGCGGCGTTGTGATAGGAAGTGAGATGTCCGGCGGTGTTAAAAACATTGTTATTTCCAATTGCATTTTTGATGGTACTGATCGTGGTATAAGGCTTAAGACTGCTCGGGGTAGAGGAGGTATCGTTGAAAATATTCAAGTGTCCAATATTGTCATGCGCAACATTAGAGATCAAGCCGTTGTGATGGATATGCAATATGCTAGAACTGAGATCGAGTCTGTCGGCGAACGTACACCTAAGTTCAGGAATATTTTTATTAACAATCTATCAGGGACAACCAATCGTGTTGGATATATGCGGGGGTTGGAGGAGATGCCAATTGAGAATGTAGTATTTTCAGATATTAATATGCAGGGGAACACAGGTTTTTCGGCTCTTAACGTGAATGGCTTGACATTAAACAATGTAAACTTGGCCATCAAACAAGGAGCCTTGTTGACTGCCAACAACAGTAAGGAATTGCATATTTTGAATGTGAGAAATACGACACCTGCAGTGGAGAAATCATTAATCGAACTGGAAAACTGTAAATCAGCGAATGTGCAAAGCTGTTTCCCTTCAGCAGGAACAGGAGTATTTCTGGATTTAGTTGGTTCCGCAAATGAAGAAATTTACGTACAGAGCAATAATCTGGCTCGCGTCAAGCAAATCCTCCGTGGAACTTATAAAAGTGGTCAGTTAACATCAAATATAAACCCTTCAGACAATAAATAATGCGTTTACAACTGTATATCTTATGGTCGTTTTTATCGATATGCTCTTTGCGCTCAGCTTTTGCGCAGTCGCGCGTATGGTTTGATCATCCTGCTACACAATGGGAAGAGGCTTTGCCTATTGGGAATGGCCACCTGGGGGCCATGATTTATGGTGGTGTTAGCAATGAGGAGATACAGTTTAATGAAGAGACTTTGTGGACCGACGGCCCACGGAATTATAATAAAAAAGGAGCATCAAAGTATCTTCAAGAGATCCGAGAGCTACTGGATCAAGGGCGCCAGAAAGAAGCAGAATCTTTGGCGATGCAGGAGTTTATGGGAGTTAAAAGTGAATCCGAAGACCCTACCGCTTGGTTAAACAAGATTGACAAAATCCGAAAACAGGAACATGGTCCTTTTGAATTCGCTTTTGATGATAGTAAATGGCCACTTATTACCGTTCCTCATTATGAGGGTTGGGAAATAGAGGGGCTTGAAGGCCTAGACGGAGCAGTCTGGTTTCGTTATGAATTTAACCTGTCAAAAAATGATCTAGCTGAGCACTGGTCGTTGGATTTAAATAAAATACGAACCAATGATTATACCTATATCAATGGTGAGATCGTCGGCCAATCTGTGGGGGATGAAACCAGGAGACACTATCAAATTCCTATGGGATTATTGCGTGAAGGGTGGAATAGTATCGCTATTCAGGTAATCAATCTGGAAGGTAAGGGCGGTGTGGCAGGATATAAAGATCCCAAACAAGCTATCGGTTTAAAAAGTAACACCGGTAGATTTGTGTCGTTGAAGGGAAAGTGGAGATACCATATTCAAGATCAAAACAGTCCGAAAATAGGAAGTTATCAAGCATCTTATCAACCTTTCGGTTCGTTGAAACTGAAGTTTGATCACGATGCTGCTGAAAACTACAGCCGGATACTCGATTTGGATAAAGGCGAAGTCCGGGTCAATTACGCTTTCAACGGGGTGAATTATAGGAGGACCTATTTTGCGAGTCATCCCAATAATTTTATTGCTGTACGCTTGCAGGCTGATCAGAAAAATAAAGTTACTTTTCGACTCGCTATGAATACCAAACATCAGCGCGCTAAACTTCATCACATGGACGGCACATCAATCCGTTTGGAAGTGTGGGTGAAAAATGGGGCAATGCGCGGGACGGCTTTCCTGCAACTCAAATTGAAAGGTGGTGCAGTATCTTATGAAGGTGACGAACTTGTGGTACAACAGGCTGATGAAGCGCAGATTTATCTGATTGCCGCAACAAATTTTAAATCTTATCGGGAATTGAACGAGCAGTATGCTGCTACTGCTTTAGAACGATTCAAGAACTTATATACGCTTGATCTAGATAAATTGTATCAAGTCCATCAAAAAGATTACCAACGATTGTATCATCGCTTTTCAATAGATCTTGGTGTCAGCAACCAACTTGACACAATTCCAACTGATCGAAGATTGCAGCGGGCGGCTGGACATGCTGACCCTGGGCTTGTAGCACTTTATATGCAGTTTGCCCGATATTTACAGATCGCAGCTTCTCGCGAAGGTAGTCAGCCGATGAATCTCCAAGGTATTTGGAATCCATTTTTAGAACCGTCATGGGGCAGTAAATATACCACCAATATCAATTTGGAAATGAATTATTGGCCGACAGAAGCATTGAATCTTTCTGAGTTGCAGCAACCCTTATTTCAGATGATCCAGGATCTTCGTCTAGCTGGTGGGCAAACGGCTAAGGAATATTATGCCGCTCGAGGCTGGGTATTGCATCATAATACAGACATATGGCGTGGAACAGCTCCCATCAATAACTCCAATCATGGAATATGGCCCACAGGTGGGGCTTGGCTGGTGCGACATCTTTGGGAGCATTATCAATATACACAAGATCTACGCTTTTTACAGCAATATTATCCTATCATCAAGGACGCGACCTTATTTTTTAAAGATTTTCTAGTTCAAGACAAAACAACAGGATGGTGGGTTAGTTCGCCTTCAAACTCTCCAGAAAATGGAGGTTTGGTTAAAGGACCTACAATGGATCATCAAATTATCCGTTCGTTGTTTGCTATTTTCGATCAAAGTTCCAAGTTATTGAGTAAAGATGTTCAATTGCGGGATTCAATTATGGAGATGCGAGATCAAATAGCACCAAACCAAATTGGGCAACATGGACAGCTCCAAGAATGGTTGACGGATTTGGATGATCCAGAAAATAAACATCGTCATGTATCCCACTTATGGGGGTTATTTCCAGGAGATGAAATCAATACGACGCATACACCGCAATTGGTTGAAGCCGCAAAACGTTCGTTGGTACTACGTGGTGATGAGGGAACGGGTTGGAGCCTGGCCTGGAAAATTAATTTTTGGGCTAGATTAAAAGATGCTCAGCATGCTTATCACATGGTAAAAATGCTATTGCGGCCAGCGGGTAAAGGAGGTGGTTCCTATCCAAACCTATTCGATGCCCATCCACCATTTCAAATCGATGGCAATTTTGGTGGAGCCTCAGGGATTATGGAGATGTTGCTTCAGAGCCATATCAACGGGATTGAATTATTACCGGCATTGCCAGTGGAAATGAGCACAGGGAAAGTGAAGGGACTCAGAACGCGTGGAGCTTTTCAGGTTGATATGGAATGGAAAGACAATCAGTTATTGGAGGTGACTGTAGAATCGCTTTCTGGAGGAGAACTCCATTTGCGTTATGCTAGTCGCGAAGTAAAAATCAAAACAAAGAAGGGCAAGTCTTATGCCTTCGATCAAGAATTGAAGTTAAAGAAATAATGATGACCAGATTGATGCTGTTGAGTAGGCTGTTTTGCTGTGCCTGTATGTTATTATTCGGAATGTTTTCCTATGGTCAAAAAATCCGTAAGACGATCGCTCTGGATACTGACTGGTTGACGATAATGGACCAAAAAGATTCTGCTAGGTATGGTGGATTTCACCGTCTGTCTTTTAAGACAGATAAAGATTGGCGGAAAGTAAATGTCCCACATAATTGGGATAGCTACGAAGGATATCGCAGATTGCTGCATGGCAATTTACACGGTTACTCATGGTATCGAAAAACTTTTTCTCTTAAACAGGAAAGGAATAAAAATAGGTTCTATTTATTTTTTGAGGGGGTAGGATCCTATGCAACAGTTTGGTTAAACGGCATACAGGTAGGATATCATGCTGGGGGAAGAACCACATTTACACTTGATGTCACTGATGCGATCAAATTGGATGGGAGTCCCAATCTTTTGGCCGTTCGGGCAGATCATCCGGCACATATTATGGATCTTCCTTGGGTGGATGGAGGATGTTCGACAGAACGGGGATTTTCTGAAGGATCGCAGCCTATGGGAATTTTTCGTCCAGTGAGTCTATTGATCAAAAATGAAGTGTCTATTACGCCTTTTGGAGAACATTATTGGAATGATGAAACTATTGATCATAAGAAGGCGGTCGTACACCAAGTCGTGGAAGTGAGTAATAAAAGCCAAGTTAATAAAGATCTGGAGCTTATAACGGAGGTTTTGGACCAAAAGGGAAAATTAATTGTTCGATCTACATCGAAAGACCAGATTAAAGGAAATGCTATAAAGGAAATTAGACTGAAAGATCTTGTTTTTAGAAATCCACAATTATGGTCTGTGGCCTTACCCTATTTGTATCGCATAAAAATAAAATTAAGAGTAGGTCGACAGATCTTAGACGAGATAGAAACACCTTACGGAATTCGCACTGTTCGCTGGTCAAAAGGGTTAAAACCATCCGGTGATCCACGTCTTTTAGTTAATGGAGCGCCAGTATTTATTAATGGTATCGCGGAATATGAGCATAAATTAGGGCAGTCACACGCCTTCGAAAAGGAAGAGATTGATTCCCGTATTAAGCAGATCAGAGCACTCGGGTTCAACTCCTTTCGTGATGCGCATCAACCCCATAACCTGCGTTATCAACAGGCATGGGATCAACATGGTATTTTGTTATGGACACAGCTTGCGGCACACATCTGGTTTGATACGCCTGCATTTCGGGAGAACTTCAAGAGATTGCTGACAGAATGGGTGCGTGAACGTCGAAATAGTCCATCAGTAATTTTATGGGGACTTGAAAATGAAAGTACGCTTCCGGAAGATTTTGCACGTGAATGTACTGCGTTGATTCGCAAATTAGATCCAACAGCATCTATACAACGTTTAGTAACCACATGTAATGGCGGTAGTGGGACCGATTGGGACGTACCGCAAAATTGGACAGGTACTTATGGGGGGGATCAAAAAACCTATGGTGACGATCTAAAAAAGCAACAGCTCGTGGGGGAATATGGTGCTTGGCGCAGTTTGGGAATGCATGCCGAACCGCCCTATCTACCCAACGAAAATAATTACAATGAAGAACGTTTTGCTGATATTTTACAGACCAAGGTACGTTTGGCAGAATCTGTGAAAGATAGCGCTGTTGGCCATTATCTATGGCTTTGGAACTCACATGATAATCCGGGCCGTATCCAAGGGGGAGAAGGATATCGAGAGATTGATCGGATTGGGCCGGTTAATTATAAAGGGTTGTTGACACCTTGGGGGGAGCCCACAGATGCGTATTATATGTATCTATCGCATTATGGTAAGAAAGAACAACCTATGCTGTATATCGCCATGCATTCTTGGCCGAATCGTTGGTTGACCCCTGGGATAAAAGACAATATTCGTATTTTTTCGAATTGTGATGAAGTCGAACTTTTCAACGATCTCGGTTCATTATCGCTCGGAAAAAAACAACATCCCGGATTTGGTGGGCATTTTGAATTTAACGGTGTTGATGTGAGATATAATGTCTTGTACGCCGAAGGAAGAATAGGGGGAGAAGTTGTTAGCCGTGATACCATTATACTACAGAACTTTCCTGAAAGTCCACATTTTGGTGACTTGTATAAGGCTCCATCAGAGATTCTAAAACCAGATCCAGGATATCACTATCTCTATCGCGTGAATTGCGGCGGCGATAATTATACAGATGAATATGGGAGAAACTGGACAGCTGACCAACCTTATCGATCCGGACAGGGCTGGGGCAGTAAATCCTGGGCAGATCATTTTGAAGGGATGAACACTAATTTTGCCAGCCAACGAATAATTTTTGATCCAATTAAAGGAACTAAAGACTGGCCGCTTTTTCAGACCTTTCGCTATGGGCTTGATAAATTGGGCTATCAGTTTGACGTACCCAATGGAGATTATTTCGTCGAACTATATTTTGCCGAACCCTGGTACGGAAAATTTTCACACGGAAAGGGAGATCGTATTTTTGATATCGCCATTAATGGTCAAGTAGTGGAAGATCAGTTTGATATATATAAAAACGCTGGATTCCAGCGTGCGGTCAGAAAAAGGTATTCTGTCAAAGTAGTTGACGGAAAGATTTTCATCGATTTCCCGCGCATTTATGCTGGACAAGCTGTCATACAGGCAATTGCTATTGCCTCAAATGAACCTGTTCAATTCGTTTCGGAATCAGGGGGGCAAAACCATTATAATCTAGATCTAACGCATCAAAATATAAAACCCCGTAGTTGGTTGGATATAGGTAGTGTATTGAAAAAGGAAGGGAATAAGGTAACATCGTTTTTTTCATTGCCATCATTCTTGTTTGGCTCAGAATATTTCGAGTTGGATAGTAATCGAGCCTATCGTCTACGCTTTAAAGAGCCTACTAATGTTTTCTTATTGGGGGGTAATCAGCCTGATGATTTTGAACAGACCAAAGACAGTGTGCAATTGAATACAGGGAAATATCTGGCGGTATTCCGTAAGGTATTGCAGGCAGGCGAAGAGCTTTCCATAACGGCCAAGACGCAAGGGAAAATTCTGGTCTTTCAGCAGCAAAGCGGTCTTCTGCCAGTTTATGACTTGAAAGAGGTGAAAAACTATAAGGCCTATCAAAGTAGCTGGCGCGACGGTGTTTCCGAAATCGAGCTTGCAGGACAAAAGCGTTTGGTATTCAACAATCAAGGAGGTTATATCGGTTGGCAGTTTCAGGTTGGTGCGGCAGATGTGTATGCGTTATCGATTAAGTATCATAATCCATTTAAGGAAGCACGTCGTGGTTATTATGAAATTTTGGACAAAGATATGCATGTGCTAGTGCCTAAAACTCCAATACAATTGGAACCTACACGTGTAGGCAAATGGAATTATATCAATACTGATACAAAGACAATGATTAATGCGGGCACCTATTTTGTTAAACTATATTCTTCTGATTTAGAAGGTGTTATTGTTGATAATTTAGAGGTTAAATAGCCTAGCTGCCAGCATAGTACATGACGGTTGTCAATGAAATTTTCAGTTATATTGAAGACTCAAAAATTCTTTAATGTCATTTTGAAGTTTATTTGAGCGTTTATAGAGGAAAATAAAGGTAAGGGACTTTATTTAATGTTTAATAATAACCAAAAAGGGATAAACTATTTCATGCCTATGAAACGTTTTGCATTACTCATGTTTTTATTTTTAAGTGTATCTATGACATTTAGTCAAACAGAAGACGCTTATTGGAAAACCATTACAGATCGATCCGAAAAAATTGTAGCTAAATTGGCGTTACAGGATCAAGCCAAACAAGAAAAAGCCGTTCACATTATTCGTGATCAGTATTATCTTTTAAATGCTTGTTATTCACTTCGGGATTTAAAAATTAAGGAGAATACGGATAAGAGCCTAAAAGAGCAGATCACGCAGGAGACGCTAAAGGAAACTACCAATTTAAATCAAGCTTTCGTCAAACGACTAAAAGAAGTTTTAACAGACCCAGAAGTTGAGGCCGTTAAAAACGGTATGACCTATAATGTCTATCCGAATACTGTGAAAGCTTACCAGGATATGATTCCTCGACTCACAAAAGACGAAGTGCATATGATCGACAGCTTGCTTTATGAAGCACGGGATTTTGCGATGCAGGCTGAATCTTCGGAAAAAAAACACGCTTGGTTTGGTAAATACAAAGGCAAAATCAATAACTATTTAGCGTCTCATGGCTATAACCTAAAGGAAGAAGGCGATAAATGGGCTGCGAGATTAAAAAAATAACCCAGTAAATAAACTAATACCCAAATTATGAATCAGCTCATATTCCCGAGTAAATCCTCTAAAAGGTTGGCACAACTGCTGGCTATTGGAATAATGACTGGCGGGATCATTCCGTCATACTCCTATGGAGTAAATCTAAGTGAATACAATTTAAACTTTTTTAAGAATATAACAGGAAAGGTTGTTGATCAAAATGGAAAACCGCTTGCCGGAGTAACGATATCCATTAAGGGATCAAAGACCGCGACTTCAACAGATGCAGATGGTACATTTAGACTGAACTTGCCTGTTGGAAACGAGATTCTGGTGCTCAATTTTGTTGGTTATAAAAGACTTGAAATCCCCGTTGGAAACCAAAGTGTATTGAATATACGCATGGAAGCCGATAGTCAGGAACTCGAAGAGGTTGTTGCTGTTGGTTACACCACGCAAAAAAAAGCGCATTTAACGGGCTCTGTCGTAGCGATTAAAGCGGAGGAAATCGAAGATTTACCCTCAACGAATGTGGGTGCAACATTGGCGGGCCGGGTTGCAGGACTTAGTGTTAGCGGAGGAACGAGTCGTCCGGGGTCAAAAGCTACGTTAACAATCAGAAAACCAATGGGGCCGAGTAAGGATGGTGGTACCACAGACCCGCTATATGTTATCGATGGTGTGGTGCAGGTGGATGGCCAAAATCAACCTGATGCAACCTTGTTTAGTAATTTGGATGCTTCGGAGATTGAAAGTATTTCTTTCTTGAAAGATGGTGCGGCTGCCGTATACGGTGTTCGAGGGGCTAATGGTGTGGTGTTGGTGACGACAAAAAAAGGAAAAGTAGGTACGCCGAAGATCAGTTACAATGGTTCGTATGCCATTAATGATGCAACTTATCGGACGAAAGTGTTGGATGCTTACCAGTTTGGGAATTATTTTAATATTTTGAACGGCCCAAATGGGAATTATAATGCGGTTACGGATCCTACAAAGCCCGAGCATAAGAATTACTTTTTTTCTCAAGATGAATTGGATTATTTTAAAGGCCACTCCTACAATTGGTTGGATGATGCTTGGAAAGCAAGTTATCTGACGCGGCATTCCGTGAATATTTCGGGCGGGGCAGATAAAGCGACCTATTTTGCCAATGTGGCCTATAACAAGCAAAACGGTAATTTAGGGACCTTGGATTATGATCGTTGGAATTTCCGAGCCGGTAGTGATATCCGGGTGGCTAGTAATTTTAAAGTAGGTATACAGGTGTCTGGAAATACGGGTAATCAGCAGAAGACCTTTAACAAGATTGGTGGTGAAAACGATGATAATGATTATCGTAATCTCCTGTTAGCGTCACCTTATATACCAGCTTATATCAATGGTCTGCCTGTTCGTTTACCAGGAACTGTTGGTGCTAGCGATTTATCGTCCTATCATTATTTTGAGTTGCAAAAGTTAGCCAATTTGGCGACAACAGATTCACGTCAATTTAGTATCAACTTGAATGGTGAATACCAAGCACCTTGGTTAAAAGGCTTAACGTTAAGAGGATCTTATAACAAAAATTATAAGAATGACCGGGGCACGCAAATTGGTACCAAATATCAAACGTATACATTCGATCAGCGAAGTGGACAATATGGTCATATTTATGATGATAACGTCAGTGGTGCGAAGGCTGCAAGCTATAGTAATGGTAATCGGGTTTATTTTTCGAATGCGGCAGGCAATAATTATCAAGCCAACTTTACAGCGACATATGATAAACAATGGAAACAACATAATTTCTCCGGTTTATTTTCGGTAGAAAAAGCTGAAGCGAATTCTTCGCAAGAAGACGTCTGGAAAGATAGCCCGCTTTCCAATACCAACGGGCAGTTCGGAACAGCCTTCGGGGCCGTTGATGGGCGTACCGCAGCGTATGAGTCGGGCACCCTTGGATATGTCGGCCGTTTAAATTATCGTTATAGTGATAAATACCTTGCCGAAGTGCTATTTCGTTCGGATGCGTCCACAAAATTTGCCCCCGAACATTATTGGGGGAAATTTTATAATATTTCTGTGGGTTGGGTAATCAGCGAAGAAGACTTCTTTCATGTCAAAGCTATTGATTATTTGAAATTACGTGTATCACATGGTAAGTTGGGTAATGATCAAACTAAGGCTTGGGGTTGGTTACAACGTTATACTTATCAACAGGGAAAAGGGGCTGTATTTGGGGACAACAATAACAATGTCGATGCAAGTACTGGGCTGAGAATGGAGAAATCCCCTAATCGGGATGCGACTTGGGCAGATGAATACAAAAACAATATTGGTATCGATGCTCGATTCTTGAATAACCGATTGTCAGCTACGATTGATGGTTACTATAATAAGGGTGTAAATTTGTTGGTCGAACGTACAGCTAATATTCCGGTTACTGTCGGTGGAACGGTCGCAGCCGAAAACTATGGTAAGAAAAACACCTTTGGTCTCGACTTTGATTTGGGATGGCGAGATAAAGTGAACGAGGTTAGCTATGGTGTCAGTGCACGCTTATCTTGGTGGAATGACAAAGTGATTCAAGACAATTTTAATGATGTTGATATTTTAAAACCATGGATAGCACATCCTAATGGACCTTCGGACAATGGTGCCTGGGGGTACGATTATTTGGGTATGTTCAAGACACAAGAGGATATTGAGCGCTATGTAAATCAATACAATATTACCCAGGTTTTTGATCAACCTGTTAATAGGTTGAGGCCGGGTATGTTATACTATCGCGATGTTCGCGGCCCCATACAAGCCGACGGAACTTTTGCAGCACCTGATGGCATCATCGATCAAAATGATCAGATTCAATTGGCAAAGAATGCAACAAATCATTATTCTCTTGGTATGACGTTAAGGGTTGGTTACAAAGGGTTTAGTGTAGAATCGGTAATCACAGGCTCCTTTGGCGGTTACAACGAAATTACCGAACGTAAGCCGTTGAATACTGACATTTCTAGGGTATATCAAAATGTACCGGCAATATGGGGAAATATTTATGATCCTGAGTTAAATCCGACAGGAACGATGCCCAATCCGTTTTGGGCTTCTATTTATGACGTAAGGTCAAGTTTCTGGACTGTTCCGGCTTTTCAGTTGCGTATGAGTAGCCTTAATGTCGGATACAAGTTTCCTGAAAAGCTGGTTAAATATCTAAAAGTATCAAATATGAGAGCATATATCAGTGCAGTGAATCCTTTTATACTGTACAATCCATTCAGTTATAAAGACGGAAATGGTGCCGCTTGGGATGTTTATCCAAATTTGAAAACTTATTCTTTTGGTCTTAACGTGACTTTATAATTTGAGAAATGAAAAAATTAACAATTTTAAATATAGGGCTTCTGTGTTTGCTTTTGACCAATCAAGCCTGTAAAGATAATTTTCTGGAAGAAAAGACGGATTTTGGAGCTGTAGGTGAAGACCAGGTGTTTAAAGATCCAATCTTGGCTGGAGCGTATGTAGATTATGTATATGGTTTATTCTTGCCACCAAATAATGCACAATCATTTGTTGCAACCCAGGATGCCGCTGAGAATGGAGGGTACACAAATACCTTTACACAAACGACGGATGAACTGGCAGGCGAGACAGCTTTTAATAAGACATGGAATGTCATTTCTTATGTCAATGACAATGCCAACAAGTACTTTGGTCAGCGGATGACGGCAAGTGTTGCCAACAATGTGTGGACTAGGATGAAAGAGATCAATGTTTTTTTAGAAAAAATTGATCAGGGGGGGATTGATGAGGCAACGCGCAATCAGATGAAAGGGCAAATGTACTTTTGGCGTGCCTTTCAATATTTTCAATTGGTGCGTATGTACGGTGGAGTGCCTTTGGTTCTTGGATCGCAAACTCCAACAGTTGTAAATAATGATGCTAACTCCGTTCCTCGAAGCACAACGTCAGAGTGTATTGAACAAATCGTGAGAGATTTGGATATGGCGAAGAGTTTATTACCTGGTAAATGGAATGCTGCAAATTGGGGCCGCATTACCAGTGGTGCAGCCGCAGCGTTAAAAGGACGCGTGCTCTTGACATATGCCAGCCCGCAATTTAATCCAAATGACTCACGCGATCGTTGGGAAGCAGCATACACTGCAAATGTAGAAGCCAAAACTTTATTGGAGCAAAATGGTTTTGGATTATTCCAGACAGGTGGTTCAACAGATGGAAAAGCTTGGGCCAATATGTTTATGCAAGAAGGTACAGCAAACACAGAAGCCGTTATCGTATATGGATTTAACACTGGTACAGCAGCAGCTAATGGTGTTAAAAACAATGGTTGGGAACAGGTGATTCGACCTCGAGCAATTTCTGGCTCAGGTTCGATTGCTCCGACTAAGCAAATTTTAGATGCTTTTCCGATGTTAGACGGTAAAAATATTGATGACCCGACATCAAAATATACCTATGATGCGAAGAAATTTTATAAAAACCGGGATCCACGCTTTGACAAGACTTTTGTTTATAATGGAGCGCTATTCCCTTATGCCGATGGACCGAACTATCGTCAATGGACCTATTATTGGAAAAATGAGAACGGTACTGCTTATTTATCTACTGAAGGATCGGGATTGAATGCCAGTGGTCTTTATTTAAGGAAAGGTTCTAACCCGAGTGCAAACAATAGGTCTAATGGAGGATCTGGTTTTCAACAAAGCGGTACAGACTTTATTGAATTACGTTTTGCAGAGGTAGTTTTGAATTTGGCGGAATCTGCTATCGGTTCGGATAAATTAGCCGAAGGATTGGAAGGAATCAAGGAAATTCGTAAACGTGCAGGACTTGAAGTTGGCGATGGATCATATGGTTTAGCCTCTGTTGCAGGAAATCGTGATAAATTATTTGGAGCAGTGATCAATGAAAGAAAACTAGAGTTTGCTTATGAGGGTAAGCGTTTTTACGATCTTAGACGCTGGAAGTTATTTGAAAAAGATTCGCCAACAGCTAAACGTATAGGCGTAAAACCATTGAATGGGACGAGAAGAACAGGCATATTGATTACATTTAAAAATAAAGATGCTGAATATAAAGGGGATAAAGACCCTTTGTTGAGAGATAAGAATGGTAATTTGGTTGTTATAGAGCGCGAACCCGCCACTTATCCAGGAGATATCAAAAACCAAGATGAATACCTCGATTACCTTTACGATAATTATTTCACCATCACAGAAAAAGATGATTTGGATCCAATTAAGAACAACTGGGTTTTCACATGGTATCCGCAATACTATTTCTTCGGATTAAATCAAACAATCTTGTCTACTTCACCTTATTTACAACAAACGACAGGTTGGGATAGCATGAATGGAGCAGGAACTTTTGACCCTTTGAAATAGGTTCCTTTTGCTAAAAATATTAAAGCAATGTATGTGAATTGTGACATACATTGCTTTTAATAAATGTACAATTGACATATATTTGAAATAGAAATTATAAATCCTACTAACTAGATAAACATGTTACATAAAATAACGCTGACAGCATTGTTGAGTCTCATTACATCAATCGCATTTTGTCAGTATCCCAAAATTCCAGAAGATGTCAAGAAGAATACAGATGAGCTGATGCGTAAAGCGACCAAACAATCGGATGAAGCTTGGCAAAAAGCCCTACCTGTCATAGAAGAATATGCGAAACAGGGTAAACCTTATATTCCATGGGCAGGCCGACCTGATGATCTCCCACAAGCTAAGATTTTGGCTTTCCCAGAAGCTGAAGGTGGCGGTAAATTTACTTTTGGTGGTCGCGGTGGGAATGTGTATGTGGTCACAAGCTTGGAAGACAATGGCCCGGGGTCATTGCGGGAAGCTTGCGAAAAAGGTGGGCCTCGTATTATTGTGTTTAACGTCTCCGGTATCATCCGCCTGAAAACACCATTAATTATCCGCGCTCCTTATATTACCATTGCAGGGCAGTCCGCTCCGGGCGATGGTGTCTGCGTGGCCGGTGAATCTGTTTGGATCAACACACACGATGTCTTGATCCGTCATATGCGTTTTAGACGCGGTGAAACTTATGTCGGCCGTCGAGATGATGCGATCGGTGGTAATCCCGTAGGAAATATTATGATAGACCATGTTTCGGCAAGCTGGGGTTTGGATGAAAATATGTCCATGTACCGTCATATGTATAATGACAGTACCGGAAAGGCAGAGGAGAAACGCGGTACTGTAAACATTACTATTCAAAATTCTATTTTTTCTGAAGCATTAGATACATGGAACCACGCGTTCGGAAGTACTTTAGGTGGAGAAAATTGTACGTTTATGCGTAACCTCTGGGCAAATAATGCAGCCCGTAATCCATCTATTGGTTGGAATGGTTTGTTCAACTTTTACAACAACGTGGTTTACAATTGGGTGCATCGTTCAATTGACGGTGGCGATTACCAAGCGACATACAATATTGTCAACAATTATTTTAAACCAGGCCCTGCGACTCCGTTGAGTCAGCCTGTAAGTTACCGCATCTTAAAACCGGAATCAGGAAGAAGTAAATTGCCTTATGTTGTATTTGGTCGTGCTCATGTAAAAGGTAATATCGTTGAAGGTAATGCAAAAGTAACATCAAATAACTGGGATGGGGGTATACAGTTGGAAAATAAAAAAGGGGATGCGATGACCTACGAGGAAGCACAACCATACTTTGCGGCGATGAATGCTAAAGAAGAATTTCCACATGCTCATTTTCCAGTGATGACTGCTCAGGAAACTTATGGTTTTGTTCTTGATCATGCAGGGGCAACCTTGCCTAAACGGGATCCTGTGGATACACGGGTTATTGCAGATGTGAAAAATGGTAAACCAGTCAAACTTTTGAGCAACGTGAAATTACCTGAAAAGGATTTTGAACACAGAAGATTGCCAAAAGATTCGTATAAGATCGGCATTATTACCGATATCTCCCAAGTAGGTGGATATCCAGTTTATCAGGGTAAACCATATAAAGATGCTGACAACGATGGTATTCCTGATGATGTAGAAAAACAAATGGGACTAAACCCGAATGACCCGAGTGATTCGGCAAAAATTACAGCATCAGGTTACGCAAACATTGAACTCTACCTAAATAAATTGGCTGCTAAATAATTCCGTGGAATACCCCTGTTTAGACGACAAATACAGCATCAAATAAGCTGGGGTATTTCATATAACTGAAAGAAATAAATTGAGCTTGTGGGCTTAAGTTAATCATCTGCATATGAAATCGTTATTTAATCGAAATACCGTCTTACTATTGGGCCTAATAAGCCCAATAGCTGCATTGGCGCAATATCCAGTTATTCCAGATTCTTTGAAGAAATTGGCTGCTGAGCGGGAAAATACGGAAAACATACGTTTAGAAAAGGTTTGGGAAAAAGCACAAGAGGCCATGAAGGTCGAAGGTAAGCCCTATATTCCTTGGGCAGCAAAACCTAGTGACTTGCCTCAGGCAAAAATAAAAGCATTCCCCGGTGCTGAAGGCGGCGGTGCTTTTACTGCTGGAGGTCGAGGCGGAAAAGTTTTTGTCGTGACGAGTCTTGCGGACAGTGGTCCAGGAACGTTGAGAGAAGCCTGTGAAGCCGGTGGCGCACGTATTGTCGTATTTAATGTTGCCGGTATTATTCAACTTGAGAAACCGATTGTCGTTAAGGCTCCCTATATCACGATTGCTGGACAAACAGCCCCTGGCGATGGGATATGTGTGGCCGGAGAATCTTTTCTGATTGATACCCATGATGTTATCTTACGGTTTTTGCGTTTACGTCGTGGGCAAACCGATGTAACGCGCCGTGATGATGCTGTAGGAGGAAATGTCGTGGGCAATATTATGATTGACCACGTATCTGCAAGCTGGGGCTTGGATGAAAATATGTCGATCTATCGGCATGTATACGACCGGGAAGGTAAGAACCTCAAATTACCTACAGTAAATATTACGATCCAAAATTCCATATTTTCGGAATGCCTGGATGCATATAACCATGCTTTTGGAAGTACAATAGGCGGTTTGAATAGCACCTTTATGCGTAATCTCTGGGCTTCAAATATCAGCCGGAATCCTTCCATAGGGATGTATGGCGACTTTGGATTTGTCAATAATGTTATTTGGAATTGGTGGAATAGAAGTGCTGATGGTGGTGATAATAGGTCGTTATTTAATTTTATCAATAACTACTATAAACCTGGCCCCATTACACCAAAAGATAAGCCGATTGCATACCGGATTTTAAAACCGGAATCTGGAAGAGATAAGGCGTTTAAGGATCAATATGGAAAGGTGTATGCGCATGGAAATGTGGTAGAGGGTTTCCCAAAAGTTACTAAAGACAATTGGGCTGGAGGGATTCAGATTGAAGATCTACCGAATGTAGGCGACCGCGAAAAAGAAATTCGGGTGGATAAAGCTTTTCCAATGGCGCCCGTTACAACACTATCCGCACAAGATGCTTACAACTATGTCCTTAAAAATGTAGGCGCATTTTTGCCAAAGCAAGATGCAGTGGATACACGGATTATAAAGCAAGTTGCTGAGAATAAAGTCTATTATGACACGACGAAAGCGCAACATGGTTTTGTATCGCCATATGTTAAGCGACGCCTCCCAGAAGATTCTTACAAACAAGGAATTATATCGGATATCGCGCAGGTGGGCGGTTATCCGGCTTATCAGGGAGTACCTTACCAAGACGCAGACAATGATGGTATCCCGGATGATGTGGAGAAAAATATGGGATTGAATCCCAATGATCCAAGCGATTCAAGAAAAATAGCGAAAAACGGCTACGCCAATATTGAGAACTATTTAAATGGGGTTGTAGCATTAGATGCTGTCGTGCCCAAAAAATAAGAAATAACCATGAGAAAAAGAATGCTGTTCTTTTCTTGTCTCGGACTATATGCCTTTATCTGTACTGCACATGCACAACAAATGAAGGCATATACTCCTTTGGTATGGGATGAGGCAAAGTTTGTTTATCATAAGGATTCACTTGGAAACCAAATTCCTGACTTTTCCTATGCAGGATACAAAGGGGGCAACGAAGCTATTCCTACAGGACAGATTGCTGTCGTTGTTCCTGTAAAATCAGGTGATGCGACGCAACGTATACAAGCTGCCATTAACTATGTGTCAATGCTACCGTTGGGTAAAGATGGATTACGAGGAGTGGTGCTTTTACAAGCGGGAGTTTATTCTGTTTCCGGTTCTCTTAAAATAAGTGCCTCAGGTGTTATTCTGCGTGGTAGTGGCTTCAAAACAAATGGAACTGTCATCGTTGGTGAAGGAACAACAAGAGAAACACTCATCCGTATTCTTGGAAAAGACGATATCACATTTGCGAAAAAGACAAACGTAACAAGTTCTTACGTCCCTGTCAACGCGCGGGTATTGGATATTGACCATGCCGCTTCCTATAAAGTTGGAGATAAAATTAGGATTACAAGACCTTCCACGCAAGATTGGATTAATCAGCTTGGTACCGATCATTTTGGTGGTGGTATTACTTCCTTAGGTTGGAAGCCCAGGCAACGCGATGTTACATGGGATAGAACGATCGTCGCTGTGAAAGGTAATCGTATCGAGATCGATGCGCCAATCACAACAGCATTGGATAGACGCTATGGCCAAGCGACTGTTGAGCAATATACTTGGAAAGGAAGAATCGAAGATGTAGGTATCGAAAATATTGCACTTAAATCTGCTTTCGATGCGAATAACCCGAAAGACGAAGACCATCGCTGGATGGCAATTACGATTGAAAATGCAGAAAACGTTTGGGTTCGCCGCATGCAGTTCCAGCATTTTGCAGGATCAGCTGTCTACGCTTTGGCAAGTACTAAAAAATTAACCGTTGAAGATTGTATTTCTTTGGATCCAGTTTCGGAAATCGGTGGGCAAAGAAGATATACCTTTTTTACAAAGGGACAGCAGACTCTGTTTCAACGACTCTATTCCGAACATGGTTACCATGATTTCGCAGTAGGCTACCTGGCGGCAGGACCAAATGCATTTGTTCAATGCCAAGCTGTAGAACCATTCAGTTTTAGTGGTAGTATAGACAGTTGGGCGTCTGGAATTTTATTTGATAATGCGGATATAGATGCACAGGCCCTTAGCTACAAAAACCGAGGTCAGGACGGCCAAGGCGCGGGCTGGTCAGCGGCAAATAGCGTGTTTTGGCAATCTACAGCGGGGCTTGTTGAGTGTTACCAACCGCCAACGGCGCAGAACTGGGCTTTTGGCATTTGGTCCCAGTTTCAGGGAAACGGCTATTGGGAGCAATCTAACGAATACATCAAGCCCAAAAGCTTGTATTATGCACAGCTACGGGAAAGAATTGGCCTAGCGGCTGATGAACGCGCAGTACTGTTGCCCCTTCTGACCGAAGCATCCAGTAGCCCTCCTGTCAGTGTTGCTATGGAGCTGACACGTCAGTCTGAAAACCCAATGACGAGACTGGTTGACTTTATTGCAGAAGCCGGTAATCGTTATCCCTTAAATACGACCGCAAATGTAAAGACCATCGATCAAATTGGCTATAAAGAGACTATCCCAGCAAAAAAACAAGCAGCTATGCGTGTCGTAAACGGTTGGTTGGTACGTGGTGATGAAGTACTCGTAGGGGCCAAATCGGATGTCCCATGGTGGAGTGGTAGCGCTCGCCCACATGGTGCTGAGAAAGCAAAACCACATATCACTCGCTATGTTCCTGGCGAGGCTGGCAGGGGATTGACGGACGATCTTGAGGAGATGACGGATTCATTAAAAAAAGATAATATTATTGCCATTGATCACAATTACGGACTTTGGTATGATCGGAGACGCGATGATCACGAGCGTATCCGACGGATCAATGGTGAGGTTTGGCCACCGTTTTATGAATTGCCCTTTGCGCGCAGCGGCCAGAGCTTAGCGTATGACGGCTTGTCGAAATATGATTTGACAAAGTATAACAAATTTTATTGGGGGCGCTTGAAACAATATGCAGATTTAGCCGACCAAAAAGGGTTAGTCTTGATTCACCAAAATTATTTCCAACATAATATTATCGAAGCTGGTGCACATTACGCGGACTTCCCATGGCGTGCAGCTAATAATATCAATAATGTCGGATTTCCAGAACCGGTTCCTTATGCCGGAAACAAGCGCATTTTCATGGCGGAGCAGTTCTATGATATCAGTAATCCTGTTCGTCGGGCATTACACCGCGCATACATCCGTCAATGTTTAAATAACTTTAAAGACAACTCGGGAGTCATTCAGATGATCAGTGCCGAATATACTGGACCTTTGCATTTCGTTCAGTTTTGGATCGATGTGATTAAAGAATGGAAGGCTGAGACGGGTAAAAATCCAATTATTGGTTTGAGTGCAACGAAAGATGTGCAAGATGCCATTTTATCGGACACCGAACGTGCCAAAGAAATCCAAGTCATTGATATCCGCTACTGGCATTACCAAGCCGATGGAAAGACCTATGCGCCCCAAGGAGGACAAAATCTGGCACCACGTCAGCATGCACGATTGTTGAAACCAAAGAAAACGTCGATGGAGGCTGTTTATAAAGCGGTATCCGAGTACCGGACAAGATATCCAGACAAGGCAGTGTTATACTTTGCGGACAACTATCCAACGATGGCTTGGGCCACTTTTATGGCCGGCGGGTCTATGGCCAACTTACCTAAAATAGGGAACAATGATTTCTACCGTGCGGCATCGACTATGAAAGCTGTACAAGTCAACAGCGGTACGTGGCTATTAAAGAGCACGCAGGGATTGATTATTTATAGCGAGCAAGCTATAGGTGAAAACATTGACTTATCCGATTATAAAGGACGTTTTGAAATGACACATATTAATCCGAAAAGCGGAGCGATTACCAAAACCGAGCAGATCAATTTGGGCAAGCACATTAATTTAAGCAATTATATAAAAGGGCCGGAAATTATTTGGCTAAATAAGAAATAACAACATGTCTATACGTAAGAAACTTATATTATTTACAGTTGCAGGAGCACTGTTTTCATGTACTTCCAATAAAGAGTCAAAGCACACTACATTATTGAAGATATCTGAAAATGGCAGATACATGATGACCAAAGATGGACAGCCCTTCTTTTGGTTGGGTGATACAGGTTGGTTATTGTTTAATAAACTCAACCGATCCGAAGCCGATCAATACCTTGAAGATCGAAAACAAAAGGGCTTCAATGTCATTCAGGCGATGGTCTTGCATACCGTTCCTTCTGTAAATATTTATGGAGATTCTTCGGTCGTCAATAAAGATATTTCTAAGCCATTTGTGACTGAAGGGAACAACCCGGATAATGCAACAGCGTACGATTATTGGGATCACATCGATTATATCATTGACAAGGCTGCTGAAAAAGGACTGTATGTAGCTTTGGTGCCAGTTTGGGGATCTCCGGTTAAGGATGGCAAAGTTTCGACGGAGCAAGCAGAAAAATATGCCACGTTTCTTGCGGAAAGGTGGAAAGACCGTCCGAATATCATTTGGTTAAATGGGGGTGATATTAAGGGATCAGATAAGATGGAAGTGTGGGAGAAAATCGGCCAAACAATAAAAGCCATCGATCATAACCATTTAATGACTTTTCATCCTAGAGGACGAACGGCTTCTTCGGATTGGTTCCACGATAGACCCTGGCTGGATTTCAATATGGTGCAATCTGGACACCGTACCTACGCTCAGGACACTTCCGCGAATGAACAGAAACATTATGGCGAGGATAACTGGAAGTTTATGGCAGCCGACTGGGATATAAAACCCATTAAACCAACGATCGACGGGGAACCTTCTTATGAAGGCATCCCACAGGGATTACACGATATCACCCAACCGCGCTGGAAAGATGCTGACGTCAGAAGATACGGTTATTGGTCTGTATTTGCAGGCGCATTTGGGTATACCTACGGACAGAACTCGGTCATGCAGATGCATGGAAAGCAAGACTCCACTTCGGCCTATGGTTCGGATGAATTATGGAGTTCGGCAATCAATGCACCTGGTGCTGCTCAAATGAAGTACTTAAAAGAACTTATGCTTTCTAGGGACAATTACTTTGATCGTGTTCCAGATCAGTCTTTAATTGCGGATAATGGTGAGAAATACAATCGTTTAGTAGCGACAAGAACAAATGGCTATGCATTTATTTACAATTACAACGGTAGAGAAATGAAAATTAATATGGGAATAATCAAAGGGGACAAGGTAAAAGCGTCTTGGTTTGACCCTCGAAATGGATCGACCAAGGTGATTGGGAAGTTTGAAAACAAAGGTGTACAAACTTTTGTGCCTGAGGGAGGACAAAAGGACGGAAATGACTGGGTATTGATCTTAGATAGCATTTAATGAGGAATTTGGTCAAATTGTTTGTTTTATTTAGTGTGGCATCGCTCTTGGCTTCATGTCAGCGGGATGTTTACCTATTTACCTCATTCCACGAACCTGCCAATGAAGGTTTGCGCTATCTATATAGCAAAGACGGATACCATTGGAATGCGATTAATGGGGTGTATTTAAAGCCGGAATTAGGAAAACAGAAAATCATGCGCGATCCGTCGATGATCCGGGATAAACGAGGTATTTATCATCTGGTATGGACCATTGGCTGGCAGGGAAATGAGGGGATTGGTTATGCCCGTTCAAAAGATTTGATCCATTGGGAAAATCAACAGATCGTTCCAGTGATGCAACAAGAAGCAACCACCGTCAATGTTTGGGCGCCAGAATTATTTTATGATGATGTAGAGGACCGATTTATAATTATTTGGGCCTCCACGATCCCTTATCGTTTTGCGAAAGGCGTAGAAGAGGAAAAGAATAATCATCGGATGTACTATACAACAACCAAGGATTTTAAATCTTTTACAGCCACGAAATTATTTAGCGATCCCGGATTTAGTATCATTGATGCGGTCATTGTCAAGAAAGCGCAGAAAGATTATGTATTGGTACTAAAAGATAACACGCGGCCCAACAGAAATCTAAAAGTTGCCTTTGCAGGCAATCCGCTAGGACCATTTCAACAGGTTTCTGAGCCTTTCTCGCCGTATTTAAGTGAGGGGCCAGCAGTGCTTAAAGTAAAAGATCAGTGGTTGATCTATTTCGATTCCTATGGAAGTAAAAGCTATGAGGCTGTGTCCACCAAAGATTTCAAGGTCTTCGAAAAGATCAACGACAAGATTTCCGTTCCAGAAGGGCATAAACATGGAACGATCTTCAAAGCGTCCAATAAAGATTTAAAAAATTTGCTTCGGGATGAAGCCAAAAAGAAATAGTATGAGTATCAAATCAGTATTAGTGAGTCTATCGCTGGCTTCTATTATGCACCAGGCGGTGGCACAACAAGATACGGTAAAGTATATAGGAAAGACATTATCCAATGTAGATTATCACCACGGACAGCTGACACCTGCAGTGGGTACGCACAATATTCAGGTATTTAGAGCAAATAGAGAGTTTCCTGAATTAGCAGGCGGACACAATTTTACGTATAACCATCAGCCCTTTTTGGCGTATTGGAATAACACGTATTATTTACAGTTTCTGAGCAATCCTGTGGGCGAGCATATCGCGGAAGGAAAAACCTTGTTGTTAACATCAAAAGATGGTCGCAATTGGTCCAGCCCTATAGATCTATTCCCTACTTATCTGGTTCCAGAGGGCTTTACCAAGCCGGGACGTACCGATAAGGCCGGAAAAAACCTGTATGCGATTATGCACCAGCGTATGGGTTTTTATCATGCAAAGAATGATAAACTGCTGACCCTCGCGTATTACGGTGTAGCCCTGGATGCCAAGGACGATCCAAATGATGGGAATGGTCTCGGACGTGTCGTCCGGGAGATCCACAAAGATGGTAGCTTTGGGCCAATCTATTTTATTCACTTCAATGCCTCTTTCGATGAGAAGGGTGCCAAATATCCTTTTTATAAAAAGAGCAAGGATAAGGCCTTTATACAAGCTTGTGACGAGTTGCTAGGCACGCCACTCATGATGCAACAATGGGTAGAGGAGTCCGATCGAAACGATCCATTAATTCCCTTGCAACGTCCGGTAAAAGCTTTTTCGTTCTATCACCTCAATGATGGAAGAGTCGTCGGTTTATGGAAGCATGCGTTGACATCGATGAGCAAGGACAATGGCAAGACCTGGCAATATTCACCGTTGCGCGCGCCGGGTTTCGTGAACAGCAATGCAAAGATCTGGGGACAAAAAACATCTGATGGACGTTATGCAACGGTGTATAATCCTTCCGAATTCAGATGGCCTTTGGCCGTATCGACCAGCAATGATGGCTTGAACTATACCGATTTGTTATTGGTCAATGGTGAGATCACCACCATGCGCTATGGCGGTAATTATAAGTCTTATGGACCGCAATATGTCCGTGGTATCGTCGAAGGCAATGGCATAGTTCCAGATCATAACATGTGGTTGACGTACAGTATGAACAAAGAAGATATTTGGACTGCTGTTGTACCTGTTCCGATCAAGTCTACAGTAGATGAGGTCGTGAACGATGATTTTGCGAAAAATGCTGTGCAAGCCTATCACAACTGGAATATTTATAGTCCTTTGTGGGCAAGTGCCAAAGTCGAAGGAGATGCGTTGGTCTTGCGCGATAAAGACCCTTTCGACTATGCAAAAGCAGATCGTGTGATTCAATCGGCCCAAAAAGGGACCATCGAATTTACAGTGAGGCCACAGCAAAATGATCATGGTACTCTACAGATCGAGTTGGTCAATGATATAGGCTTAGCTGCCGCTAGAATTATCATTGACAAAGATGGTATTATCAAAAATAAGGCAGGTTATCGAAATGCCTCGCTGACAAAATATGCAGCGGGAAAGACCTATCACTTTGTGTTAACTTTCGACGTGAGCACCCGCTCTTATCAAGTTGCCATCAATGGCGAGGATAACGGCACGAAGCTATTTTTCCAACCCGTAAGCAACGTCAGTAAAATCTCTTTCCGAACAGGCGATGTCAGAAGATTTCCAAATGCGGATACAGAAACAGACCAGGACTTTGATGTTGAAAATGCAGGTGTTTCGGTAAAAGAAGCTATTTATCAGATTACTTCGCTGAAAGCGGAAAAGTTGAAATAAATGAGACGGTTTATTGTACATATTGCTTTATTGGTAGCCAGTTTCTCGGCAAAGGCAGATGTCATATTGCCCAATATTTTTGCCAATCACATGGTCTTGCAACGCAACCAGCCGGTCGCCATTTTTGGTTCCGCGAATCCTGGTGAGCAGGTAAGTGTGACTTTCCAAAATCAGTTGAAGACGACAGAAGCCGATCAAAATGGCCATTGGAAAGTTGAACTAAAAGCCATGTCAGCCAATGCGGTTGGACAGACCTTGACCATCAAGGGAAACAATACGATCGAACTTAAAGATGTTTTGGTCGGTGAAGTTTGGCTGTGCTCGGGCCAATCGAATATGGAATACCAAATGCGTAAAATTGTGAAGGTAAAAACTCCGCTGAAGGGTAATTATTTTCCTAAAAACGAAGTTTCTGAAGCAAACAATCCCAATATCCGAATATTTTTGGTCCGCCGGAAATTTCTGGCCAAGCCGGATGGCCAATATGAGGGCTGGGCTGTAGCAAGGGATTCGGCACTGCGTCAATTTTCTGCACCGGCCTATTTCTTTGGGAAAACACTACAGCAAGAATTAGGTGTTCCTATAGGCATTATTTCATCAGCTGTGAGCGGCAGTAGAATCGAGCCTTGGTTTTCCGAAGAATATTGGACAAGTTCTCCTTATCTGAAAGATAAAAAGAAAGAAGGCGATCCCGGTAAATTCTTTCATAAGATGATTGCACCATTAGCACCTTACACCTTAAAAGGATTTGTTTGGTACCAAGGTGAATCCAATACCTTTCTAAAAGAGAATATTAGTTATAGTTATAAAATGAAGGCGCTGATCGAAAACTGGCGGACACTTTGGGGAAACCCCAAATTACCGTTTTATTTTACCGAGATCGCACCTTTCTATTATTCCCTGGACGAAGAAGGTCATGTCCGTATGCCGAGAACAGTGTTGCCGGAATTTCGGGAAGCCCAAGATCTGGTTTTGCAATTGCCGCATACAGCACGCATCATTACGACAGATTTGGTCGATGACCCACACGATCTCCACCCAAGTTATAAATGGGAAATCGGTCGTCGTCATGCCCTTAAAGCTTTAAAATACGTCTATCATAGAAATATTGTAGCCGATGGCCCTGAACTAGAGGCTGTAAAATACCAAGGCAAACAAGCAACGGTAAAATTGAAACATGCGAAAGGCTTAAAGACTATCGATGGCAACCCCTTAACATCGTTTGAAGTTGCGGATGAGGATGGCATCTTTTATCCAGCACAGGCTGCTATCAACGCACAGACAGTCATACTTGATAGTGAACGGGTACAACAGGTCCATCAGGTCCGGTTCGGATGGGACGAAGCTGCCCAGCCTAATCTGGTGAATGCTGCAGGTTTGCCCGCGGCACCGTTTAGAACAAATAATCCATTACAACATATTAAATTGAAATAGTCTTTAGCGATCATGAACTTGAAAACAAAAATAGCGTTATCCTTACTTTTTTTTGGGACTATGGGATTGCAGGTATCTGCCCAAAAAACAGCGAGCCAATACCTCTCTGGAACAGGAAAGGATGATGGTGTGTTATGGGATTTTTATGTGACCGAAGGCTTGAACGCTGGGAAATGGACTAAAATACCAGTTCCCTCCAACTGGGAACAACAGGGTTTTGGGAAATATAATTACGGTTTCAATAAAGAGGCTGATAAAGGCAAAGAGGTCGGTCACTATAAATATAGATTTAATGTATCCGATGCCTGGAAAGATAAGCAGGTGCGTATTGTTTTTGAAGGTTCGATGACCGATACCGAAGTCAAGATCAATGGTAAGCTGGCCGGCGCTATCCATCAGGGATCATATTATGTTTTCAAATACGATATTACGAAACTGTTGAAGTTTGGCGAAGAAAATCTATTGGAAGTCCATGTTGCTAAGCATTCGGCAAACAAGTCGGTGAATGCGGCGGAACGGGAAGGTGACTTCTGGATTTTTGGTGGGATTTTTAGACCGGTTTATTTGGAGGCCCTGCCTCAGCATCATATTGAACGTGTTTCGTTGGATGCAAAGGCTGACGGAACATTCCGAGCCAAAATAAAGACGGTGGGAGAAGCCGATGAAATTGCTGTTCAACTGTTTGACGCCAAAGGAAGGAAATTTGGAAAACAGCTGAGAACAAAGCTGTCAGACAAAAACAATTGGGTAGAGGGACAATTTTCAAGCCCGCAATTATGGTCTGCCGAATTTCCAAACTTATATAAAGCGCAATTTACCTTATCGAAAAATGGTAAGGTACAGCACCAGCTGGAGCAAAAATTTGGTTTTCGGACCATAGAAGTGAAAGAACGTGATGGCGTGTATGTCAATGGCGTAAAGGTTCGATTCAAAGGTGTCAATCGACATGCTTTCGTTCCGGAATCCGGACGGACGACGAGTAAGGAAGTTAGTATTGCCGATGTGAAGCTCATGAAGGAAATGAATATGAACGCTGTTCGAATGGCCCATTATCCACCAGACAATCATTTTTTGGCTGTCTGTGATTCATTGGGTTTATATGTCATGAACGAGTTAGCGGGTTGGCACGGGCATTACGATAAGGAAGTCGGTACCAAATTATTGCGGGAGATGATGGTCGTATCCGAAAATAATCCGTCCGTTGTTTTTTGGGCAAATGGGAATGAAGGTGGGCATAATCCGGATTTTGATCCCATCTTCGCGGAAGAGGATATTCAAAAACGCGCTGTAATTTATCCCTGGGCCGTACATGATGGTTTTGAAACAACCCATTACCGGGAATATAACTATGGTATTGGTACCTATGATCATGGGCACAATATCATTATGCCGACTGAGTTTTTGCATGGTATGTACGATGGCGGGCATGGTGCCGGATTGGAGGATTATTGGAAAGCGATGCTTGCCAATCC
This sequence comes from Sphingobacterium sp. UBA7625, assembly GCF_002484085.1. Lineage (NCBI taxonomy): Bacteria > Pseudomonadati > Bacteroidota > Sphingobacteriia > Sphingobacteriales > Sphingobacteriaceae > Sphingobacterium > Sphingobacterium sp. UBA7625. Next base: position 509,013 of record NZ_DLJD01000051.1, read on the forward strand.
CCTTGCTGCGGGTGGTTTTCTTTGGGATTTTCGTGATCAGGGGATCGTTAGGACAGATAAAGGCGGTATTATAGATACTGACGGAAATCGTGGTCCAGATGGTATAATTGGTCCACATGGCGAAAAGGAAGGAAGCTTCTTTACCATTAAAGAAGTATGGAGCCCTATTTTCTTTGAAAAACGTGAAATGACTGAGGGATTTGATGGTTCGTTCCATATTGAAAATAGATATTCTTTTACCAATATTAATCAGTGCACATTTTCGTACGAACTCAAAAAGTTGGGTGGTTATGATGAGGTGAAGGAAACAAAAAGCGGAACGATTGACGCTCCCAATATCCGGCCTGGAGATAAAGGGATCTTAAAAGTTGATTTCCCTACAGGGTGGGAGGACTTCGATGTTTTATATATTACCGCAAAAGATGTGCGTCAACAGGAACTCTTTACTTGGAGCTTTCCGATTACATTGCCGAATCAGTTGGCAAGTAGCCTCCTGAAACCAAATGGAACAGGGGATATTGCCGTACAGGAGACCGCGAAAGCCTATTTGGTGAAAGCGAATGGCATTAGCTATCAGATCAATAAGACGAGCGGATTGCTGGAGCAGGTTCAAAATGCCAAAGGAATTATTCCTTTCAAAAACGGACCGGTTTTACAGGAAGCGACGACAAATTATAAAAATTTCAAATTGAGCCGTGAACATGGAAAGGTGATTATTGCATCTACCTTTGATAAAAAAGATAGTTATAATACCTTACGTTGGGAAATCCTTGCTTCGGGACAGTTGAAAATGCATGTTCAATATTTTCCTGAAAGTTATTTTACACGTTTTGTGGGGGTGAATTTCGATTTTCCAGAAGATCAAATCGAAGGTGTTGAATATCGGGGAATGGGGCCTTATCGGGTTTGGAAAAACCGGATGAAAGGGAATCAGTTTGGCGTGTGGAAAAAGAAGTACAATAACACGGCAACGGGCGAATCGACATTCGAATATCCCGAATTTAAAGGTTACCATGCCAATATGTATTGGACAAAATTTATCGGAAAAGATCAAAGTTTCCGCGTGTTTACCGACCGGGAGGATGTGTTTTTACGCTTATATACACCAAAAGAACAGCAAGATACCGAATGGAAAAACATGGAGCCTACCTTCCCAAAAGGTGATATTTCTTTTATGAACGGTATTTCGGCCATTGGGACGAAAACACAAAAACCAGAAACCACCGGGCCTATGGGTATGAAGCACGTTTACTATGATTTTGAGAAGGAACCGAGCCGGGCATTGCATATGGTACTCTATTTTGATTTTGAAAACTAATGAAAGCAAACATCGTCATATTCATTGTATCGGTTTTCTTATCGACTTTGTGGTATCAGGCTACAGCGCAGATCACTGTTGTAAACCTGCGGACTGAATTACGTTCGAATCCGATCGGTATAGATGTTGCCGCACCAAGACTGAGCTGGCAATTGCAGGTCAGCGAGCGGTCTATCCGGCAAGAAGCCTATCAGGTTTTGGTTGCTTCTTCGCAAGAAAAACTGAACCAAAATATCGGCGATTTCTGGGATTCGGGGAAACAGCTTTCGAATAATTCCACGCATGTAATTTATGCAGGCAGAGCCCTACAGAGCAGAGCAGCAGTCTTCTGGAAAGTAAAAGTGTATACGAATAAAGGCGAAAGTAGCTGGTCTGAGCCGGCTGGTTGGACCATGGGACTACTACATTACAAGGATTGGACAGGACGTTGGATTGGTTTTGATCAGTATTTCCCATCAGACAATGAACAGACCGGGCAATTGGCTGCCCGTTATTTCAGAAAGGAGTTTACAACAACCAAGCAGATTAAGCAGGCTACAGCTTATATAATGGGCTTAGGACTTTACGAGTTATATATTGACGGCAAGAAGATAGGGGATCAAGTACTGGCTCCAGTGCCTACAGATTATACCAAGAACATTAAGTATAATGTTTTGGATGTAACAAAATCACTTTCGCAGGGTAAACATGCGCTTGGTGTCATTTTGGGAAATGGACGGTTTTATGCCATGCGTCAAGCAAAACCTTATAAAGTAAAAACCTTTGGATTCCCAAAATTGCAGATGCAACTTATGCTGACTTATACGGATGGTTCAACAGAGGTCATTAAGACCGATGATTCGTGGAAAGGAACGACCGAAGGACCAATAACGGCAAATAACGAATATGACGGTGAGGATTATGATGCTAGAAAAGAGCTAACAGGTTGGGCAAAACCAAATTATGACGATAAAACATGGTTAAAGGCTGCTTTTGTACAAGAGCCCGGTGGCAATTACGAAGCGCAGTCGGAAGGTATGAAGGTGATGCAAGATATCGCACCGGTTTCGATCGTCAAAAAATCCGAAGGAAAATACATTCTTGATTTCGGACAGAATTTCTCGGGTTGGGTAAAGATGACGGTGGCCGGTAGGCCTGGAACAGCAGTGACACTTCGTTTTGCAGAATCGCTGACCGAAGACGGCGAATTATTCACAACCAATTTGCGCGATGCCAAAGCAACGGATCATTATATATTAAAAGGTGGTGGAAAGGAAACCTGGGAACCGCGGTTTACCTATCATGGATTTCGTTATGTGGAAGTCAGCGGTTATCCGGGGGTAGCTTCAAAAAGTAATTTTGTTGGCCGTTTTGTCTACGACGATATACCCGATGCAGGAACCTTTGTATCTTCCAACGTACTCATCAATCAGATCTATCAAAATGCATGGTGGGGTATCGCTTCCAATTACAAAGGTATACCGGTGGATTGTCCACAACGAAACGAGCGTCAGCCCTGGTTGGGCGACCGTCCGATTAGTGCCTACGGCGAGAATTTCCTCTTTGATAACGCCAATTTTTATAATAAGTGGCTCGAAGATATTCGGCTGTCCCAAAAGGAGGATGGAGCATTACCGGATGTTGCACCAGCGTTCTGGCGTTACTATAGTGATAATGTCAGTTGGCCGGGAACCTATCTGCTTATCGCCGATATGCTCTATCAGCAGACAGGTGACCTGCGCATTTTGGAAAAGCATTATCCAGCCATGAAAAAATGGATGGATTATATGCAGGCTCGCTATACAGGCCCGGGCGGTATCATTACCAAAGATAGTTACGGAGATTGGTGTTTCCCACCGGTAACCATTGAAGCCGGAAGAGGAAAGATTGCCGATAAAAAATACCCAAGTGCATTGATCGCAACATCTTATTACTATCATTTGCTGCAGACGATAGCCCGCTTTAGTGTTCTCGTCAGCAACGATCGAGATCAAGCTGATTTTTTGGGCCGTGCAGCGAAGATGAAAATCGCATTTAATGCCGCGTTCTATAACGATGCAGGTTATTATGGCAGTAATTCATTGACCGATAATCTACTGCCAATGTCTTTTGGCTTAATCGAAGATGCGAATAGAGAAAAGCTCAGTAATCGGATCGTTGAGATTGTCGAAAAAGAAAATCGGGGGCATCTGAGTACAGGACTTATCGGAACACAATGGATTATGCGTACGCTAACCGAAATCGGTCGTGCAGATCTTGCCTATAAAATTGCAACAAAAAAGACCTATCCTTCTTGGGGTTATATGGTCGAAAATGGGGCAACAACAATTTGGGAGTTGTGGAATGGTAATACAGCCCATCCCAAGATGAATTCACAAAATCATGTGATGATGTTGGGCGACCTCTTGGTATGGCTCTATGAGGATCTGGCGGGCATCAAATCAAAAGAGCATGCTTTTCAGACTGTTATCATGAAACCGCAGGTCGTAGCAGGGTTGGATCATGTGGATGCAAGCTACAAAAGTGTTTATGGAATCATTCAATCGAATTGGAGTAAAAGCAAATCTGCTTTCGAATGGAAGATTTCTATTCCAGCCAATACCAAAGCAGAGATTTATCTGCCAACGACAGAGCTGTCCGCGATCCTGGAAAATAATCAAAAATTAAAAAACAATACAGATATTCAGATTCTACGACAGGAAAAATCAGGTACTTGGTTAACTATAGGATCAGGAGATTATCAGTTTAGAATTAAATAGACTTAAGCGGATAAATAAAAAAAAAATAGAAAGCGCATGTGTGTCGGCAGCAATTGAAAGTCCAATAAAAATGCACATGTATAAAATACTGTTACACTGATGAAGATAAAAATTAAATTGGCAACAGCCCTATTGTTTTTATGCACCTTGAATTCTTACGGACAAAATCCGACATTAAAAGAATGGCAAAAAGGGGTCATAAAAGATGAGTTTATTTATGATACGGCATCTTTCCCTTCCTGTCATTCCGCTACTATGGCAGAGACGGATAAAGGTCTAGTATATGCCTTTTTTGGCGGAACGAAAGAACGCCATCCCGATGTGGAGATCTATGTGAGTAGACTTGAAAACGGCAACTGGTTAGCGCCAGTGTCGGCAGCGGATGGTGTACAGCCAGATGGCAAACGCTTACCGACCTGGAATCCTGTTTTATACCAAGTGCCCGGGGGAGAGCTCTTGTTATTCTACAAAATTGGACCCAAACCATCAGAATGGTGGGGGATGCTCAAACGGTCCAACGATGGCGGAAAGACTTGGTCTGCTGCCGAAAGATTGCCCGATGGCTTTATTGGACCGGTGAAAAACAAACCAGTTCTTTTACAAAATGGCACCTTGCTGAGTCCTTCAAGCACCGAAGGAAATGGTTGGAACGTACATTTTGAGGCGAGTTCGGATTTTGGTAAGACATGGCGCAAAATAGGTCCAATCGCTCGTGGTACAGATAATCTGGATGCGATACAACCGAGCATACTGGACCATGGAAATGGTCAATTGCAAATATTGGCGCGCACACGCAACCGTGCGGTCGTAACATCTTGGTCTAAGGACTGGGGCGAACATTGGACCCCATTGGAAAAAACGACGCTCCCCAATAATAATTCGGGTACAGATGCCGTAACGTTAAAAGACGGACGGCATGTATTGGTGTATAACCACGTGCTTCCGGAAGGTAACTTAGCCAAAGGGGCACGTACACCATTGAATGTGGCTTTTTCCAAAGATGGCAAGCAGTGGCAGGCCGCACTTATTCTTGAGGATTCGCCAATCAGTCAGTACTCTTATCCCGCAGTGATTCAAACCAAAGATGGGCTATTGCATTTTGGCTACACCTGGCGTAGAAAGAAAATGAAACATGTCGTCGTAGATCCGAAGAAAGTGAAGTTAATCCCGATTGAGGATGGCATCTGGCCAACAAAAAAAGGATATAAAAAACCAGATCCCAATGCATATGTCAAAGAAGAAGATTAATCTCGTTTGTGTAGTATGTCTGTTTTTTGTTTCGCTTGTTGTCAAGGGGCAGGACAGCTTACTCAATTATGAGCATAAATTTAAGCAACCCCTGGAAACAGTGCTTGTCATGATGCAGGAACGGTATCAGGTCAAGATTAAATATGATCCACGCAATGTCAAAGACATTATGGTGGACTATGCACCCTGGAAGTTTAGGGCGGATCTTGCGGGGACAGAAATCAATTTGCTGTATCCTTTGGGCTTTAAGTTGCAAGAGGAAGCAAAACCCAATACGTATAAATTAAAATCATACGAATATAACCGCTGGAAACCGCAGGAAGGCTGGGATTTTCTGACCTTATTATCCAAAAAATATACCGATCAGGCAAGTTGGGAAAAGAGAAAAGATCAATTGCGTGCTGCGGTAAGACAAGCGATGTATTGGGATAAACTGCAAAGTATACCGGATCAACCGATTCGCCTGGGCAAGACACGTCGCTATGCCGACTACCAAGTTCAGAACTTTGCCTTAGAAATTATACCGGGAGTCTATATCAATGGTAGTATCTATTCGCCGCTCAAGCAAAAGAAAAATATACCTGTGGTGTTATCTCCTGATGGGCATTGGCCACAGCAGCGGTACCGTTCGGATGCGCAGAAGAGATTTATCACCTTAGCCCGACTGGGCTGTATGGCTATAAGCTATGACCTATTTGCCTGGGGGGAGTCTTTATTGCAATTCGCTGGTCCAGATCATCGCAGCAGCGAAGCCATGTTGATGCAGACCTGGGGCGCTGAACGTATTTTAGATTACGTAACCAGCTTGCCACAGGTAGATCAAAAGCGAATAGGAATCAGTGGTGGATCGGGTGGGGGTAGCCACAGTATTTTAATGGCTGCTTTAGACGATCGCTTCACTTTGGTCGCCCCTGTCGTGGCGATGTCTTCCTACTTCTTTGGTGGTTGCCCCTGTGAGAGTGGACTGCCCGTACATTTTGTCTGTGGTGGAACCAATAATGTCGAACTGGCTGCAATGGCTGCGCCCAAACCACAACTGATCATTTCCGATGGACAGGATTGGACGAAGGAAACTAACGTGCATGATTTTCCTTATCTGAAACATATCTATGGTTATTATGGACAGCAAAATCAGGTGCAACACGCACATTTTCCCGAAGAAGGCCATGATTTTGGCTATAACAAAAGGCAGGCATTGTACAAATTTCTGATAGATCATTTCCATTTAGATCAGGCTAAAGCTGCCGATATTATTGCAGAGACTTCAGTTCAGATCGAACTGGAGGAGTTATTATACAGCTTTGGAAAGAAAGGTGAAAACTTACCAAAGAACGCGATTCATGGGATGGGACAATTGAAAGCATTATTAAAATCATACCAAATTGAACTATGATGAACCGAAAAAAATTTATACTGGATACCTTGGCGTTAGTTGGCGTTGCAGCCTTACCTTCTGCTGTTTTTGCTGCTCCTAAGCGACGCTATCATGTCGCCGTAATTGATCTGATGATCTTAAAACGGCAAAAACTAAGTGCATTCGACCTGGCGAAAGAAATAGGAGCGGATGGGTTAGAAGTTGATATGGGCGGATTGGGCAACAGGGTTACTTTTGACAGTAAGTTAGGCGATCCCGCTGAGCGGAAAGCCTTTCTCGACAAGGCGAAGGAAACTGGAATAACGATCTGTTCGTTAGCTATGACTGGTTTCTATGCACAGTCTTTTGCCACGCGACCGACTTATCAGCAGATGGTAGGGGATTGTTTGGACACTTGTCAGAAAATGGGGGTTAAAGTGGTTTTTTTGCCTTTGGGCGTAACGTGCGATTTGGTTAAGTATCCTGAGTTACGACCTGCTATCGTGGAGCGCCTTCGTGTGGTTGGCGAGATGGCAAAAAAGGCCGGTGTGGTGATCGGAATTGAAACAGCATTGGACGCGAAAGGCGAAGTCGGTCTTTTAAAAGAAGTCGGTTCCAAACATATCCAAATCTATTTTAATTTTTCCAATCCGTTGAAAGAAGGACGTGATCTGATTCAGGAGCTTACTATTTTAGGGAAGAAGAGGATCTGTCAGATACATTGTACGGATGAGGACGGTGTCTGGCTCGAAAATAATAAACGACTGAATATGCCCTTGGTAAAACAAACCTTAGATCGCATGGGCTGGCACGGTTGGCTCGTGATCGAGCGGTCGCGTGACGCAAATCTACCACCACGGGCTGTTAAAGAAAACTTTGGTGCAAATACACGTTACGTAAAACAGCTGTTTCAATGAGCATAAACTGGATAATATCACTTGTGGCGGTCATACTGGGAATACAGGGATGCCGAAGTATTCCAGTTGACAAGCAGTTGGATAAAGCCTTGCTGCGTGCGGATCAGGTAGGGGCTGGACAGATGCCCGCTGAGCCAGAAAAGGTGCAATCCCCTTTTAAGGCATGGAATGTCCAGCGGCCAACATTTCCGATGCGACAAGATACGGTATGGCCGAATGACGATATTCAGGGTAAGCTCGATCATCTTGCAGCTCAGGGAGGGGGTACGTTAGTACTGAAAGGACACCACCATACAGGACGGATTACGCTAAAGTCCGATATTAATCTAAAATTGGATGAAGGTTCCGTTTTGGAATTTAAGAATGAAATTAACGATTTTCTGCCTGTAGTGTTTACACGAAATGAAGGTGTAGAATTGTATAGCTTGGGAGCCTGTATTTATGCCAATGGGGCAGATAACATTGCCATCACGGGATCAGGTAGAATTATTGGCCCCGGTGAAGGCAGTGTTCGGAGTAAAACCATGACGCACGATGTCATTGAAAAGATTGTGGACAGTAATACGCCTGTTGATCAGCGAATCTATGATGGTAAAACAGCAGATTTTATCTTTCCACCCGCACTTATTGCTCCTATTAACTGCAAAAAAGTCTGGATTGAGGGCGTATCACTGGAGCGTACCGCTTTTTGGAATATCGTTCCTACGTACTGTGAGGATGTCGTGATCCGTGGGGTACGTATACAATCAATCGGCATACCACGTGGGGATGGTATTGATATTGAATCGTCTAAGCGTGTGCTCGTAGAGTACTGCACCTTAAATACTGGAGACGACTGTATCGCTGTAAAAGCGGGACGTGGATATGATGGACTGCGTGTGAATCGACCTTCGGAGGATATTGTAGTCCGTTACTGTTTTTCGGAAAAAGGTCATGGTGGATTTACGATCGGTAGCGAAACTGCGGGCATGGCCCAAAACGTGTACGTACATGATTGTGTATTTGGTAAAACCAATGTCGGTATCCGTTTTAAGACCAGAAGACCACGGGGCGGAGGTGGATCTGATATTCGCTTTGAACGTATTCGGATGCAGGATGTTGAGTCGGCTTTACGCTGGGATATGCTTGGACAGGTTCAACATGTGGGCAATCAGGCTAGCCGTGATTTCGAAGTTCAGAAGAACGCTCTGACACCACGTTTCTCGAATATCCAAATAAAGGATATATATATTGATGCGGCTAAGAATTGTATTAAGATCGAAGGTATTCCGGAATCTGTTTTGGAAAACGTATCTATTGATCGTGTTTTTGGACGCGGGGATCGATATCTGTCGATTAAAGATGCTAAAAATATCAAGATTAAAAATAGTGTTTTTGTGTGTAAGGATACTAGCGTTTTGACAATCAATGTTTCTCAGCTGATACAGGATCGTGTACGAGTGATGACTGAAGCTCCTTAATAGTTGGTTATGAATACAGTCGGGGAAAAAAGAAAAAGAATGAAGAATATCGTAAAACAGGGAATCGTTTTAGGAAGCATTTTCCTGTTATTGCTTGCTATGCCCATGGTTGGTAAGGCCAAGTTATCAGTAACTCGTGTTTTGATAGAAGGACGCGAAAACCCATTGGGTATAAATACATTAAAACCTTCATTTAGCTGGCAATTGCACAGCGATAAATTTGATGTGAAACAACTGGCTTATCGTATCCAGATCAGTAAAAGCGCTCGTTTTGCAAAGCAGGACATGCTTTGGGATTCCGAATGGGTAGCGGCAGAACAATCCCTAAATTTGTTATATCAGGGAACCCCTCTAACTACAGGTACAAGTTATTACATCAGGATACACGTTCGTGATAATAAAAACGAGACAGCCACAAGCGCGGTACAACGATTTCATACGGGATTGTTGAACGCAGAAGATTGGGGGAATGCCCGATGGATTGCAAAAGATATATTACCGGATTCGTTGGTCAATCCACTGCCACTAAGTTCCAGCAAGCTTCGGTTGGATAAAAGTTATGAACTTCCGGTTTTCCGGAAATCAGTTCAGGTGAAAAAGAAGATCAGTTCGTCAATCGCTTATGTGGCAGGCTTGGGACATTACGAGTTGCTATTGAACGGCAAGCAGGTAGATGATGCAGTGCTACAGCCGGGTTGGACAAAATATGACAAAGAAGCCTATTATGTGGTTTACGATCTTACCCAAGCCTGGCAACAGGGAAAGAATACAATTGCTGCCCTATTAGGAAATGGGTTTTATTATATTCCACCAATTAAAGGCCGATTTCAAAAACATAAAGTTGCTTTTGGCCTGCCAAAGCTCAAACTTAAGATCGTCAATACCTTCACGGACGGGACGCAAGAAATCATCGTTAGTGATGCAGGCTGGAAAACACACCGGTCGCCAATTACTTTTTCCAGCATGTATGGGGGCGAGGATTACGATGCACGGATTTTGCCTGAGCATTGGTCAGCTCCTGCTTACGATGACCGGAGCTGGCAGCAAGCGCTCATTACGGATGGACCAAATTTACGGGCACAGGATATCGATCCGGTGAAAATTATGCAGCGCTTCGCACCTGTTGGATTACAACAGGCTGATGAGGGGAAACGGATCACCTATGATTTTGGACAGAATGCATCAGGCATTGTCACCATGCAAATGACCGGACAAGCGGGAGATACGGTACGAGTGTATCCGGCCGAATTGCTGACAGCGGATGGACGCCCTAGTCAAAAACATTCAGGAAGCCCCTATTATTACCAATATATTTTTGCAAAAGATGGGACTGTGTCCTGGCAGCCACGTTTTACATATTATGGATTTCGTTATGCCGAAGTTCAGTTACATCCTGCTGGTGGCAAACCGGTTCGGATGGATGCGATACAGTTGGCCCATATCCGGAATAGTACAGCGCAGGTGGGAAGCTTTGAAAGCTCCGATACACTATTTAATCAGATCCATGAATTGATCAATTGGGCTATCAAGAGTAATATGGTCAGTGTCTTTACGGATTGTCCACACCGCGAAAAATTGGGCTGGCTGGAGCAGCTACATTTGATGGGGCCATCGGTACAATTTAACTTTGACGCTGAGCGCCTGTTTGCCAAGTCGCTGCGGGATATGCGACAATCTCAGACAAACGATGGTCTAGTTCCTGAAATAGCGCCCGAATATGTGCAGTTTGACTGGGGCGGCGATATGTTCAGAGATTCGCCCGAGTGGGGAAGCAGCTCAATTATCTTAGCCTGGTATGCCTATCGCTGGTATGGAAACAAAGCTTTCCTTGCTGATAATTATACCATGATGACCCGATATATTGATTATTTGGGCACAAAGGCAAAAGATCATATTTTGACACAAGGTTTGGGTGACTGGTATGATTTGGGACCAGAGCGTCCCGGTGTTTCCCAGCTGACTACTCCCGGGATTACGGCTACGGCAATCTATTACTATGACTTGAAGCTCATGGTAGACATCGCTACGCTACTTGGAAAAAAAGAAGATGCCGAAAAATTTAAGACATTACAGCAGGCCGTATTCAATGCGTTCAATCAGCAATTTTATCGACCTCAGGAACATAGCTATGGCTCTGGTAGTCAGACGGCGCTGGCTATGCCGCTCTACGTTGGTTTAGTACCCCAGGAGGCCGAACAGGCAGTCTTTGACAGATTAACAAAAACGGTCTGTCAAAACGATACGGCGTTGACAGCCGGAGATATCGGTCACCGTTACCTATTACAAGTGTTGCAAGCCCACAACCGTGATGATCTGATCTATGCCATGCATCATCGTGATGACCGGCCCGGATATGGTTATCAGCTGCGAAAAGGTGCCACGGCACTGACCGAGTCCTGGGCGGGCCTTCCAAACGTCTCCAATAATCATTTTATGCTTGGACACCTGATGGAGTGGTTTCATGCCGGCCTCGGTGGGATACAGCAAGATACAGGATCAATCGCATTTAAGCATTTTCGGATCGAACCCAAAATGCTGGACCTGCTGAAAGACTGTGAAATAAGTTTTAGGAGTCCTTATGGGAAAATTTATTTTAACCGAAAACAATCAAAAGAAAATTATCAACTGGAGGTTCCTGTCAATAGTCGCTGTACCTTGGTATTGCCTAAAGGAGTCTATCGGGTGAATGGGAAACAGCTGGATCCAAATGCAATGGTTTTGACAACGGATCATGTCGAGTTGCAATTAGGCTCCGGAAATTATACCATTACAAAGTAAAACAATGAAGTATCCGTATTTAAAAGTAGAAGGGCTGATGGCCATTCGGCAACATTAAGGCTTTAAGGCAAATAAAAAAGAATAATTATTACAGATGAAACCGTTGAAAAGAATCATGCTATTGCTATCCTTTGCATTGCTGGGGTGGAAATCGTGGGTACATGCCCAAAATATTTCCAGTACGGAAATGGCAAAAATTTATGATGAAGTAAAGACCCCCTATAAGTATGGACTTGTTTTAGTACCCGCGCATAAAGGCGAATTGATGGATTGTCCGACCATTTATAAGGAGGGGAAATATTGGTATATGACTTATATTGTGTTTGATGGAAGCGGTTATGAGACCTGGCTGGCGCAGAGCTCGGATCTTTTGAACTGGAAGACCTTGGGGAAACAACTCTCCGTGGCACCAGATGGCAGCTGGGATGCCAAGCAGCGAGCAGGATACAATGCTTTGGTTGATACAAAATGGGGCGGGAAATATCAGCTCAACAGCTACGCTGGAAAATACTGGATGTCCTATTTCGGCGGTTCTACCGCAGGCTATGAGCCTGAACCTTTGTCGATTGGGATGGCTTATACCAGTAAAAAGCCTACGAAGCCCGTCCAGTGGAAACAGCTGCCCAATCCGGTTCTAAAAAGTACTGATCCAGATGTTTCCTGGTGGGAAAATCGCCATAAGTTATTTAAAAGCTATGTTATCGAAGATCCTGATAAACATACAGGCCATCGTTTTGTGATGTATTACAATGCCGTGGGCGATTCCTTGGTAAATAACAAGGCGACCCGTTGGTATGAGCGGATCGGTATGGCCGTATCTGACGATATGAAAACTTGGAAGCGTTTTCAAAAGGATCCTGTGGTCCACCATCCGATGGGCATCACGGGTGATCCCATGATCCAACGTATTGATGATACCTGGGTGATGTTCTATTTTGGTGCATTTTGGAAGGATCGTAAGGGCGCATTTAACCGTTTCGCTGCATCTAAGGATCTGATCCATTGGACTGACTGGGAAGGTGCCAACCTAATCGAATCAAGTGAAAGTTTTGATCAGCAGTATGCCCACAAGTCTTTTGTGTTGAAAACGGAGGGGGTAGTTTATCATTTTTATTGTGCAGTGGACAGCAAAGGTAACCGTGGTATTGCCGTGGCAACTTCTAAGGGTCTGGGCAAGAGTCAGGTTAGTTTTTAAACCGAAGGCAGGATGCATGCCTCAATATAGATTAATGAATAAAGAAACATGCACTACTATCATTGACAGCAATGTAAGTAATGCTTATAAATCACCATTTAAATATGAAGTTACGTTATTTTATTTCCATGCTCATTTTATTGCAGCTTCAACTTGTATCTGGACAGGGACGTGCCACAATCAACTTTAATGAAAACTGGCATTTTACGTTGCAGGATCACCTCGGTTTTCGCTTGAACGACGGAGATGCCCAAGCTTGGGAATCGGTGGAATTACCCCATGACTGGAGTATCAAAGCTGATTTTTCCGCTAGCTACCCAGCAGGTAATGCCGGAGGAGCATTGCCTGGCGGAATTGGCTGGTATAGTAAGGAGTTTAAGCTACCGACCGCAGATCAGGGTAAATCCATACAGCTTCACTTTGGCGGAATTTACCGTTATGCGGAGATATGGATCAATGGCGTCTATTTGGGTAAAAAGCCTAATGGCTACCTCTCTTTTACATTAGATCTCACACCATATTTGAAATTTGGAAATCAGTATAACCGAATTGCCGTCCGTGTGGATAATAGCAAACAGCCAAACTCCAGATGGTATTCGGGTTCCGGAATCTACCGGGATGTTTACCTGATCAAGACCGGAGTAGTACAACTCGATGAACAGGAAACTTTTATCACCACGCCTGAGACACATGGTGAATTGGGGCAGTTGAAAGTACTTTCTAAATTGAAGAAGTTGGCGCGACCTAAAGGCGTTGCAGGGAATAAATATCAAATTACAGTATGGGATCCCAAAGGAAATATACTGTTGAAAAAAACAGGTGTGGAAAAGGATGGAAATATTAATGAATTACTTCGTGTGGACAAACCGAAGTTGTGGAGTACCAATGCACCGAATTTATATCGCGTACAACTCGCTCTTTTAAATAAAAATAATACAGTTGAAGATCAAATCGAAAAAAGAATTGGGTTTAGAACAATTCGATTTGATGCAAAAACAGGATTTTACCTCAATGGGGAAGCCCTGAAAATCTTAGGAGTCTGCATGCATCATGATTTGGGTGCGTTAGGGGCTGCTTTTAATAAGTCCGCTGCAAAACGGCAGCTTGTGATGATGAAAGAAATGGGCGCGAACGCCATTCGTACCGCGCATAATCCGCCGGCTGAAGAACTACTCGATCTCTGCGATGAAATGGGAATTTTGGTCTATAACGAAGCATTTGACATGTGGAAAAAGCGAAAAAATAAGTTCGACTACCACATTGACTTTCCGGCGGAACACCTTAAGGATATTGAAACTTGGGTGCGTCGAGATCGTAATCATGCTTCAGTTATCCTATGGAGCATCGGAAATGAAATCCGGGAGCAATTTGACTCCACAGGTATTGCCTTAACGCAAGAAATGGCCAAATTGGTTAAATCCCTAGATCCTACACGTCCCGTTACTGCTGCCCTGACAGAAAATAATTATGCGAAAAACTTTATTGCACAGGCACAAGCATTGGATGTCTTAGGATTCAACTATAAACATGAAGATTATGATAAATTGCCTGTAGAATTTAAGAATATTCCGCTACTGGCGTCAGAAACTGTTTCTGCTTTACAGACTAGAGCGGTATATGACAAGTTGCAAGATACGATTCAGCTCTGGCCCGCGTCTTCAAAAGATAAATATGTCGTTAATGGCAATCCTGATTTTACGGTTTCGGCCTATGATAATGTTGCTGCCTATTGGGGTACAAGCCATGAGAAAGCTTGGCTAGCGGTTAAGAACCGTCCTTTTTTGGCGGGAACATTTGTCTGGACCGGCTTCGATTATCTTGGGGAGCCTGTTCCTTACCCTTATCCTGCAAGGAGCTCTTATTATGGTATTGTTGATCTTGCCGGTATTCCCAAAGACGTGTATTATATGTACAAGTCTGAATGGACCGACAAAGATGTTTTACATCTTTTGCCACATTGGAACTGGAAAGCTGGCGACAGTGTAGACGTATGGGCTTATTATAATAAGGCTGATGATGTCGAACTCTTTCTGAATGGCAAGAGTCTGGGAACTTCAGCTAAAACCGCAGATCGTCTGCACGCCAGCTGGAAGGTGCCTTTTGAAAAGGGGGAATTGAAAGTCGTTAAAAAACGAGATGGTAAAGTTGTTCAGGAAGCTATACGGCAGACTGCGGGACCTGCGAAGACATTAAAAGCACAAGTCGAGCACGGTCTTTTTTCGACGGAAGATACACGAGATTTATATTTTGTGTCGGTTCAACTGTTGGATGGACAGGGTAGGGAAGTGACACAAGAGGATGTTGAAGTAACCTTCTTGTCGAATGACGGATATGAAGTAGTAGGAACTGATAATGGTTTTCAAGCCGATTTGCGTGGGTTAACGAATCCTTCCCGTAAAACATTTAAGGGTAAAGCTGTGGCGTTCGTCCATAAGAAAGATGGTACAACTGGAAGGGGAATGATACGTATTCAGTCTAAGTTGGGCGAAGTTGAGGTCAACTTGTAACCCCATTATTAAGAGAAATAAATAACCTTTAAATCTAATATTAAATGATGAACAAAACATGTCTAGCGATGGGCGGGTTTGCACTATGGATGGGCACACAATCTTTGTTCGCGATGAATGCAAGTCTCGAAAAATTACCCTTTTATTTCGCTATGCAGCAAACGGAGGTAAGTGGTAAAATAGTTGGGGAAGATGGAAAACCCCTCGGCGGAGTAACAGTTACATTAGCTGATGCGGTATCTTCTACCGCTACAGATGAGTCCGGCAATTTCACTCTGCGGATTCATGGTACGAGCGGAAAGATTGTTGTTTCGGCAATTGGCTATAAGACACAGACAATCTCGGTCAAGACTGGTGTTCCGGTTCAGTTAAAACTTGAAAAAGATGATCAGGCCTTGGATGAGGTTGTGGTAATTGGCTATGGAACGGTGAAAAAAAGAGACTTAACAGGGGCTGTGACATCGGTTAAGGCCGATGATATAGTTCGATCTCCAGCTTCGAATGCATTAGAATCGATTCAAGGTCAAGTCCCGGGATTAGATATTACACGTTCATCTGGGAGTGCAACTTCAGGCGTAAATATGACAATTCGGGGAAAACGTTCGCTATCCACTGCGGAAGGGTCCAATAGCCCACTTATTATTATCGATGGTATGCAAGGAGGAGAAATTAGTGATATTCCACCACAGGACATTGAATCAATAGAGGTCCTCAAAGACGCTTCCTCAACAGCGATTTACGGTTCTCAGGGTGCAAACGGTGTCATTATTGTTACAACTAAGCGAGGAAAAAATAGCGTGCCGAAAATAGCCTATACGGGTTATGTGGGTATAAATGGCTGGGCACAATATCCTACTATGCGGACAGGTGATGATTACATTGCCCTGCGCCGCGAAGCCGCAAAGACTGCCGGACAATGGAATACAGCTGCAGATGACCAGACTTTGTTTACGGTCAGTGAATGGGCTGCACTACAGCAAAATCAATGGACTAATTGGAAAGATCAGGTTTTTCATAATGGCATGGTTCAAAGTCACCAGCTTTCTATTGCTGGTGGCAATAATAATACGCAAGGGCGGTTGTCTGGGGGATATTATCGCGAATTAGGTTCTTTCAAAAATGATGCATTGGATAAGTTCAACCTACGACTTAATCTTGACCAAAATGTAGGCTCTATCGTGAAAATAGGCACGTCTTCGCAAATCACACATTATGATGGAAATAATAGAGCCGAAAATGTGCTTTGGCGCGCAGCAACGAATGTGCCATTGGGTTTACCCTATGATGAACAAGGAAAAGTGATCTTATGGCCTTTAGGAAGAGAAGGAAAGGTTAACCCATTAGCCGATGAATCCGACGAGTTTACTGCCCAACATCGTATAGCAAATACCCACTTGATCGCTAATGGTTTTGCCGAAATTAAGCCAATGAAAGCGCTTTCTTTTCGCTCTAATTTTGGCGTAAATCTCGCCTTTCGTAAGCGAAAGGACTTTGAAAGTGCAAGCTCGATAGACCGAGCAGGTGAGTTTCCGACGTCGTTGGCCAGTATCGATGATAAAAACAGGAGCTTTATTAACTGGGATAATGTATTGAACTATAGCTTTGCGATTCAGAATCATTCGATCAGTGTGACGGCATTAACATCTTGGACCCAAGCAAAATTAAATACAAGCTATATGGAAGGTACTGGTCAATTGGTACCTCAACAACTTTGGCATAATATAGGTGCAAATAATAAGGATTCTTACGTGATTCGATCAGGATATATACAAAGCCAAACACTATCATATGCATTACGCGCTAATTATTCCTATCAAGGGAAATATTTGCTAACAGTATCTAACCGTTGGGATGGAGCTTCGCGCTTATCCAAAGAGCATAAATGGGCTGCATTTCCTTCTGTTGCGGCAGGTTGGCGTATTAGTGACGAGAGTTGGTTTAAATGGAAGCCTGTTAAAGAGTTGAAATTGCGCGCTAGTTATGGACAGACCGGAAACTCCGGAATTAGTGAATACGGTACACAATCGGGAGTTTCTAGCTATACAAACGGTGCCTTTCAAAATCAGGGCTATGCCTATTATGTTTACAATAGGTTGATTGGAAATGCCGATTTGGGATGGGAACGTTCAGCGTCTTGGGACTTGGGCTTGGATGCCCAGCTTTTTAACAGCAGGGTTAATTTAGCTTTGGACGTGTATGATACCAAAACGACCGATATCCTATTGCCGAGAACTTTACCGACTTCAATGGGATCGGGAAACAATACCCCTTTCCAAATTTATCAGAATATCGGAAGTAGCAGTAATCGGGGCTTAGAGATTATTTTAAATACCAAGAATCTTACAGGTGCTTTTAAATGGGGAAGTGATTTAACATTTGGTACCAATCGCGAAAAAATTGTTGATCTAATAGATGGTCGGGATATTATTGGTACAACGACACGAGAGACGGAAAGTCTTTTGATCGGTCGCCCTTTACAATCATTTTATTCTTTCAAACGGATAGGAATATGGCAGCTGGATGAAGCAGAGGAAGCTGCACGATATTTTAAGGATACGGAAAAAACACAACCGTTTAAACCTGGAGATATTAAGTTGGCTGATCTGAATGGTGATTTTGTCATTGACGATGTCAACGACGTAACTTATCTGGGAACAACATCTCCACGATGGACCTTGGGTTTCAATAATACGTTCTCTTACAAAAATTTCGATTTGAGTATCTATTCGATTGCACGTTGGGGACAAATGATGGATTATGAGTTGACTGCAGCATTCGATCCACAAGGTCGCGGTAATCAACCGGCTTATCTCGATTATTGGACACCAGATAATCCTACAAATGATTTTCCAAGACCTGATCAAACCAACTTTTATAATTATTTGGGTTATCAAAGCTATAGTTATGTAGATGGTTCGTATATCAAGTTGAAAACAGCTACCCTAGGGTATCGTTTGTCTAAAGCTACATTAGATCGGTGGAAAATGAGCGGTGTTAGATTCTATTTGACCGCGAATAACCTTTTTTCCTGGTCGAAAAGTGATTTGGTACAAAATTATGATGCAGAGCGAGGTGGATCTGCAAAGAGTCCATTACTACGTCAGTTTGTCTTTGGTATTAACCTTGATTTTTAATCGTTATGAACAAAATAGCAAAATATATTATTGGAATAAGTCTGTTTGCGGGATTGCAAGGCTGTAGTCTGGAAGAATATAACCCCGGGGGAACAACATCCGATATTGTATTCTCTACAGAAGATGGAATAAATTCGTTGGTCAACTCGGCCTATGTATATTATGGAGCACAGTTTTATGGTCGTGAGGATATTTTGATGTTGACAGAAGGGGGGACCGACCTTTGGATTAATATTGCAAATTCAGGTTATGGTCGTCAAATGACGAAATACGATGGTTTGAATGCCACTGTAGGACAATTGCGAAATACATGGAATCGTTTTTATGAAATCATCAATTATTGTAATGCGGGACTTGAGCGTATCAATGCCGTTTCTTTCGCTAATCAGGAAGTAAAAAAATCCCGTATTGGCGAATTATCATTTTTACGTGCCTATGCTTACTGGCATTTGGTTGAACAGTTTGGCAATATCGATTTACGGACAAAGGAAACAAAGGAGGCGATCCTGACCGCAAATAGGTCCCCAATCTTAAGTTTTTACGACTTGATGCTTTCCGATCTGGAGGTCGCCATCGCGAACCTGCCTGTAGCCCCTATTCCTGCAGCCGAAATTGGCCGTGCCACCTTAAAGGCTGCATATGGTTTGAAAGCCCGTGTAGCATTGACTCGTGTAGCGTATGAAAGCGCTGCCGAAAAAGATAGGTATTATCAGGTTGCGTCCGAGGCAGCTCAATACGTTATTGATCATCAAGCAGCATTGCAGGTATCCTTATATGCGACGCCGGAGGAGGTATTCCGTCCGGCAAATAATAAAATTAATAAGGAAGCGATGTTTACGATAACCCACTCAACCATAAATTCGCTAAATCCACAACCGAATAATCCTAATAGGTTACATATTTGGTTTAAAGCAAAATATTCTGCCAAAGCAGGTATGGTGCAGGACCTGGAGTATGGTGCTGATCGTAATTCCAATTCTGGCGGAATGTGCTTTATGCCAACAAGACATTTGTTAGAGCTGTATAATGAGGACATTGACCGTCGGTATGAAGATTGGTTTAGAGAGAAATACTACTTGAATGTAAGTCAATACAAGTGGACAACAGATGATTTGGCTGCCTTTGAAAAACCCACATCTCTTGTCGGGTCAATTCTCAATCGTGGCGATTTAGCCCTGTGGTTTACGAAGAAAAAAATAACAGGTGAGAAAAGAAATTTTCCTTATGCTGTTGTGGATATAGACGATACTTACAATGGGGCAAAAGTAAATACAAATGCGCACTTTAATGTACATTTTCCGTCTCTGAACAAATACAATGATCCCGACTTGCCGTCGGTAGGGTCACAGGTGGGCACTAAAGACGTCATCGTAATGCGTTTGGCTGAAATGTACCTGATTGCTGCGGAAGCTGAAACAATGCGAAATGGCGGGAATAAAGGGAAGGCTGCCCAACTGCTGAACGTTTTACGAAAAAGAGCAGCTAAACCCGGTAAAGAAAATGATATGCTTATAAACGAATCTAAGCTTAATCTTGACTTTATATTGGCCGAGCGTGGTAGAGAACTGTGTGGAGAGCATATCCGCTGGTTTGATTTAAAGCGGACAAATAAGTTAGTCGATTACGTAAAACAATACAATCCTGATATAACGTTGATACAACCTTATCATGTTAACCGCCCTATTCCACAACAGTTTTTGGATGTAATTACTAACCCTATCGAATTTGGTCAAAATAATGGATATTAGGAAAACAGTTCTCGCATGGATTTTCGCTTTTTTTTCGCTCTGTAGCCTGTCGGCACAGACAGGTGAAATCCATGTAGGTAAACAAAGCAACAAGGAACAACGGGATGGCACCCAGGGAGCTCCATTTTCATGTTTGGAGGATGCCCTGCGTGAGGCTAGGGAATGGCGACGATTAAACGATCCGCGCATGCAGCATGGCATTACCATCTGGATTCAGGATGGTATTTATCGACCCGCACAGACGATCTTCGTCCGTCCGGAAGATAGCGGAACAGCCGAAAGTCCGACATGGATAAAAGCGGTAGGCAACGAAGCCATATTTTCGGGCGGGATTTCTGTTACAGACTGGCGGCAAGTAAAAAGTGAAAAGAGATTGGATCCTACTATTGCTAAGCATATCGTGGTGGCAGATGCCCCTCAGTCCGGAGGAAAGTATTTCCCTTTCCGTCAATTGTGGGTTGGTTCACGTAAAGCAATCCGTGCCGAAAGTCACGATGATGCCCACTTGCCCCGGATCATCAATTGGGATTTTCAAAAACAAGCGGCCGTCATTCCGAACGTGTTGCCGAAAAGGTTTGCCTATAAGGCCGGTATGGAGTTTTTCATCCATCAGTGGTGGGCAATAGCGCAGCTCCGGGTTCGTGAGACGGTAGTTACAAAAGATAGTACTACACTATTTTTTCATGAACCGGAAGGCAAAATCCAAAATGAACATCCCTGGCCTAAGCCTTGGTTGTCCAAAGAACATGGCAACTCGGCATTTCGTCTTGTCAATGCCCTTGAATTTTTGGACCAGCCCGGAGAATGGTTTTTGGATGAAGAACAGCATAAAGTTTATTATTACAAAAGACCAGATGAAAATATAAACCGTCTACAGGTGGTTGCTCCTTATCTGGAAACCATACTGACCATGCAAGGGACTCTGGAGTCACCAGTACAGCATGTCCATGTCGAGGGCATACAATTTCAGCACAGTTCCTGGTTAAGGCCACATTTTTATGGACATGTTGCCTTGCAGGCGGGTATGTACTTTTTAGATGCCTATAAGCTCACTAAACCCGGAACAGCTGATAAAGCGGGATTGGAGAATCAGGCCTGGCTGGGCCGGCCACAAGCGGCAGTCATACTTAGCCATACGGCCTTTACCAATATTTCAGCTTGCCGGTTTTCCCATTTGGCTGCAACAGGCATTGACTATCGGCAGGGCAACCTGAAGGATAGTCTAATTGGAAATCTATTTCAGGAGATCGGCGGATCGGGTGTACTGCTCGGTCAGTTTTCAGATGAGGAGGTTGAAGCACATCTGCCTTTTCAGCCCAGCGACGAGCGTATCTTGACAGATGGTGTTGTGGTCAGCAATAATCTAATCCAAGATATTGGGAATGAGGATTGGGGAACAGTAGGGATTGGCGCTGGTTTTGTCCGCAATGTAGCTATTACAAATAATGAATTGCTTGATCTTCCGTACACAGGCATTAGCTTGGGCTGGGGCTGGACACCGACAGTCAATGCTATGCGTAATAATCGTGTTTTCAAAAATAAGATCACACGTTATGGCAAATACATGTATGATGTAGCCGGTATTTACACCTTATCGGCTCAGCCCGGAACAAAAATTCAGGAAAATTATATCGACAGTATCTATGTGTCGCCTTATGCGCATATTCCTGAACATTGGTTTTATCTCTATACCGATGAAGGCTCAGCCTATATGAATGTTAGCAACAACTGGTTCCCATCCAATAAAATATTGCGAAATGCCAATGGGCCGAGCGTTGAGTGGATAAAGAATGGGCCCGAGGCGGATGCCAGGGTCAAAGAAGAAGCTGGTATCGGTCCACGTTATGCCTATTTATTGTCTGAAAAACGATCAATACCCAAAAATGTAGCTTTCAATACATATACTCCTTTTACCAAACCTGTATTTTTCCAGATCCATGATGTAAAAAAGCAGCTTGAACTGACTGAAATCAAAGATTTTTTTGCTAAACAAGGAGCCGATAGCAGCCAGGTATATCGCTGGAAGGATTACATCTTACTGATGACAGACGATGAGATCGGTAAGAAAATATCGAGTGCTTGGGTAGCCAATTATCCGGCAATTTCTTATAAGTTGTTCAATGATCTATTTTATACGTTCGATCGGAGCAACTGTGGAGCCGAGAAAGTGAAAGATATCGATTTTGTTTTACTTACTGCACAACTGGTGGACGATAAATCGAAACAGGAGGCTTATTTCGAAGCCCATAAAAATCAAACTAAAGAATGGCCCGAAGTTGCAGCAGGGTTCTGCAAAGCCGGCTTTGACGAGGTATTGGTCTACCGCAATGGAAGACAGCTTATGTTATATATTTCTTTTCCAAAAGGGCGGGATTTTAAAACAATCGATCAGCTGACGACCAGGGACAATCCACGGGTTATGGAGTGGAACAAACTTATGGGGACCTATCAGGAAGGTATTCCCGGAACGGGAGTGAATGAAACATGGATTTTTTATAAACAATAAAATGGAAAATATACAGCAGTTAAAATTAGGGATTTTAGGGCTCGGAGAAGGCCGGAGTACGATGTCTGCAGCCTTGCAGAGTCCATATATAGAGTTGGTCAAAGTCTGTGATCTCAATGAGGAACTGGGACGTAAGCGGATGAAGGAATTTGATTTTCATAATTATACCAATGACTATCAGGTTATGCTCAATGACAATAGTATTGAAGCCATCGCAATTTACACACCAGATCATCTTCACGCAAAACATATACAGCTGGCTTTGGAACATGACAAGCATATCATCTGTACCAAGCCATTTATTGATAATCTGGCCGATGCCAATGCTTTATTGGAACTCGCAGCTCAGAAAAATAAGCGTGTATTTGTCGGTCAGAGTTCACGTTTTTTTGAACCAGTGAAGAAACAAAGAGAAGATTTTGAAGCCGGGCTGATCGGTGAGTTGATTACCATCGAAGGCTATTATCATGCTGATCACCGCTGGTTTCTGGAGAAGCCTTGGTCTTTACAATCTTCCTTCAAATGGCTTTACGGTGGGCTGAGTCACCCGGTTGATTTTATCCGCTGGTATCTTCCGAATATTGAAGAGGTGATGGGATATGGCATGCTGAGCGCCAACGGAAAAAAAGGAGGGCTGCAAAATCCAGACACCATGCATTTTATTTTCAAAGCCGAAGATGGCCGTGTAGCCCGAGTAAGTGGTGCGTATACTGGGCCTGTGCAGCCTGTCACACGGGATAGTGAGATGAGCTGCATTTTACGGGGAACTGAAGGTGCTAGTCAGGCGGATTATATGGATCTCCGGTATGCAATTACAGATAAAACGGGCGAAGAACGCATGCTAACTTGGGAGCATAAACTAAAGCATTACTTCCGTTTTGAAGGAAAAAGTCATCATGCCGGTGAATATCAAAATTACCTGGAGCACTTCGCAAAGGCCATCCGTACTGGAGAGGAAGCATTTCCTGACATGAAAGAGGGTATAGGTACCATTGCTTTACTGCAAGCGATGGATGAATCTTTAACAACCGGAAAACCCGTTCGCCCGAAAGAATTATTGGCGAGGTTTGGAGTTGACTTGAATTTGGGAAGATGAACTCGATTTTAGACAAATTAACTATTTATGACTACTGCATTGTTGTCGTCTATTTGGTGGCGCTGTTGGCAATAGGCATTATATCTTCACGTAAAAAGACTGACGGAGCGGAACACTTCTTAGCCGGAAAATCCCTAAACTGGTACAGTATTGGATTCAATATGTGGGCGACAAATGTCGGACCATCCATGTTGCTGGCCTTTGCGACAGTCGGCTATACGACCGGTATTGTTGCCGTCAATTTCGACTGGTATGCGTTTATTTATTTATTCTTATTGGCCGTGCTGTTTGCCCCTCGTTATATTGCGACAGGTGTGCGTACCCTACCCGAATTTATGGGCAAGCGGTTCGGTTCAAATACGCAAACTATTCTGGCTTGGTATTCATTGGTAAAAATGCTCATTTCATGGTTGTCGTTGGGACTGTTTGCTGGTGGATTTTTAGTACGTCAGATTTTGGGAATTCAGATGTGGCAGTCGGTTACTGTACTCGTTGCCCTGGCGGGTTTGTTTGCTTATACTGGAGGATTAAGAACAGTCGCTAAGATCAATATCTTCCAGATGATTTTGCTCATCGCCGTGTCGGCCTTTTTGACTTTCCTGGGACTTTCCAAAATCGGTGGCATAAGTTCTTTAATGCAACAGACCCCCGACAATTATTGGTCGTTGATCAGACCGGCAAGTGATCCCGATTATCCCTGGTATGCCATTGCATTGGGATACCCCGTGGCCGCCATCGCTTTTTTCTGTACGGATCAGGCTATGGTACAGTCCGTGTTGGGGGCAAAGAATCTCGAACAGGGGCAACTGGGAATTAATTTTATCGCTTGGCTCAAGATACTTTCCTTGCCGCTGTTTATCCTGACCGGTATCATCTGTTCGGTTTTATTTCCGGGACTTAAAGACCCGTCACTTGCTTACATGACCATGGTGACCAACCTGTTTCCTACTGGTCTGAATGGATTGGTAATCGTGGTGTTAATTGCTGTATTAGTGGGTACCATTGGTTCCTCACTCAATTCTTTGAGTACCGTTTTCACCATGGATATATACTTAAAGCATATCCGGCCGGATGCGACCAATAAGCAAATAACCCAAATAGGGCGTTATACGGTCATCATCGGCTGTCTAGCTTCAGTTTTCGTCGCGCTGGCGATTGATCAGATTAAAGGACTCAATCTTTTCGATGTATTTCAGTCTATTCTTGGATTTATTGCGCCACCTTTAGCTGTTGCTTTTCTAATGGCCGTGTTGTGGAAAAGAACCAATCGAGCAGCAATCAATACGATTTTAACTTTTGGCGCAGTACTGAGCCTGGCGACAGGTGTATGTTATCTCTGGATTTTTCCAAAAGATGTTTACTCGTTTTGGCCGCATTATCTGATGCTATCCTTTGGTTTGTTTACCGCCCTACTGCTTATCGGCATTGCCGTCAGTCTGTTGGTGCCCAAATCCAGGTATGAACTGGAACATAAGGATAGCTTCCAGATTAAAATCGAGAAGCCGACTGTCCGGGTAAAGGCTGCCTGGATAGCCCTTTTTATTGTGATGATTGCCTTATATATGTTCTTTAAATAGCTTTGGTCAAGTTAATCCGAGATTGGATTCAATTTGTGATCGGCATTTTTTTAAGCTATCAACGATAGCTTCGGTCGGCATATTCTGACCCGTTTGACGTCGAACGAGCTTTGATACCGTGAGGCAGGCGATGATGCCTGTTTCGCTGGTTCCGATGGGAACAGAAATATCGATGATGCCCTCCGCATATGCGCTTGGCATTTCATAAAAGCCTTTGCGTTTGATATCGGCTAAGTCGCTGTCAAATTGCTGACGTTCAGCTTTCTTCAAGCTGCAGTAATACGGATCGGCTTCTAAAATGGATTTTCTTTTTTCAGTTTCGGAAAAACTTAAAAGGAGCTTGCCTGAAGCCGTTTGTGAAGTACTGTACAATTTGCCTTCTTCAACAACGATGCTGATGGGCGATGAACCTCTGGCGTAAGCGATGACCATCACCTGATTGTCGTAAATAACGCAGAGGTGACAGGGATCTTTGATTTCGTTGGACGTATCCTGCATCGGTAGTAATGAAGTTGCCCGTAGTTTCTCTACAAAGGAATGCCGGTGCGAAAGATAGTATAGCTTCAGTGAAAGCGAATATTTAGATGAAATTGGATCACGATGAATGTAACCGTTGGACTCCAGTGATGCAAGCATGCGATAGATTTCATTGGGACTTCGATATAAGCCCAAAGCGATCTCAGATTGGGATTGCGCTGTTGCTTGTAAGGCCAGAAATTCAAGGATCTGCAATCCCTTTTCGAGCGCTGGCGCTTTATATTTATCGGAGCTATTTGATGTCATAAAATGTTTTGCTTACAAATGATCGGGCTAAAGATAGAAAAAGTATTTGAAGAGACGTTTTTAGCTATTCGAAAAAAGAGTTTAAATTTTTATATTCAAATATTGTATTTATATTTGAATATTATAGACCGCTTTTTCTTTGTGAAAAAGCATTAGAAGGGAAAAAGATTATAAACACATTTAATACCAACATTAGATTATAGTACTGCGTTGCCTAGGCAATATTATCGTGCCTGGAAGGGCAAGAAGAATAGGGAAAATAGTTACAACTGCAATATCATGTTTTGCTGTTTTTGGAGATCGGAATAATTTTAAGGTTGGTAATCAAATAGTAAAAATGGTTGATAAGTCTCTCCGCAAGACTACATAAAATAATACATGAATACAATGACAGAGAAAATCCGGTTAAAGGGGATTACCTGGGGGCATACCAGAGGCTTTGTACCGATGGTTGCGACTGCGCAGCGTTATGAAGAATTATGTCCAGATGTTGAAATTGTTTGGACAAAACGGACTTTACAGGAATTTGCTGATAAGTCAGTGACGGATCTGGCAACGGAATACGATCTATTGGTCATAGATCACCCTTGGACAGGACACGCCGCAGCTAAGGGGATGCTTGCCTCATTTGACGATTACCTATCCGCAGACTTTTTGGCCGATCAACAGGCGAATAGTGTTGGGAAATCTTATGAAAGCTACAACTTTCTAGGCAAGCAATGGGCCTTGGCTATAGACGCGGCGACACCTGTTGCTGCAAGCCGTCCAGATCTTTTACAAGCCTTAGGCGTAGCACTTCCTCGTACATTCGAAGAAGTCTTGGCTTTAGCTAAAGCGGGGCGGGTTGGATTTTCGCTATTGCCGATTGATTCCTTGATGCACTTCTACGGTCTTTGTTGTTCTTTGGGTGAAGAACCTTGCCAAGATACCGAAAAAGTAATCAGCGATGCAGTTGGAATAAAGGTCTTAAAATTATTCAAATCACTTGCGGATGAACTGGATGCCGGATTTTATGATAAAAATCCATTTAAGGTGTTTGAAGAAATGACTCAGCGTGATGAAATTGCTTACTGTCCATTTGCCTATGGTTATTCGAATTACGCTCGGGCAGGTTATGCACGTAAGGTGTTGCATTTTCATGATTTAGTATCATTAAATGGTACGCCTATGATCAGCACACTTGGTGGAGCGGGACTGGCAGTATCCTCACAGGGCAAGCATATAGATGTAGCCATGGATTATGCGCGATTTGTCGCGACACCGGAAGTTCAGGAAACGCTATATGTCGAAAATGGTGGCCAGCCTGGACATTTACGTGCCTGGAAAAATGAGCAGGTAAATGCCGTTACAACCAATTATTTCAGCAGTACACTACCCGCATTAGATCGGGCTTATTTGCGTCCGCGTTATGATGGCCATCTTTATTTTCAGGATCATGCTGGTGATATCGTGGTTGGTTATCTAAGGAATGGCGGCGACGAAAAGGCAGTTTTGAACAAGATGAATGCGATGTATCGGGAATCATTAGTGGATAAAGAAGGCCATGGATAATAAACCACTGGAAGGACTTTTGGTCCTCGAGTTTTCACAATTTATGGCTGGACCAACTGCTGGCCTGCGTTTGGCGGATCTCGGTGCCCGAGTCGTCAAAATTGAACGTCCAGGGGCTGGCGAAGGGGGGCGGCAGATTGCGATTAAAAATATTTTTGTAGATGAGAGTAGCCTGGTCTTTCATACCATCAACAGAAATAAAGAATCGTATGCAGCCAATTTGAAAGATGAAAATGATCTGGAAAATATTAAAAAATTAATCCGTCAGGCAGATGTGATGACACATAACTTCCGCCCCGGTGTCATGGAAAAGATCGGTTTGGATTATGAGAGCGTGCAGAAAATTAACCCAAAAATGATCTATGCCACGGTAACTGGCTACGGCAATGAAGGGCCATGGGCTAAAAAGCCAGGGCAGGATTTACTCGTGCAATCGCTGTCGGGACTTTCCTGGTTATCGGGCTGTGCGCAGGATGGGCCGGTTCCTTTTGGATTGGCCGTGGTTGATATGTACTGTGCCACACATCTGACACAAGGTATATTGGCGGCATTGTTGAAACGTGCACGCACCCAACAGGGAGCTCTTGTTGAAGTCAGTTTACTGGAATCTGTGTTGGATATGCAGTTTGAAATGTTGACCACACATGTCAACGATGGCCGCAAGCTGCCGCAGCGGTCGACGGTTAGAGGAGCTGGGCATGCTTATTTAAGCGCGCCTTATGGACTCTACAAAACCCTTGATGGCTATCTAGCCTTGGCCATGGGCAATGTCGGGCATATTGCAGAAACCATAGGCTTGTCTGGACAGTTCTATCAAGACGCTGCAACCTGGTTTTCACGACGTGATGAAATACTTCAAGAATTTGCTGCGGTATTGTGTCAAAAGACAACCTGCGAGTGGATAGCCCGTTTGGAACCCGAAGGGATCTGGTGTGGTGCAGTCAACGATTATCATCGTTTTTTTGAGGAGCAGGGTTTTAAGGAGGCAGGAATGCTGCAAAAAGTCACCTTACAAGATGGCACCGCACTGACCACCACCCGTAGCGTGTACCAGATCGATGGAAAGCGTTTATATGCGGATAAACCTGCACCAAAAGTGGGCCAGCATACGGCATCAATTGTTCACGATTATTTAGAAAATTAATATGTTACCACTAGCAGGTTATACCGTAGTCGACTTTAGTCAATTTTTATCCGGCCCATTAGCAAGTTTACGGCTAGCTGACTTAGGCGCGCGGGTTATAAAAATAGAAAAACCAGAGACGGGTGATATTTGCAGACAATTATATACCTCTGATACGATATTGAATGGTACTTCAACAGTGTTTCATGCCATTAATCGGAATAAAGAAAGTATGGTGTTGGATTTGAAAAGCGAATCCGACAAACAGATTATACGTGATTTAATCGCGCGGGCAGATGTGGTGTTGCATAATTTTCGTCCGGGCGTCATGGAACGTTTGGGCTTTGACTATGCAGGTGTCCGAGAGATCAATCCGACGGTGATTTATGGAGAGATCTCGGGATATGGAAAAGAAGGACCCTGGGTGAAGCGGCCTGGTCAGGATTTATTATTGCAATCGCTTACCGGGATGACTTGGTTGAGTGGCGATGCGAATAATGGTCCAGTAGCCATGGGACTTTCCGTTGTGGACATGTTTGCCGGATCCAATCTATGTAGTGCCGTATTGGCCTGCCTGTACCGTCGAGCGATGCAAGGGATAGGAGCGCATGTTCATGTCAGCATGTTGGATTCTGCTGTGGATATACAGTTTGAGGCCGTTACAACCTATTTTCGTGATGGCAAATTGTTACCACAACGTAGCGAAGTGAGCAATGCACATGCATATTTGGCAGCACCTTATGGGGTGTATCGTACGCAGGACGGTTTTCTGGCCCTGGCGATGGGTTCCATTCCTTTTCTTGGTAAATTATTGAATTGTAAGGCGTTAGAAGGTTTTTCTGACGGAGAGCAAGCTTTTCGGGAGAGAGATACCATTAAGGCCATCTTAGCCGAGCACCTGACGACAGCGGGTACCGGACATTGGCTGGAGATACTCGAAGCAGCGGATATCTGGTGCGCCGATGTCTTGGATTGGCGTCGTCTGACCGAACATAATGCTTTTAAAATATTAGACATGCTACAGCAAGTAACGATGGGCGATGGCTTCCGTTATGAGACCACCCGTTGTCCCATTCGAATCGATGGCGAGCGGTTGACCGCCACAAAAGGTTCGCCCAAACTTGGTGAGCACACAGCTAAAATATTGGAGGAACTGTATGGATAAGTTACGTTTTGCTGTCCGGAAATTTGAACCCTTTGAGCGTGCCATGGAGAAATGTTGGGCAGCTTATCAGGAGGTATATCCATCGGATGTGGAGATGGAGTTTGTTCCGCTGGATTTAGAGGAATTAACAGCAGCTTTCTTTGAAAAGAAAGGCCTTAATAATGGCGATTGGGATATCATTCACATCAATACCGATTGGGTTGCACGTGCTTATGAAACCCAGGGTTTGTCGGTACTGGATAGTATGATCGTACAAAATCCACCGGAAGACCTGAAAGGGGCTTGGCCAGAAAGCTTACAAGCTCTACAACGTTTTGACGAGCAAATATTTGGCCTGCCTTTTCATGATGGTCCCGAATGCCTGGTTATTCGAAGAGATTTATTTGAAGATCCGCAGGAACAGACGCGTTTTCAGGTACGCTACGGAAAACCTTTGGCAATTCCAAAAACCTGGGCTGATTTTTTGACTGTTGTAGCATTTTTTACGCGGCCGGAAGATAACTTGTACGGGACAGTGTTCGCAGGCTACCCGGATGGGCATAATGCGGTATTTGATTTCTGTATTCAACTTTGGTCCCGCGGTGGAGATTTGCAGCAAGGCGACGTACCTGTTAAGTTGGATCAGCCGTTGGCTGTAGATGCATTGGATTTCTATCGTAGTTTATTTATGAAGGATAGCGGATTACATCCCGAATCGGCCAATTATGAATCCGTGCAGGCTGGTGCTGCCTTTGCGCGGGGTGAAGTCGCTATGATGGTCAATTGGTTTGGTTTTGCATCCTGGGCACAAATTGATACCGCCTCGGCCGTAAAAGGTAAGGTGGATGTAGCAGCTATTCCTTCAGCAGAAGGGGGAATGTCTCCCTCATTAAATGTGTATTGGTTGTATGCAATTCCGGAAGGTAGTCGTCATAAGCAGTTGGCTTATGACTTTATACGTTTTGCAGTCGGACGCCAACAAGATAAGCTGCTCACTGTCGAAGGAGGAGTAGGCTGTCGTTACTCCACCTGGTATGATTCCGAAATCAATCAGATGATACCCTTTTATAATAAATTGGCTGAATTGCACGATACTGCACGTACATTACCGCGCTTGGCCAACTGGCCGCAGATTGCACATATCATCGATGATACTGTAATTGCTGCGATTAAGACCGAAGAAAGTAGTCTTTCTTTATTAACAAAAGCACAGGAAAAAATAAATGCATGGTTATGATAGATATCCCTTATAAAACGATTTTACCCCAGACTGCTCTGCCGATTATTATTATAGGCGCAGGTGGTATAGTGAAAGATGCGCATCTCCCGGCTTATCGTAAAGCAGGCTTTCATGTGCATGGTATTGTCAATCGTACAAAGGCGAAAGCAGAAGCGTTGGCAGTAGAATTTGGTATTCCACATGTTTACGATACGGTGGAAGATGCCGTCGCACAGGCTCCCGAAAATGCGGTTTATGATGTAACCATTATGCCCAATAAATTTATCGAAACCTTGGAGGCATTACCTCATGGCGCGGCTGTATTGATTCAGAAGCCAATGGGTGATTATTATGCAGATAGTCAGGCGATATTAGAAGTCTGTCAACGTAAGGGCTTGGTTGCTGCGATCAACTGTCAGCTTCGGCAGGCACCCTTTGTCAATGCCGCACGCTGGCTGATCGACCAAGGCCATATCGGTGAACTGTATGATATGGAAGTACGGGTATCGGTACATACACCTTGGCAGCTTTTTCCGCATGTGATGGTACACCCACGCTTAGAAATTCTGTACCACAGTGTTCATTATATTGATTTGATCCGCTCATTTTTAGGCGATCCACAGTCGGTGTATGCAAAAACATTAAAGCACCCAACCAAAGCCTTATCATCCAGCAGGACGACCTTGCTATTTGATTATGGAGACACACTACACGCTGTTGTAAATACCAATCATGACCATGAATTTGGGCCAAAACATGAGGAAAGTTATATCAAATGGGAAGGTACCAAGGGGGCTATAAAAGCGACGATGGGTTTGCTGATGGATTATCCGCATGGGGTATCCGATGTGTTTGAATATTGTATCAAGCCAACAGATGGCAGCCAACCGGAATGGGTGGCTTACCCGATCGATGGAACTTGGTTTCCCGATGCTTTCATCGGCAGCATGGGTAGCCTGATGCGTTTTAAACTGGGTGAAATAGCCGTATTACCAGCTGCGGTTGAAGATGTAATCCATACCATGGCCGTCGTAGAGGCTGCTTATCAAAGCAGTGCCCAAGGGGGGCAACCGATAGCAAAAGGATAAAGAAACAAAGCCTTAAAACCAATAATAAATTAAATTATGCATTTCGAATCTATTTTTTTTGAAGATTATATATTAAACGATAAACGGACAACATTGGGCCGCACGATTACCGAAACAGATTTTGTTGTTCATGCCGGACATACAGGCGATTTCTTCCCCCATCACCTCGATGCGGAATGGTGCAAAACCCAACCTTTCGGGCAGCGCATTGCGCACGGAACAATGATCTTTGCGATTGGTATCGGACTGACGGCATCAGTCATTAATCCGGAAGCATTTTCCAAAGGCTACGATCGCCTTCGTTTTGTCAAGCCCGTATTTATTGGCGATACCATCCACGCTGAGGTGACTATTTCTGAAAAATCCGATGCAAAAAAGCCTGAATTCGGTACCGTAGTTGAGCATGTTGAAATTATCAATCAACATGGTGTGGTGGTGTTGGTCGCAGACCATATCCTATTGGCAAAACGCAAGGAAGCTTCAATTTAACCTATCATCACATGGAAATTGGTACAAAAACACCGATCAAGTTAACCGGGGCAGCTTCTGCTAAGGGGTATCTGCTTCCGTTTATTCTGATCGTCAGTCTGTTTTTTTTATGGGGTATGGCCCATAATTTAAATGGCGTTCTGATCCCGCATTTGAAAAAAGCCTGTCAGTTGAATAATAGCCAGTCAGCACTGGTTGATACTTCAGTTTTCTTCGCTTATTTCATTATGGCACTGCCGGCGGGTTATGTTTTGCGCAAATGGGGGTATAAGCTGTCTATTATTATTGGGCTGGTTACTTTCTCCCTAGGTGCATTTCTATTTATCCCCGCGGCAGATCACCGTATGTATGAGCTCTTCTTGCTGGCATTATTTATTATTGGTTGTGGACTCGCCTTATTGGAAACAGCGGCTAATCCTTATGCTGCAGTTTTGGGTAAGCCCGAAGCAGCAACACATCGGCTTAATTTGGCGGCCTCCTTTAATGGATTGGCGGCAATGGTCGCTCCGGTTGTAGGTACCACCTTTATTTTGTCGGGGACGAGCTATTCAGAAACGGAACTGGCGGCCATGACGGAGAGCAATCGGTTAACGTACCTGCTTCATGAAGCATCTTCCGTAAAAATGCCTTATTTAACCTTGGGCTTGATCTTGCTGGGGGTGGCACTGATTTTTTTATTTGTAAAACTCCCCGAAATTCAGGGTGAAAAGACGGAGGGAAACGCCGGGCAAAAAAGGGGCTTATTTGCTGTACTTCGACATAGACATTTGAGCTTTTCGGTGATTGCACAATTTTTTTATGTCGGAGCTCAGGTCTGTGTGACCAGTTTTTTTATTCGTATGGCGCAACAGGGGGCTGGTGTCGATGAGAAGACTGCGGGGTATTTCCTTGGCATATATGGTCTGCTCTTTATGGGCGGACGTTTCGTTGGAACGCTATTGTTACGTTATACCACGGCCCAGCGTTTGTTGGCCATTTATGCTGTTTGCTGCGCAGTATTGGCAGGGGTAGCCATTTCGGGAACAGGTATGGTCATTTTGTATGCACTTGGTGGATTAGGTTTCTTTATGTCAATTATGTTCCCGACGATTTTCTCTCTTGGTATTGCAGGTCTCGGCAACGAAACTAAACAAGCTTCTTCTTGGTTGATCATGTCCATTGTCGGCGGAGCGTTGTTCCCATTTCTGACCGGGATTATTATCGATTCCGCACATGACAATACCCAGCTAGGCTATAGTGTACCCTTCATCTGCTATCTTGTTATTTTATGGTTTGCACTGAAAGGATATAAACCGGCAAAAGCCTAAGTTGTGTCTCACCGTGTATTTTAGTGAGCAATTGAAAAAAATATAGCGCGTGTTTTACTAGTGAAAAACACGTATACCGCCGAAGTTAACGTTGGTTTCGGTGTTAGTGAATTGATTAACAATGATTCGAATATGAATAAAATTATTTTAATTGTAGGTTGTTTAATTGCAGCAACGACAGCATTTGCACAACAGGCAAGTACCTGGATCTGGTATCCGGGAGATTATGAAGTCTGGTTAAGCAACGATATGCAAAATCGCCGGACGGAAAGAGGTACATTTTTTCCGCCTTTTTGGAAAATGGACAGTCACTATGTGCTTGTCGAGTTCAGTAAAGAATTTGATTTGCCTGCTGATGAAGAAATCAGCATTTATGCCGAAGGCAAGTATAATGTCAAGATCAACGGAAAAATGCTTCCAGGGGCACCTGCTAAAGTGAAGCTTCAAAAGGGAAAGCAAAAAATCAATATTAAAGTTTACAATCAAGGAAATGTTCCCGCGCTGTATGTTGCAGGGAAAAATGTAACGACAGATAGCGATTGGAACGCAACCTATGAAGATAAGGAATGGATTGATGAGACAGGTAAAGCGTCTGATCAATCCGGGACAACCTATGTCAAAGCTGGTAAATGGAACTTTAACGGACCAACAGCTCGACCATCCAAGTTTAAATTGCCCGTGAAACCACAACAAGCGCTTTCGCAAGAAAAACAAAGCAATGGTATCTTGGTCGATTTCGGAAAAAATACATTTGGTTTTCTTACCCTGCATAAGCTGGTGGGGACAGGTCGCCTGAACATCTATTATGGCGAATCCCGAGAGGAAGCACTTTCGACGAAAACCAGTGAGACCATCGATTTACTTGAGATACAAAACCAACAGCCACAGGACAGTACACTCGATCTATCCAAAGCCTTCCGCTTTGTTTACTTAGAACCCGAAGGAACAGTGAAGTTCGATCAGGTATCCATGCAGTACGAATACCTACCAGTTGCAGATCGCGGATTCTTTCGTAGTTCAGATAATGAATTAAACAAGATATGGGATGTAGCCAAATATACCATGGAATTAACCACACGTGAGTTTTTCATTGACGGTATCAAGCGTGATCGGTGGATCTGGAGCGGTGATGCCTATCAATCTTATGCGATGAATTACTATTTGGGATTTGATTCCGAGTCCGTCAAAAGAACCATTTTAGCGTTACGGGGTAAGGAGCCTACGATCAGCCACATCAACACCATTATGGATTATACTTTCTATTGGTTTTTGAGTATCGCAGATTATTATCGTTATACCGGTGATAAGGAATTTATAGCAGGCATCTATCCACGTATGAAAAGTCTGATGCAGTTTTGTTTGGATAGAAGAAATAGCGATGGTTTGATGAAAGGTTTAGCTGGCGATTGGGTATTTATTGACTGGGCCGAAGGTCTCAGCAAGCAAGGGGAAGTGAGCTTTGAACAATTATTGCTGTGCCGCAGTCTCGAAACCATGGCGATGTGTGCCGATTTGGTTGGTGAGCCGAAAGACAACCAACACTATCAACAAGAAGCTCAACAACTCAAAGATAAGCTATTTGCCTATTATTGGAACGATCAGAAAAAAGCCTTTGCACATAGTCGTATTGATGGTAAGCAAACCGATAACGTGACACGCTACAGCAATATGTTTGCGATTTTCTTTAATTATCTGAACGAACAGCAGCAGGCTGGCGTGAAAGCAAATGTCTTGTTAAATGATCAAGTACAACAGATTACCACACCTTATATGCGTTACTACGAACTTGAAGCTTTGTGTGAACTTGGTGAAAAGGACTATGTGATGAAAGAAATGAAAGACTATTGGGGCAGTATGCTAAAACTTGGTGCGACGACCTTCTGGGAAGAATTTAATCCAGCAAAAAAAGGAGCAGAGCATTATGCCATGTATGGAAGGGATTTTGGCAAAAGCCTTTGTCACTCTTGGGGAGCAAGTCCGATCTATTTGCTGGGCAAGTATTATCTCGGTGTACAACCAACGGAGGCGGGTTATTCGAAGTACGAAATCAAGCCCTATTTGGCATACTTAGCGTGGATGGAGGGAAAAATTCCTACTCCAGAGGGTGAAATTGAACTGTATGTATCAAAAAACAAAATCAAGGTAAAATCACCTGTTGGAACAGGGACATTAAAATTGCGGAGCAAAATTGTTCCAAGTGTAAAACAAGGTCAGGTAAAACATATTTCAGGAAACGACTATGAGCTGGTTTTGGAAAAAGGAATCGCATATGAAGTGGATTATAAATATTAAATCAGCTACAGGAACTGCAGCGTTTCAATGGAGTGCTGCCTTGCTATTGTTGCTGACTGCAGCTTCGCTACAAGCACAGACAGTTGACGGAAAACCGGCAGTCATTCCCCCTGTACCGAATGGACAAATTGCTGCTCCTTGGGAAAATCCGATGATTACCGCCATCAATCGGGACGCCTCACGAGCGACGGGCTATTCCTATGAGACAGTGGAAGAAGCTTTGAAGAATGATCGGCAGAGCAATAAACGAATGCTCTTTTTAAATGGCGAATGGGATTTTAAATTTGCCTTTAAACCGGCTGATGCACCTCAAGATTTTCATTTATCCGAAGTCAAAGGCTGGGATAAAATTCAGGTTCCTTCTAATTGGGAGATGAAGGGCTATGATATTCCCATTTACCGTTCAGCAGTCTATCCATTTAGCCCAATTGATCCACCGCGCATTCCCAAAGATTACAATGGTGTAGGGTCTTATCAAAAAACATTCGAATTGCCCGAATCCTGGGATGGAATGAACATCACCTTACATTTCGGCGGGGTTATTTCAGCCTATCAGTTGTGGATTAATGACCAATACGTAGGTTATGCGGAAGACTCCTGCTTACCGTCCGAATTCAATGCGACACCTTACCTTAAAAAAGGTAAAAATCGTATATCCGTTCAGGTGCTGCGTTGGAGCGATGCTTCCTATCTAGAAGATCAGGATCATTGGCGCATGAGCGGCATTCACCGCGAGGTGTTTTTGATGGCTGAACCGAAGGTTCGTATTGCCGATTTTCACTGGCAGGCCACTCTAGACGCCAATTACGAAGATGCTAAATTTTCGTTGCGTCCAAAAATTGATAATTTTTCGGGTGACAGCATCAGCGGTTTTACGCTCAAAGCACAACTTTATGATAGCAATAATACAGCTATTCTCGACAAACCATTGGAAAAAGGGGCTTCAGCCATTTTTGACGAGATCTATCCGAGATTGGACAATGTGAAGTTTGGTCTATTGGAAACGACGATCAAAAATCCAAAGAAATGGTCCCCAGAAGAGCCTAATCTATACCGCTTGGTACTGACGCTGTATGATAAGAAAAATCGCTTGCTTGAAGCGAAGACTTGCCAAGTCGGGTTTCGGAGTATCGCTTTTTCTCCAAAAGACAGCAAACTTTTGATCAATGGAAAAACCACCTACTTATATGGAGTCAACCGGCATGATCACCATCCCGAACGCGGGAAGGCACTGACACGGGAAGATATGGAAGCCGACATTCGTCAGATCAAACAATTTAATTTTAATGCAATTCGTACCTCACATTATCCCAATGATCCGTATATCTATGAGCTCTGTGACCGCTACGGTATTATGGTGATGGATGAGGCAAATATGGAGACCCATGGTCTAGGTGGAAAGTTGATGAACGATCCAGCTTGGCTGGCGGCGCTCAACGAACGTGTGACACGGATGGTGGAACGGGACAAGAATCACCCTTCCATTATCATCTGGTCGCTGGGCAATGAATCGGGGAGAGGACCGAATACAGCCGCTATGGCCGCCTGGATCCATGATTTCGACTTCACACGTCCTGTACATTACGAGCCGGCAATGGGAAGCCACCAACTACCGGGTTATATCGATCCTTCGGATCCACGTTATCCAAAATCCAACGATCACTCCCATCGATTACAAAATATAAAAGATCAATATTATGTTGATATGGTATCGCGGTTCTATCCCGGTATTTTCACCCCCTCATTACTCTTGAATCAGGACAATGGCGATCATCGTCCGATCCTTTTTGTTGAATATACCCACTCCATGGGCAATTCGACCGGTAATATTCGTGATTTCTGGGATATCTTTCGTGCCCATCCACGTTTGATTGGCGGTTTTATCTGGGATTACAAAGATCAGGCACTGATCCGCAAAGATTCCGTTTATGGTAAAGTATTGGCCTATGGTGGTGATTTTGGCGAAAAAGTACACAATGGCGCTTTTAGTTTGAATGGTATCACCGATGCCTGGGGGCGACCAAAAGCGGCGATGTATGAGAATAAACGAATCTATCAGCCTGCAGAGATCACTTTAGTTGATTCAGCAAAAAGTACGGTACAAATCAAAAATAGATCATCGGTGCTGAACCTTAACCATTACGATGCTGTCTTATTGTTTCGCAGAAATGGTCTGCTGCTGAAGGAAGTGCCCATATCGGCTATTGATTTAGCCGCAGGCGATTCCACACAACTGAGTTTCGCCTCCTATTTGCCATCTAAACGCTTGGCAGATCAGGAATATCAGCTTGATATCCAATTCCGTCTACGGGAAGCGACAGCATGGGCGCCGGCAGGATTTGTCGTGTCTTCATCACAGGTCCGATTGCAGGAGCAATCTAATGCCCTACGACCTTTATCATACAAAGGAAGTAAATTGGTCAAGACAGAAACTGCCGATAAGTATCAGATCGCGGGTAATGCATTTCAGGTTAGCTTTGATAAATCGACCGGAAGTTTAACTGCGTTTAATTACAAAGGGCAAGAAATTATCAAAGATGCCATTCGACCCAGCTTTACACGACCAAGTACGGATAATGACCGCCGGGGCTGGAAACCGGAGAAAAAACTAAAATACTGGTATGGCACACCAAAATTAGTGTCGGTAACCGCTCAAGAAAAAGGCCAAGATTATGAAGTACAGACATTGTATGTTCTTCCGGGTGATTCTGCACAGGTAAAATTGATCTATACGGTTAAAAATCCAGGTATTGTATCGGTAAATTACCAGCTAAAGGTGAAGGCTGGATTACCTAATATTCCGAAAGTAGGACTTCAAATGGGGATCAATCCCACATTTGAAGACATCCAATATTATGGCCTAGGTCCAATGGAAAACTACCCTGATCGTGCCTATGGGTTTGATCTCGGTGTTTATCACATGAACATCGATCAATTTATGGAGCATTATCTTTATCCACAGGAAAACGGAAATCGGATGGATGTTCGTTGGATGCACCTTCAAAATAAAAATACAGGTGTTTTGGTTGTCGGCGAGCAGCCGCTGTATATGAGTGCCTGGCCTTATTCACAAAAAGCAATCGTCGAAGCAAAACACTGGTTTAAATTGAAGAAAGAAGATAAGATTACTTTAAATGTCGACTTAAAACAGATGGGTGTTGGCGGAAATGATACTTGGTCAGATGTATCGCAACCGTTGGAAAAATATCAAATTCCGGCAAAAGACTACAACTATTCCTTTTATTTGATTCCGACAGACTTGAAACAATCGATTAAGGAGTTTGTAAAATCTAATTAAATAAATGAAGATTAGCAGGAAGATATCCAGTAAGTAAAGTTAAACCCTGTAGGCGTCGACTAGTTGAAATGACGCGATAAGGGAGATAAATTCAAAATTGAAAGAAATAAGCTGTCCAACCTTTTGGATAGCTTTAAAGAACAAGATAAGATATGACGAGGATTAAGTTGCTATTAGGGACAAGTCTGCTTTTTGGCTGTTTGAGCGGTAATGCACAGATTAAAGGTATTCCAACGGCATTAGTTCCTTTGGATCAACATTCATTTGAACAGGCAAAACCTTGGGTATTTTGGTACTTTATGCATGCCAGCTATTCCAAGGAAGGGATTACTGCGGATCTAAAAGCGATGGCTGAAAATAAGATCGCAGGAGCCTATCTAGCACCGATCAAGGGCAAAACCAATCCGCCTCTTTTCGATCCGCCGACAGAGACGTTGACACCAGCATGGTGGGATATGTTCAAATATATCGTCCATGAAGCAAAAAAATACGGGGTAAAAATAGCTTTGCTGCCAAACGATGGATTTGCAACCGCGGGGGGACCATGGATCAGTCCCGAGAAGTCGATGCAGAAAGTCGTGCATGCCGATACCGTAATCGATAGCAAGGGCGAGCGGCTGCACAATGTTCAATTGCCACAACCACAAACCCAACAAGGCTATTACGAGGATATTGCCTTATTTGCGATACCATTGACACATTCGCCGCGAAAAAGCTTTACGGAGAAGGTCCACGTATCCAATAGCTATGGCGAAGATCTAAAACGATTGGCTGAAAGAGGGAATAAACAAAATTTTGCAACAGCTGCGTCCGGTTGGATACAGTATGCATTTGATCAGCCCTTCCCTTGCAATTCATTGAAAATTGAATGGACAGCATCCAACTACCAAGCGAACCGTTTGCAAGTTTGGGCTAGCGATGATGGCCTAAATTTTCGGAAGGTTACACAATTAGAATCCCCCAGAATGGGCTGGTTGGACTGGGACAATGGCGTCACCCACCTGATTCCGTATACCAAAGCGAAATATTTTCGTTTTGTCTACGATCCTGTCGGTAGTGAACCCGGAGCCGAAGACCTTGATTCCGGTAAATGGAAACCTTCGCTAAAATTAAACGGCATCAGTCTGTTTGAAGAAGCGCAGGTCAATCAGATCGAAGGAAAGACTGGTGAAATCTGGCGTGTTGGAAAAAACTCTGAACCAAGCGCCGTTGCCAAAGACGCTATTGTCGGACAGCAACAGCTTATCCGTCTACCGAACCCCGACAGGGCAGGTCGTGTTGACCTCACATTGCCGGCAGGAAAATGGAAAATATTGCGTGTTGGGCATACCTCTACAGGACATAAAAATGAAACTGCAGGTGCTGGTAAAGGCTTAGAGTGTGATAAACTCGATGCGGCTACTGTCGCTTTTCAATTTGACCAGTGGTTTGGGGCAGCAAAGAAATACGTAGATCCACAGTTGTCTAAAGAAGTCCTCACGGTATTTCATATTGATTCTTGGGAATGTGGCAGTCAAAACTGGACCCGAAGTTTTCCAAACGAGTTTTTGAAACGTCGAGGTTATGACCTGACCGACTATCTTCCTGTTTTGGCGGGTTGTTTTGTCAATAGTGTAGAAGATTCCGAAGCCTTTTTGCAAGATTACAGACAGACCATCAGTGAGCTGTTGCAGGAGAAAGGCTATGCGACATTACGTCAGAAGGCGGATGAATACGGTGTCGAATTTACGGCCGAAGCCACGGCTCCGGTGATGGTCGGTGACGGGCTGGCCCATTTTGCTTCTACCGATCGTCCGATGGGCGAATTTTGGTTTAGAAGCCCTTCACACGACAAACCTGCGGATATCCTGGATGCCGTTTCAGGCAGCCATATTTATGGCAAACAGGTGACTATGTCCGAAGCCTTTACCCAGATTCGGGCCCAATGGGACGAACATCCACGACTCCTAAAAAGTCTTCAGGATAGAAATTATGCCTTGGGAATCAACAATCTAGTCTACCATGTGTATGTGCATAATCCCTGGATGGACCGCAAACCTGGTATGACCATGGATGGTATTGGAACCTATTTTCAGCGCGATCAAACCTGGTGGAAACCCGGTAAAGAATGGTTGAATTATGCAATCCGGGCACAGCAGCTTTTACAACACGGGGTACCCGTACGTGATGTAGCTGTGTTTATTGGTGAAGAGATTCCTAGAAGATCTGTACTCCCAAGTACTTTAGTCGATGTGCTGCCTGGTATTATCGGTGATGCGCGTGTACATCGGGCAGATTCGCTGTTGGCCAATGTCGGCTTACCTCTGCAGAAAGTTGCGGGGGTGACCACTGGAGCTAATATGTATAGACCCGAAGATTGGGTCGATCCGCTACGAGGCTATGCTTACGATTCCTTCAATCCCGATGCGCTTTGGAACCAGACGAGGGTGCAGGACGGTAAGGTGGTTTTTGCGAACCATATTGCTTATTCGATTCTGGTGATGCCGGGTAAAACTGCGTTAAATCCGAATGGTAGTCAATATTCCTTACGGACCCTGGAACGCTTGTGCGGCCTTGTTCATGCGGGGGCTACGATACTCTTCCAAGATATCCCACATACCTGGCGGGGCAAATTGACGGATGAAAAAGTACAACAGTATCGCAGTTTGCTTGAGGAATTATTCAGTAACCTAGCGCCATTCACAAATACAACGTTAAAAGTTAAACAACTGGGCAAAGGACGGGTGCTTGTTGGACATTATCAAGCGAAGGATTTTAGTCCACTAAATATTGCTCCGGATGTGCTGATCAATGAAGGGGACAATCCGCATATCTCCTGGAACCATCGCCGTTTCGATGGTGGTCATTTGTTTTTTGTAGCTAATCAAGATAGCTTACCGCAAAAGGCAACGTTATCTTTACGGACAAAAGACAGCTATGCCTACCGTTATGATGCTGTGAGCGACAAGCTGACGGTTTTACCGTTTAAAATGATCAACGATAGGACAGTTGTTGACTTACCGTTTGATGCTTATCAATCCGGCTTTGTGTTGACCACTGATAAAAAGATCGATGTACCAACCTATCAGTTATCCAGGAAAACAGCCTTGATAGAACCTTGGTCATTTACTGCTGATGGCCTGCACAAAAAACAAACGCTTAAACAGCAGGAACCTCAGTTTTGGACAAGCAGTACAGACAATGAAACTAAATACCATGCTGGCTCTGGAAGCTATGAGACAACGTTACGTGTTCAAGAGATTGGTGAAAAACAGCGTGCTTATTTGGAATTTTCGGAGATCGAATCCATGGCTGAAATTCTTGTCAATGAACAGTATGCTGGTGTTGTCTGGACCAAACCTTATCAGATCGATGTGACTGATTTTATACGGCAAGGTGATAACAAGATCAGGGTGAAAGTGTACAACACCTGGGGCAATCGCTTGCTGTACGAAAAAGAAAAGCCCGCTGCAGAAAAGAAAATAAAAACGACGGCATCGGACAAGTTTCTGAAAGGCTTGCTGCCTTCGGGCTTGCAGGGGAAAGTTGAATTACTATGGCTAGATGCAAAATAAAGAAATCATGAATACGAAGCACAAACTAATGATCCTGGGTCTCTTCTTCGCTACGGGCTGGCAGGTCCAGGCCCAGGAAAAGTCTATTACAAATACCGGTGCAAGCCCGTATGCCGTTCAGCAAGCGGTCGATATGGGGGATGTGCAATGGACCAAAGGTTTTTGGGCCGATCGTACAAAGTCATGCTATGAGCAGATGGTGCCACAACTCTGGCACGTTTATACAGATGCTTCCATCAGTCACGCCTATCGGAATTTCGAAATTGCGGCCGGCTTGGAGAAAGGAGAACATACAGGGCCATCCTTTCATGACGGCGATTTTTACAAAACATTGGAAGCTGTCTGCGCAATTTATGCACAGACAAAAGATAAAAAGCTGCTTCACATGCTGGATGAAGTTATTCCCGTTATCCGCAAAGCGCAACGTGCCGATGGCTATATTTATACCAAGGCGACAATTGAC
This sequence comes from Sphingobacterium sp. UBA7625, assembly GCF_002484085.1. Taxonomy (NCBI): domain Bacteria; kingdom Pseudomonadati; phylum Bacteroidota; class Sphingobacteriia; order Sphingobacteriales; family Sphingobacteriaceae; genus Sphingobacterium; species Sphingobacterium sp. UBA7625. Next base: position 552,900 of record NZ_DLJD01000051.1, read on the forward strand.
CAGCAGCGATCGGGACAAAATATTGAGTTTCAAGATCGGCTGAGCTTTGAATCCTATAATATCGGGCATTTGATGACTGCAGGATGTATACATTATCGGGCGACCGGACAACGCGAGTTGTTGGATATCGCAATCAAAGCAGCTGACTACCTGTATGGATTTTATAAAAAATCCAATCCGACCTTGGCCCGAAACGCAATCTGTCCCTCTCATTATATGGGTACTGTAGAACTTTATCGGACGACCAAAGACCAAAAATACCTTGAACTTGCCAAGCACTTGATCGATATTAAAGGTGAGATTGAGGATGGTACTGACGACAATCAGGACCGTATCCCATTCCGCAAGCAGCATAAAGCCACGGGACATGCCGTACGGGCAAGCTACCTCTATGCAGGAGTTGCCGACTTATGTGCCGAGATTGCAGATACCACATTGAGCAACCGCCTTTTTGAAATTTGGGCTGACGTCACTAAGCATAAGATGTACATTACCGGTGGTCTGGGATCGCTGTATGATGGTACCTCACCCGACGGAACTTCCTATAATCCCAGTGAGGTACAGAAAATCCATCAGGCATTTGGGCGGGATTATCAATTACCCAACTTAACTGCGCATAATGAGAGCTGTGCAAATATTGGCAATATGTTGTGGAATTGGCGCATGGCTAATTTCACGGGCGAAGCAAAATACATCGATGTATTGGAGCTGGCACTCTATAATAGTGTGCTTTCGGGAATCAGTTTGGATGGCGACAAATTTTTGTATACCAACCCTTTGAGTTATTCATCCGATCTTCCATTCCAGCAGCGCTGGTCTAAAAAGCGGGTTCCTTATATCTCGTTATCTAATTGCTGTCCACCCAATATCGTTCGTACTATTGCAGAAGTTGCCAACTATGCTTACGGCCTATCAGCAGATGCTGTTGCTGTCAACCTGTACGGCGGAAATGCATTGAATACAAGATACCAGGGCAAACATATCAACATTGTACAAGAGTCCAACTATCCTTGGGAAGGATCCGCCAGCTTTATCTTGAAAGAATTCCCTTCCAACTACACCTTGAAACTTCGGATACCAGGTTGGGCTGGAAAGGCAGAAATATGGAAAAATAAGGTAAAAGTAGAAGTACCGATCGAGAAAGGCTATGCCCTTTTAGCAGGATCACTTAAAAAAGGGGACCGCATTGAAATTAGGTTGCCCATGGATGTTTCTTTGATGGAATCAAATCCATTGGTTGAAGAAACGCGTAACCAGGTTGCGGTCATGCGGGGCCCTGTGGTTTACTGTCTGGAAAAGCAGGATGTAGCTGCGGATGTCAATATCTTTGATCTGAAAATGAAACAGGGCGAACAGTTCGCGCCAAGGCATGAAAATATACTTGGCCAGGATATTGTCCTGTTGGAGGGAAATGCCTATCGGACAAACAGCACGAAATGGAATTCGCTGTACAGGAAAACATCTGATGGAAAGCAGGAGACTGTTCCAGTGCGTTTAGTACCCTATTTTGCTTGGGGAAACCGTACATTTGGTGATATGAGCGTTTGGATGCCAGTTTTTTAAAGCGATAAATTTATGACGATGAAAACTTGTTTTTTTGCGATCGTGTTACTGTTGGCCCAATTGAGTAGCCAGGCGAAAGTACGTTTATCGGCTCTCTTTACCGATGGGATGGTGCTGCAGCAACAAAGTAAAGTCCCTGTCTGGGGCTGGGCAGACCCACAGGCAACAGTAACCTTACAGACCTCCTGGAATGGGCAGAAATATCAAGCGAAAGTGGACAAGCTTGGCCAATGGAAAATTGTAGTGCAAACACCAGCAGCAGGTGGAGCTTATCAGATCAAGGTCTCAGAAAAAAATGTGATTGAACTGCACGATATTCTAATTGGCGAAGTTTGGTTATGTTCAGGTCAGTCGAATATGGAAATGCCTTTGAAAGGCTATCCTGGGCAACCCATCCTCGGCAGTACAGAAGCAATGATGAATTCCAAAGACGATCAATTGCGTATCTATACCGTTCCCCGCAATCCTTTGTTGCAGCCTGCATCGGATAGCAAACCAAGTGTTTGGAGAAAAGCAGAGCCACAGTCTGTTGTCAGTTTTAGTGCAACGGCCTATTATTTCGGTCGACAATTGCGCAAAACCTTGGGTGTGCCAGTCGGTTTGATTCATAGCAGCTATGGCGGTTCAAACATCGAAGCCTGGATGGAGGCATCTTGGCTGGCGGATCAGAAAGATATACAGATCCCAAAACAAGAGGAAGGCTTGAAAGATAAAAACCGCGTGCCGACCATGTTATACAATGGTATGATTCATCCCATTGCCGGTTACGGTATTCGTGGTATCATTTGGTACCAAGGTGAGTCCAATTACGAACGTCCGGATCAGTATGAGATCCTCTTTCCAAGAATGGTCGAAAAATTCCGTGCGCTATGGGGAAATCATGAACTTCCGTTTTATTTTATGCAAATTGCACCATTTGATTACGCTTCATTGCCGCCTTATCACATAGGGGGGAAATACAATTCTGCCTATCTACGCGACGCACAACGTAAATCTTTGGATAAAATCCCGCATTCCGCTATGGCGGTTACCCTGGATTTGGGTGAACAAAATTGCATCCATCCATCGCATAAACAACAAAGTGGTGAGCGACTGGCCTACCTTGCACTGCACGATAGCTACGGTTTTGCTTCACTAAATCTAGAAAGTCCTGTTTATGAAAAGTTGGAAATTAAAGGCAGTACCGCAGTACTCTCTTTTAAGGATGCACCGCTGGGGCTGACTTCATATGGTAAAGAAATAAAGACTTTTGAAATAGCGGGTAAAGATCAGGTTTTTTATCCTGCGGATGCTGTTTTGAAAGGAAAGACCATTGTTGTAGCGTCGCTCAAAGTTGAGGAGCCGGTGGCTGTTCGTTATGCATTTAAAGATTTCGTTGTCGGAGATGTGTTCGGGGCCAACGGCCTGCCCTTAAGTTCTTTTCGTACAGACGATTGGTAAACAGAAATGATGATTGAAAAACGTATTATAGGCATTCTAGTTTTAATAGTTGTTTTGTTAAGCCCAATTGAGGCTCAAGAGTTCAATTGGAAGGATTACAATGTATCTTGGACCACACAGAGCAAAAATTCATCTGAATCCATGCCTGTAGGTGGTGGAGATATTGGTTTGAACGTTTGGGTGGAGAATGGCGAATTACTTTTGTACTTGGGGAAGACAGGTGCATTTGACGAGAACAATACCTTGTTGAAGCTCGGTCGCATCCGCCTCCATCTATATCCCAACCCCTTTGCCGATGGAAAATTCCAGCAAGAATTGCAGTTGGATAAAGGTCATATTGTCCTGAAGGGCGAAAGCAAAGGCGTCAAGGCCGAAGTACTGGTTTGGATAGATGTGTTTAATCCCAATGTATATCTCGAAGTAAGTGCCAATCGGAAGATCAAGGTGGAAGCAGCTTACGAGAGCTGGCGTTTTCAGGATCTGTTTCCTAAGAAGAAGGAAAATAATGCGAATTCTTGGAAGTGGGCACCGCCAAAACCAGTGGTGACGCATAAAGATCAGATTGTGGCAGAAGCAAACAATATTATTTTCTATCATCAAAATCAAGCGACTACAGCGTTTGACCTTGTCGTCGATCAACAAGGCCTGACAACCATCAAAGATTCGTTATATAATCCCTTGAAAAACCGAATTTCAGGCGGTCTTTTAAAAGGTGAGGATTTTGAATACGTCGGCCAGCGTGCAGGGACGTATATGAATACCCCATACCAATCTTGGATACTCAAAAGTAAAGCGGCAAAGACCAATCATGCGCTTCAAGTGACGTTGCATGTAGGGCAACAAGCAGACTTGCAACACTGGAAAACAGCACTGGAGGATCTGGCTACGCCCAAACCTACCTTTGTATCGCTCAAACGAGCGACAGAATCCTGGTGGAAATCCTTTTGGGATAGAAGTCATATCGTCATCCAGCCAGGCTTAAAAGACCCTAATAATGAAGCTTGGCAAGTTGGCAGAAACTATCAGTTGTTTCGATTTATGCTGGCTTGTAATGCTTATGGGGACTATCCAACAAAATTTAACGGTGGTTTATTTACCTACGATCCTGTTACGATAGACAGTACGTTTACATTTACACCGGATTTTCGTAACTGGGGTGGAGGTACCCATACAGCACAGAATCAGCGTTTGGTCTATTGGCCATTATTGAAGAGCGGCGATTTTGATCTAATGCCCGCACAATTTAAGTTTTACCAACGCCTTTTAGGGAACGCTGAATGGCGATCCAAATTTTATTGGGGTCATTCCGGTGCAAGTTTTACGGAGCAGATCGAAAATTTTGGTTTACCCAATCCAGCAGAATACAATTGGAAACGGCCAAAAGATTTCGATAAGGGCCTAGAATACAATGCTTGGCTGGAATACGAATGGGATACTGTGCTGGAGTTCTGCATGATGATACTAGAAACCGAACGTTATAATAAGTCCGATATTCAGACTTATATCCCGCTGATAGAAAGTTGTCTACGTTTTTTTGATGAGCATTATCAATACCGGGCACGGCAACGAGGTAGCAAGGTATTGGATGATGCAGGTCACCTTGTCCTGTATCCGGGCTCCTCCGCGGAGACCTATAAAATGGCCTATAATTCGGCTAGCACGATTGCAGCGTTACAGGAGGTAACAAAAGGATTGCTGGCATTGCCAGAGGGGTATATCAACGCTGAGTCGCGTAGTTATTTTCAGGGGTTTTTAACCAGAATCCCACCTTTGCCACGGCGTGAACTCGGGGGCAAAAAGATGTTGGCGCCAGCACAGCTATGGGCCCGGATCAACAATACCGAATCCCCGCAGCTCTATCCCGTCTATCCTTGGGGAATTTATGGTATTGGTAAACCAAATATGGATATTGCAGTCAATACCTACACTGATGATCCCGATGTGCTTAAATTCAAAAGTCATATTGGCTGGAAGCAACATAATATTTTTGCTGCACGTCTCGGATTGGTCGACGAAGCAAAGCAATTGACTCTCCTGAAACTCAAAAATGCGGAACGGCGATTTCCAACTTTTTGGGGGCCGGGCTTCGACTGGGTTCCGGATCATAACTGGGGTGGTTCAGGTATGATCGGCTTACAGGAAATGCTTTTGCAGGTAGTGGATGATAAAATTTACCTTTTCCCGGCATGGCCCAAAGACTGGGATGTGGATTTTAAGTTGCATGCACCAGGGCAGACCACGGTCGAAGGGAGGTTGAAGGATGGTAAATTATTGGATCTAAAAGTTTTTCCAAAAGAACGGGAAGCAGCTATTATCAACCTCCTAAAATAGGTTATTCGTGGATTGCTAACGGTATATTATCGCTTATGAATTGATTTAAGCATTGCGAGGCAGAGCAAAAGTATACACTTTTGAATGCTTGAATCCTACATTGCAAAAAATACAAGGCTAAATAAATAAAACTGGGCTGTCCATTATTTTGGGTAGCCCAGTTTGTGTTTTTGACCCTCCATGGCGAGAAGGTCATAACAGTGCATAACAGTTCTAAAAAACCAATGAATTATCTTAGTTGCTAAGAACCTAAATAAAGTTTATATGAATGCAGTTTTCGGAGTTATATTTCATTTCATAGGCGGATTTGCCTCGGGAAGTTTTTATGTGCCGTACAAAAAAGTAAAAGGATGGTCCTGGGAATCCATGTGGATTTTAGGGGGGCTTTTTTCGTGGATTATTGTGCCGCCTATAGCAGCGATGTTAACGATACCCAATTTTACTGAAATTATTAAGGATACCAATAGTGCTATTTTAGGTTATACGTTTCTATTTGGCTTGCTTTGGGGAATTGGTGGATTAACTTATGGTCTTGGTGTGCGCTATCTCGGTGTTTCGTTAGGTAGCAGCATTATTTTAGGGCTTAGCATGGTCTTTGGTTCTTTGATGCCCAGCATCTATTATTTTTTCAATAAGGCCGAGGGCAAACATGGCATAGATTATTTTTTTACTACCCAATCTGGTATCTGTATCCTTCTTGGACTTTTAGTCTGTGTGCTTGGTGTCTATCTATGTGGTAAAGCTGGTGTTTCAAAAGAAAAACACTTATCCACATTATCCTCAGAAAGCAAGTCCGATTATAATTTTGGTTTAGGGATAGTTGTGGCTATTGTTTCAGGAATATTGAGTGCTTGCTTCAATTTCGGTATTGAAGCAGGAAAGCCCATGGCTGATGTGGCAAATATATTGTGGAAGTCTACTAATCCAAATCAAGGTGAATTTCTTTACCAGAATAATGTCACTTACATTGTGATTTTATGGGGTGGTTTTACGACTAATTTCCTATGGTGTCTTTACCTTTTGATCAAGAACAAAACGTTTTCGGACTATACGAAATCGGATGCACCTAAAGGCAAAAATTTCCTTTTATGTGCTTTAGCAGGAACGACTTGGTATTTACAGTTTTTCTTTTACGGTATGGGCGAAAGCCGCTTGGGTAATGGAGCTAGTTCTTGGATATTGCATATGGCGTTTATCATTTTGATATCAAATGCTTGGGGTGTGGTACTCAAAGAATGGAAAGGTGTAGATCGGCCTACCTATCGTTCCATAATAGCTGGTATCGTGACAATTATCATCTCCATTTGTATCGTGGGATTTGCTAAAACATTAGAAAATTAATATTAAAACAAAATATAGAAGAAGTGAAAACGTACAAACATGTCAATTATTTATGGGACGATCAGAAAGCTCAAGCACTTCATGGTGATGAGGTAGCTTTGTTGTTATATCGTTCAAATATTCTAGGTGCAGATTTAAGAATCACAAATTATGGCGGTGGTAATACGTCTTGTAAAGTTGTGGAAAAAGATCCGTTGACGGGCGAAGAAGTTGATGTGATGTGGATTAAAGGATCTGGTGGAGACATTGGAACGTTAAAAAAGTCAGGTCTTGCGGCGCTTTATTTACAACGTCTTCGCAATTTGGAGAATGTCTATCGTGGTCTTGAACATGAAGATGAAATGGTTGAGTTATTTAACCATTGTATCTATGATTTAGCGTCAAAAGCACCTTCTATAGATACGCCTTTACATGGATTCTTACCATTTAAACATATTGATCATTTACATCCCGATGCTGCGATTGCGATTGCTGCGGCCAAAGATGGTAAAAAAATTACGCAGGAATTGTTCGGCGGAACTATTGGCTGGGTAGATTGGCAACGTCCGGGATTCGATCTTGGGCTGCAATTGCGTGCCTGCTTGGAAGCAAATCCAGGTATCCGTGGTATCATGCTGGGCTCACATGGCTTGTTTACTTGGGGCGATACAGCATACGAATGTTATATCAATTCCTTGGATGTAATCGAAGCTTGCGCGGAATATCTTGAGCAGAACTATGGTAAAAAAGCACCTGTATTTGGTGGACAGCAAGTAACTAGCCTGAGCAAGGAGGAAAGAACGTCACAGGCCGCCAAACTCGCTCCTGTTTTACGAGGTTTCTGTTCAAGTGAACGTCACATGATCGGACACTTCACGGATGATGAGCGTGTATTGGAATTTATCAATTCACATGATTTAGAACGTTTGGCCCCGCTTGGTACCAGCTGCCCGGACCACTTCTTAAGAACCAAAATTCAACCGTTGGTGTTGAATCTGGATAAATCAGAAGATTTGGACAACGTGGAGGAGCTAAAAGCGAAATTGACGCCATTGTTTGAAGCATACCGTGAAATGTATGCACAATATTACGAAAACTGCAAACATGAAAACAGCCCAGCCGTACGTGATAAAAATCCGGTCATTGTTTTGTATCCGGGTGTTGGTATGTTTGCTTTTGCCAAAGACAAACAAACGGCACGTGTAGCGGCAGAATTTTATACCAATGCGATCAACGTAATGAAAGGGGCCGAAGCCGTAAGTGAATACACTGCTTTGCCTCGTCAGGAAGCGTTTGATATTGAATATTGGTTACTGGAAGAAGCGAAGCTTCAACGTATGCCAAAGCCAAAAGCTTTGTCTGGAAAAATTGCCTTGGTCACTGGAAGCGGTGGCGGTATCGGAAAAGCAATTGCCAAAAAGATGGCTCAAGAAGGTGCTGTTATTGTCTTAAATGATATCAATACAGAACGTTTGGAGTCGAGTAAAGCAGAATTTGTAGCCGAATTTGGAAAAGATGCAGTCATCGCTACGATCCTTGATGTAACCAGTGCGGAATCTATTAAGGACGCCTTAAAAGATGCTGCTTTAGCATTTGGTGGTATCGATATTGTCGTCAACAATGCGGGATTATCGATTTCCAAGACAATCGAAGATCATACAGAGAAAGATTGGGATTTATTGTACAATGTATTGGTAAAAGGCCAATTCTTAGTTACTCAAGGAGCGACCTCACTCTTAAAAGGCCAGGCAATCGGTGGCGATATCATCAACATCGTCAGTAAAAATGCCTTGGTTAGTGGTCCCAATAATACAGGATACGGGAGTGCAAAAGCTGCGCAATTGCATTTAAGTCGTTTATGTGCAGCAGAATTAGGGCCTGCAGGAGTACGTGTGAACGTTGTAAATCCAGATGCGGTTATTTCAGACAGTAATATCTGGGCAGGTGGATGGGCTGAAGGTCGCGCTAAGGCTTATGGCATCACGGTTGCCGAATTACCAGCTTACTATGCAAAACGCACGCTTTTGAATCAGATCATCCTTCCAGAAGACATTGCAAATGCATGTTTTGCTTTTGTCGGCGGATTATTGAATAAATCTACTGGAAATGTTCTGAACGTTGACGGAGGTGTTGCTATGGCGTTTGTACGCTAATTTTTATATCTTAGGTGTCGCGTTCAGAAAGGGAAAAGATGTGCGCGACACCTAACATTTTTACACGATAACCATTATATCATGATTTTAGATAAGAAAATTATAGATCAGCACAATAACCAATTAAAAGATAAGCATAAAAGAGCATTTGACTATGTGTCGGGAGATATTGCACAGGTAGATGAAATCCTGGATAAACTTCAAAAGTTTCAAATTGCCATACCAAGCTGGGCATTAGGTACAGGTGGAACTCGTTTTGGCCGTTTTTCCGGTGCTGGTGAACCGGGTACTTTAGAGCAAAAGCTTGAGGATGTTGGGTTGTTGCATGCTCTTAACAGATCAAGTGGAGCAATTTCATTGCACATTCCTTGGGACATCCCTTCAGATGCAGAAAAAATTAAAGCTTTGGCATCTTCATTAGACATTGGATTTGATGCAGTAAACTCTAATACTTTTCAAGATCAGGCAGGCCAGGAGCATAGTTATAAGTTTGGCTCCCTACACCATGTCGATCCAAAAGTTCGTCAGCAAGCTGTAGATCATAATATTGAAGTAATCAACTATGGCAAAGCAGTTGGTTCTAAAGCGTTGACAGTTTGGCTGGCTGATGGTTCTTCTTTTCCTGGGCAGTTAAATTTTAGAGAGGCTTTTCAAAATACATTGTCTAGTTTAAGTGAGATTTACAAACACTTACCAGAAGATTGGAAACTTTTTGTAGAGTACAAAGCATTTGAACCGTATTTTTATTCCATGACAATTGGTGATTGGGGCCAATCCCTTTTGTTGGCCAACAAATTAGGACCGAAAGCATATACATTGGTTGATTTAGGACACCATCTCCCAAATGCAAATATTGAACAAATTGTTTCTTTATTGTTGATGGAAGGCAAATTGGGCGGATTCCATTTCAATGATAGCAAGTATGCTGACGATGACCTGACTGCGGGTAGTATCAAACCTTATCAACTATTTTTGATCTTTAATGAATTGATCGATGGTATGGATGTGAAAGGTATTGACCATGCGAGCGGACTGGGGTGGATGATTGATGCTTCGCATAATCTGAAAGACCCATTGGTAGACCTTCTACAGTCAGTTGAAGCAATTAAGATTGCTTATGCTCAGGCTTTGTTGGTGGATCGTAAAGCATTGAAACAGGCACAACAAGCAAATGATATCGTGAAAGCACAGGAAATTTTACAGGATGCATTCCGTACCGACGTCAGACCGCTTGTTGCAGAAGCAAGACTAAAAAGTGGAGCAGCTTTAAATCCTGTTCAGTTATTCAATGAAGGAAATTTACGCAGTAAACTTATCGAGGAACGCGGAGTAAATTCTGTAGCTACAGGTTTGTAATTAGGGAAAAAAGAATGAAGGGGAAACCAATACCAGTAGTCGCGATATTCGACGTTGGGAAGACGAACAAGAAATTATTTCTCTTTAACGAGCAGTACCAAATCGTATTTGAACGGTCGGCTCGTTTTTTGGAAACTGTAGATGAAGATGGCGATCATTGCGAGAATTTGGAGAGTTTACGTCTGTCAGTTTTTGATTCGTTGCATGAGGTGTTTCGAAAAGGCGAGTTTGAAATCAAAGCAATTAATTTTACCTCATATGGAGCAAGTTTTGTCTACATTGATAAAGATGGCAGGCCTTTGACGCCATTATATAATTATTTAAAAGAATACCCTAAAAAATTGTTGGAATCTTTTTATGCACAATACGGTGGAAAGGATAAATTCGCATTAGAAACCTCCTCTCCAAGCCTAGGGAGTCTGAATTCAGGACTACAGGTCTACCGCTTGTCAAAACTTAAACCAGCTATATTTAAGGAAGTGAAGTGGGCGCTACACCTTCCACAATACTTGAGTTATCTGATCTCAGGACAAGCTTATTCGGATATGACAAGTATTGGTTGTCATACAGCGCTATGGGATTTTAGTAAGAATAATTATCATAGGTGGGTAGAAGATACAGGCATTATTGATAAAATGGCTCCGATCGTTCAGGGAGATCGTCTTTACAGAGCGACATTTCCGGGCAGTGGTTATCTCGTAGGTAGCGGTTTACACGACAGTTCGTCTGCATTGATCCCCTATTTACTGAATTTTCACGAACCTTTTATATTGATTTCGACAGGAACCTGGTGTATTTCTTTCAATCCGTTCAATATTGATCCGCTCACCAAAGAAGAACTTCACAGTGACTGTCTTTTGTATATGACCTATACGGGGAAACCTGTGAAAGCATCACGACTATTTGCAGGATATGAACATGAGGAGCAAATTAAACGTATCGCTAAAGCATTCCAGATTTCTACAGGAAAATTTAAGCAGATCGATTTGGATTGGACCATAATAGAGAAATATCAAGCTTTGGATATTTCGGATGAACTGTCTGCATTTTCCACAATTGATCTGAGTCATTTTAGCGATTATATCGAAGCTTATCATGTGCTAATGATGCATTTGGTCAAGGCTCAAGTGAAGGCGACTACGCTTGTCATGAATCAAACCGGAGTACAGCGAATATTTGTGGATGGAGGTTTTAGTCGTAATCACATATATATGGGACTACTGGCCCAAGCCTTTCCAAATAGTGAAGTGTTTGGAGCCTCTATGGCCCAAGCAACAGCACTTGGTGCTGCTTTAGTGATTCATGATCATTGGAATAGCCGGGAGATTCCAAATGATATTATAGAGCTAAGGTATTTTAGAACCAAACAGCAAACACATTAGTGCGATGTTATAGTTGAATAGGATTTAGTTTTTTTATTAGTTATCGTTTGAGGTCAGGCAAATCGTTGTCTGGCCTTATTTTTAAAATATATAATTACACAGTCATTCGCTTTCTCAAAAAATACTCAATAGTCATTGAAAGAAAGTGAATAAGCAAGATCAATGTATTTTAGGAAATGATAAACATGTCTAAAAAGTTAAAACGAATCACAGGTTTGCTGATGGTAGAATGTTAAATTTCAGAAACTATGATAAAATCAACAATAGGTTATAGTGCTATTTTAATGCTGGCAAGCAGTTTGTATACGAAAACTTTCTCGCAAACACAAAAAACGTTATTTGTCAAATCGGCCTATCCGACACCAGTAATTACAGAAGATCATCCTGATGTTTTGAAAAGCCAGAATAAAGCTGGTTTTGAAACAGGACAGATTGTAAAGATTGAAGGAACCTATCACATGTTTATTAACGAGATGTTCAATCGACCTCATAAGGACATGCGGATTGCTTATTGGACGAGTTCGGATGCAATACATTGGCAAAGACAGTCAACAATTGTGGAAAGTATTCTTGGAAGATCACCATATAATCCTCGCTCTGAGGTATGGGTAACTGCAGTTGAATTCAATAAACAGGAGAATGCATGGAATATTTTTTATGTTTCTTATCGTGCTGGTGATAAAGAAAAAGGCGAAGTCCTCGATTTTGATTATGCCGGTCGTATTTGGCGGGCGAAATCGGTAATTCAAGGTAAGAAGGGTATTGCGGGGCCTTATGCTGATATGGGTATTGTATTACAGCCGGACGAGAATAGTCAACCTTGGGAAGGTCAACAGGCAGTTGCAGCATTTAATCCCTACAAAGTCGGTAATACTTGGTATGCGTTTTATGATGGGCATACCCATATTCCAAAAGGTGATTGGCCGCTTGGAATGGCGACGGCTACGACACTCAATGGACCTTGGAGGCGTATGCCTCTAGGTCATAATCCAATTCCAATATCTCCGATATTTAATGAAAACTTGCAGGTTACGGAACTAAAAAAGGGGCATTATTTAGCAGTTTTCGATTCGATGGGAGATCAGGAAATTGGCTATAGCCTTTCTAGTGACGGTATACATTGGACTTCGGAAAAGAGACTGAAAATCCAGACCAGTGATCATCTTTGGGCAGAAGATGGCGATCATGCTACCCGTACACCCTTGGGTGCGATAGAGGAAGAAGACGGTACATTAACGGTATTATATACCGCGATGTATAAAAAGAATGGACGTACATTCTATGGATTGGGCAAATGTACCTTAGATTGGAAATAATATATTGAGCGCAAACAAGTGTTGAACTATTTGAACGTAAAAATAAAAGGCTTCCAAACGGGAGTAAGGAAACCTTTTATTAAAAACCTAAAATTATGAATAATTATACCAATTATTATATGATGATCAAAGGTGCTAATAATAGTTCAATTAGCTGTCCTGAACTGTCGACAGATGCGTGAAATGATGGGTACAGGTAAGCGCAGGGTAGTGGAGTGGAAATGGAAAACTATATTTGAGCGTCCTTAATTTGTAAACCTAAAGATGAAGAGATTAATCTTAGTGATCGGATTTTTTTTCCAGTTGCGGAGTCCTGTTTTGTTTGCCGAACAGATAGTAAGGGAATTTAGCTTTGGGAACGCTAAAGGCAGTACTGCAATTTCGTTGGAGAAAGCGCAGCCTTATCTGGAGGCTCAGGGGTATGGATTCGAGTTTTTGACAGAAAAGAATGTCGTTATCGATCACAAAAATAAAATGCTGTTAAGCAAAAAGCCATTTTACTTCTCTGTGAAAGTTCCGGAAGGGAATTATAAGATTACGATTAGATATCAAGGTTTACAGAACAAATCTTATATGAGTACAATACGGTCTGAATCCCGGAGGTTGCAAATTGAAAATCAAGTGGTGCTCCCTAATAAAGTGTTAGATAGGACCATTATCGTACACATTAAAAATCCGAAGATTGCTTCTGGTGGAATTGTAGCATTGAAGAAGCCACGTGAACTCCAGAAATTGGACTGGGATGAAAAGCTGACTTTAGAGTTTCAACAAACAAATTGTATATCAAGCCTCCGTATAGAATCGATTAATGCTATTCCTACAGTTTTCTTGGCAGGTAATTCTACTGTGGTGAATCAAGAGGATGAACCTTGGGCTTCGTGGGGACAAATGATTCCACGGTTTTTTGATGCGGAAATTGCGATAGCCAATCATGCTGAATCGGGATTGGCCTTAAGTTCATTTCTTTCCTCAAAAAGATTGGACAAAATTCTTTCTATTGCTAAGCCCGGCGATTATTTATTTATCGAATTTGGGCACAATGACCAAAAGGAAAAAGGAGAGCATGCCGGTGCTTATAAAGGATACAGCGACCGATTACGCTACTTTGTTCGTGAATTTCGGGCGAAAGGTGGTATTCCCGTTATCTTGACTTCAACAGCAAGACGCTCATTTGATGAACAGGGACATTTGGTACACACTTTAGGAGATTTTCCAGATGCGGCACGAAAGGTCGCGGCCGAGCTCCAGGTACCTATGATAGACCTCAATAAGAAAACGAGTATGTTTTATGAAGCATTGGGTGTTGAGGGATCAAAAAGGGCATTTGTCCATTATCCGGCCCATACTTTCCCAAATCAACAGCATGATTTAGCTGATAATACTCATTTTAACCCCTATGGGGCTTATGAAATTGCAAAAATGGTGTTAACAGGAATTAAAGAGAATCAGTTGCCGATTACGGAACATATCGTCGATTTTCAAGGCTTTGATCCGCAGCAACCAGATGATTTTAACACTTGGTATTGGCCACCAAGTTTGATTAATAGTGTTGTAAAACCAGATGGCAATTAGTTTTGTATTGATATAATGACAAGGTCGGACAATATTTGTTCGGCCTTTTTTATGCGCTATTTGCTTCTTCTTGTATAGCATTCTTGCTAGAATCAATTTACATTTTTTATTTTTCCAACATGAGCGGGGATTTTTCCTAAAAACTCATCTCACATATAAGATTGGGGGCATCCCGTCTTCAAAAAAATAGAGCAGAAAATTATTGAACATGATACCACAGGATAGTCAACACCATAATATTTAATATCATTGTACCATATATACCGCTTGTGAGAGGCAATCAACAACAACCGACCCCATGCCAAACTCAATAAAAAACCTAGTGGTAGATGATTAAAAAAATACAATCGTAATATGTCAGTGACGATTATTTCTTTTAATTGTGAGGTTTGTGTTTTATAAATGTAATTTATACATTTATAGATATTTCTGATTAATTATAACCAATGAGAACTGATAACTTCAAATTAAGAGCCTATAATTTGTTTCTTACAAAATCGCTCTGCTTCTTTTGTTTATTCTGGATTTCCAATGTCAATGCTAATGTGCATAGGGTGAAGGCGTCTGAACCGGATTCAGCCTATTTTTTTGCTTATGCAAAAGAAAAGAATGCTGGCAGAGACGGGCTATTATATGCCTGGAGTCTGGATGGTAAAAAATGGAATTCAATTGGGACAGATTTGGCTTTTGTGAAATCTGATTATGGTCGTTGGGGATCAGAAAAACGAATGATAAATCCGGTATTATTACCACGAAAAGGAGGAGGATGGACCTGTGTATGGCAATTAACCCCCGAAAATAATGGTCCGTATGCACATACTTATACAAATGATTTTTTCAATTGGGGTAGGCAAGACTATTATGTTGCATTAAACGATTTGGATAAATCAACGGCGTCTCTTGTAAAAAACAGTATGTTGGCTCGCGAACATATTTCACTTCTTGGAGATCGTTTACATGGGACGAAGTTGAAAGTTGCGTGGTCTGTTATTAAAGAATTGATTAAACATTATGATCTTGCTTTGCTTAAGCAAAAGCAATGGTCCGAAAGAAGTATTGATGATGTCGCCCGTTTCCCTGGCCTAAAGCCATTGGATATTAAGTTGACGCCGAAAACAGAACAAACCAAGCCGATTAGTGACATGTTGGTGGGTGTATTTTTCGAGGATATTAATTACGCGGCAGACGGAGGTCTTTATGCAGAATTGATTCAAAATAGGGATTTTGAATATAAATTGAGTGATAAGCAAGGGCAGGACAAAAATTGGAACGAAAAAACAGCTTGGTCCATTGATGGGGCAGGACAATTCAATATTGATAGTCTAAACCCCATTCATCCCAATAATAAACATTATGCTAGGCTGCGGGGGGAAGGTACATTAAGAAATATAGGGTACGATGGAATTGCTCTGGATAAAAACGAACGCTATGGTCTTTCATTTTTTGCAAGAGGTACGTCCGGTAAAGGGCGCCAACTAAAAATTCGGATGAGCACGAAAGATGGAAAGATCCTGGATGAGAAATCTTTAACTGTTGACAGCAAAAACTGGAAGAAATATCAATTGACATTGACCCCTAATTCAACCTGTAAGGATGCTGTGTTGGAGCTTGTATTTACAGATCTACAACAATTGGATCTGGACCTGATTTCTTTATTTCCTCAGCATACATATAAAGGGCGTAAAAATGGATTACGAAAGGATTTAGCGGAAGCAATTGCAGCGTTAAATCCTCGTTTTGTCCGTTTCCCGGGAGGCTGTTTGGCACATGGCGATGGAATCGAAAACATCTACCATTGGTCCAGTACAGTAGGGCCATTGGAAAGCCGCGTGCCGCAGCGGAATATGTGGGGATATCACCAGACTGTAGGGTTGGGCTATTACGAATATTTCCAATTTTGTGAAGATATCGGGGCGCATGCTGTTCCGGTAGTCGCAGCTGGTGTGCCTTGTCAAAATTCGGGATCACATGGACATCCGCTAGGTGGCCAGCAGTGCGGTATCCCAATGGAAGATATGGATGATTATATCCAGGAAGTATTAAATCTGATTGAATGGGCCAATGGTGATAAAAATAGCACATGGGGAAAAGTACGTGCGGCAGCGGGGCACCCCGAACCATTTCATCTAAAATATATTGGTGTAGGTAATGAAGACCTAATATCCAATGTATTTGAAGAGCGTTTTACCATGATTTACAATGCTATTCGCGAAAAATATCCGGATATACAAGTTATCGGGACAGCAGGTCCATTTTTCGAGGGCACAGATTATGTTGAAGGTTGGAAAATTGCCAATAAATTAAACGTGCCCATTATGGACGAACATTATTATCAGACACCAGGATGGTTTATTCATAATCAAGACTTTTATGACAAATATGACCGGAGTAAATCGCAAGTGTATTTAGGAGAATATGCGGCGCATATTCATGGGCGGGCGAGTACTTTGGAAGTGGCACTGGCGGAAGCAGCCTATTTAACAGCGTTGGAAAGAAATGGCGATATCGTTAAGATGGCTTCTTATGCGCCGCTGCTAGCCAAAGAGGACTATACCCAATGGCGCCCCGATCTTATTTATTTCTCCAATACTGATGTGAATTTAACACCGTCTTATTACGTACAGCAGTTATTTGGCCGTAATAATGGGACTGAATATATTCCAATGGAAGCCAGCTACTCTAATGCTGCCGTTGATGTACAGAAGCGCGTGGCATTTTCTATGGTTAAAGATCCGAAAGATAAATCGCTCATTGTAAAAATGGTCAATATTCTACCTGTTACGGTTAATATACAATTGGATCTGAACAAGCTTAATTTAAAAGCTGAAACAGCGGTGGTTTCACAGTTAACTGGAAACTTGGAGAGTAAAACTGCTAAACCTGAAGAGCGGACTGAAACAGTTGAAAAGCTTAAGCATCAACAATTGCCACCCTATTCGTTGACCATCATACGAATTGAGTCCGCAGCGAAATAGCTTGTTAAAATATGATAAACCGTCTCAAATGGAGAAATTTTTATTGATCTTGATTCATTTTTGTTTGGCAATAGCACCTTTGTTTGCCAGCAAGCCCTTCCATCTGATCAAAAATAATCAGGCAGCTAATATCTATTACGGTGGCGGAAATCCTGTTGTTGAAACTGCATTGGAACTTCTGGGGGCAGATGCGCAACAAGTCAGCCAATCTGCATTTAAGCGAATAGCACATCCCTATCCCGGAGCGATTATCGTTGGTCAATTAAATGATCCAGTAATCGGCAAATTAATAAAAGATCATCACATTTCTCTTTCTGATATATCCGATAAATGGGAGGCTTTTTATTTGAAAGTCATTCAAATTGAAAAAGTGCCGACACTGTTAGTGATAGGCTCTGATGCTAGAGGTACGGCATACGGTGTTATGGAAATTTCTAGAAAATTGGGTGTTTCTCCATGGTCTTGGTGGGCAGACGTAAGCCCCCGCAAAAGATCTAACGTTTCACTATCGCCCAACTTTGAAGATAAACAATCTCCCTCGGTACAATTCAGGGGTATATTTCTGAACGATGAGGATTGGGGACTAACGCCATGGAGTAGTAAGATCTATGAGCCGGAAGCAAAGATAGTGGCTGGAATTGATCTGACGAAAACAAAAAAAATGTCCACGATCGGGCCTAAAACTTATGCCCGTATTTTTGAATTATTGTTACGCCTTCGGGCCAATTCAATCTGGCCGGCGATGCATGAGGTTACAGTCCCTTTTTATTTTGTTCAAGGAAATCGGGAAATGGCCGAAAAATATGGAATATATATCGGCTCATCGCATTGTGAACCACTCGCTCGAAATAGTGCCACAGAATGGGATATCGTAGGCAAAGGGCCCTATAACTATTTAACAAATAGACAGGAAATACTGGACTATTGGTCAAATCGACTGAAAACACTTGGTCAATCCCATAACATATTTACACTTGGTATGCGGGGGAAACACGATGGAGCAATGGAGGGTATTAAAACAATTGCAGCTTATAAAAACGCATTCAATGAGGTTCTCCAGGATCAAACGGATCTGTTGAGAAAATATATCAATGCAGATCCGGCTCAGATTCCTCAAGTCGTTATACCCTATAAAGAGGTATTGGATGTTTACCGAGCTGGTATAGACGTTCCTGACTATACCACGTTGATGTGGTGTGATGATAATTATGGTTACATTACGCATTTCCCAGATGAACAAGAGAAGAAAAGAAAAGGTGGGAATGGGCTCTATTATCATATATCGTATTGGGGAAGACCGCATGACTACCTCTGGCTATCGACAATGAGCCCAGCACTGATCTATCAGCAGCTAAGTGAAGCATATCAGCACGATGTACGGAAAATGTGGATTGTCAATGTTGGGGATATTAAGCCTGCTGAATATCAGATTGAGCTATTGATGGACATGGCCTGGAATATAGAACAGGTACAAAAAATGGGCATCAACCAGCACATGAATCATTTTCTGCAAAGGGAATTCGGAAATCGTTTGGCGAAGAAAATAGTACCGTTAATGCAGGAACACTATCGGTTGGCCCATATTCGAAAACCTGAGTTTATGGGAAATACGCGGACAGAGGAGAAAGATCCAGCCTATAAAATTGTTAAAGATCTGCCTTGGTCTGAACAGCAGATTCAGAAGCGATTGGTACAGTATAAACATCTTCAGGACGCTGCCACTGCAATTGATGCCACTGTGCCGCTAGACCGAAAGGATACCTATTTTGAATTGGTCCTTTATCCAGTAGTTGCAGCGGCAAAGATGAACGAGAAGCATCTGTATGCACAATTGGCACGCCATGGCAAAGCTGAGTGGGAAAAAAGTCACTTGGCATATGATAAAATCCTTTCTTTAAGTAAACGATACAATGCATTGAATAATGGTAAATGGAAAGGTATCATGGATTGTAAACCAAGAGACCTTGCTGTTTTCGATAAACTTATTGAAGAAAAAGCGGTCGCACCGATGGCTGATGATGATCAGCCTGCTAAGCGAATTTCGGGTAAAGATTTAACGGGTTCAATTGGGTATGAAGGCTTAGGTTATCAAGGAGAGGCAGCGGCTATCCCATTGGGCGTGGAAGCCAAGTATCGACTTCCGAGATTAAAGGGCGATTCTGTGACCATTGTCGTCCACTTGCTGCCTACTCATCCTGTCTCTTCAGATGATTTGCGTTTTGAGCTGTCTTTGGGAAAAGAAAAATCTTCGCCCATTTCTTACAAAACAATCGGACGAAGTGAAGAATGGAAAGAGAATGTCTTGCGGAATCAGGCTATTCGAAAGATTAAATTTAAAATAACTAATTTACAACAAGATATATTGCGCATAAAAGCACTCGATGAAGGAGTGATAGTCGACGAAATCGCGCTATATCTGGATTAAAGTTTTCTTCTTCTACTATATACTTGTTCATAATGATATTAACATGAAAAAACAATTTCTAGTTACACTCTTCGTTGTATTGACTTGCCTGGTTAAGGCACAATCTCCTGTCTATCTTTTTTCTTATTTCATAGGTAATGGCGCCGATGGGTTACATCTTGCTTACAGCTTGGATGGACTGAAATGGGAACCATTGAATCAAGGAAAACCTTTCTTGACACCAACTGTAGGAAAAGATAAACTGATGCGCGATCCCAGTATTTGCCAAGGGCCAGATGGGACGTTTCATCTGGTATGGACTACCGGTTGGTGGGATAAAATTATCGGATACGCCTCTTCTAAAGATCTTATGCATTGGACTGAGCAAAAAGCAATACCAGTCATGGTAGATGAGCCTGAGGCTAAAAACGCTTGGGCTCCGGAGCTTTTTTACGACAAAGCAACAAAAGAATACTATATCATTTGGGCTACTACCATTCCCGGAAGACATAAAGAAGTACTGACCAGTGACAGTGAAAAAGAGTTAAACCACCGTATGTATAGCGTGACGACAAAAGATTTTAAACGTTTTTCAAAAACCAAGCTATTTTTTGATCCCGAATTTAGCGTCATTGATGCCGCCATTATAGAGCAGGCCAATAGGGAATATATGATGATTTTGAAAAATGAAAATTCTAACCCGCCTGAGAAAAATATTCGGATCACGACAACGAAGAGTTTAGCCAAAGGATTTCCGACTACTGTTTCTAAGCCTATTACAGGTGATTACTGGGCGGAAGGTCCTGCTCCGTTGCAAGTTGGGGAATATATTTATGTATATTTCGATAAATACCGTGACCACAAATATGGAGCTGTACGCAGTAAAGACGGTGTCAACTGGGAAGATGTTTCTGATTTGGTGAGTTTTCCGAAGGGAATTCGTCATGGGACAGCTTTTACGGTAAATCAATCCGTTTTATCAAATCTATTAAAAGTAAACTGATAGTTTAGCATGAGATTCCTTGCCTTCGATTGTAGCTTCTTTTTTGTGATAAACAGTGAAGTGCAGGTTGCATATCGATGAATAGATACTTAATTTAAGCTCATGAGTTCGGAATTTATATTTATGAAGAAAATTCTCCTTTCCATACTTTTAGCAGCGCTGGCGCTGAGTACGCAGGCTAAAGTCAAACTGCCCCATGTTTTTGGTTCAAATATGGTACTTCAGCGAGATAAACCAGTGGTTATATGGGGACATGCGGATCCTCAGGAGAGCGTTGAGGTCAAATTGAAAGGTTTAACAAGAAAAACAGTGGCGGATCAAAAAGGTGCATGGAAAGTTACCTTTAAAGCACAAAAGGCAAGTTTCGATGCATTTACGATTGAAGTCAAGGGGGATAATACATTGTTGTTGGAAAATGTTGTTGTTGGTGAAGTGTGGCTATGTTCGGGGCAGTCCAATATGGAGTATACGATGCAATTACGTAAGGGGTATAAGAAGCCTGCTGTTGGAGTTGATCAAGCGGAGGAAGAATTGCGGCAGCCTGAAAATCCAAAAATTCGCTTATTCCTTGTTGCCAAAAAGAAAGGGCCGCAGGAGGATGTGGAAACTAATGGATGGGAAATTGCCAGTCCGAGCTCACTTGCACCGTTTTCCGCTCCGGGTTATTTCTTTGGAAAGACATTGCAACAACAGCTGAATGTTCCTGTAGGTTTAATTAGTTCATCCTGGGGCGGCAGTAGAATAGAGCCTTGGACACCCTTGGAGGCCTATCAAAACTCCGGTCTCTTTAAGCAGGAGATGCAAAACGGTGAAACCAAAATTGAAAATGCCGTTGCTGGAGAAATGTATGAAGCGATGATCCGTCCATTGGCACCTTTTGCCATGAAAGGCTTTATCTGGTATCAGGGTGAAAGCAATCTGATGTTTGAGGATGCACGTTACTATGCAAAACAAAAATTGCTGATCGACACTTGGCGTCGTGTCTGGCAGGATAAGAATATGCCATTTTACTATGTCCAGATTGCACCTTATTATTATAGTAAAAGGAATGACAAAACAAAACACAATGCAGAGGCATTGCCTTGGTTCTGGGAGATCCAGACGAAATGTATGGATATTAAACATTCGGGAATGGCGGTCGTAACTGATTTGGTTGATGACCTTTCTGATATACACCCCTCCTATAAATGGGAAGTGGGGCGTCGTTTGGCATTGTGGCCCCTGGCATTAGACTATGGCCAAAGAAATACTGTTTTTTCAGGACCGCAATATAAAAGCAAAAAGATAGTCGAAAGTAGCATAATACTGAATTTTAAATATGCTGGTAGCGGATTGCAATGTAAAGGCGATCAATTGACCTGGTTTGAAATTGCTGGCTCAGATGGAAAATTTGTACCTGCAGAAGCGAAGATCGATGGTGATCAGGTTGTTGTATGGGCAGCATCGGTAAAATCACCAAAACAGGTCCGCTTTGGCTGGAATGAAACCGCCCGACCCAATTTCTTTAATAAAGAGGGATTACCGGCATTACCTTTCAGAACGGAGTAGTATATTTTTGTTCTTTTTCTATTGAAGTACGCTACTTTTGAAGCTATCAAGTTGTTACTGAAATGACGAAGTTGTAACTATAGTTGCCATTCAGTAATAGACGGTTGTTATAAAAAAAGGTTTTCAAACGGGGAGAATGAAAACCTTTAAAATAACCAATTAATCCTAAATTTATGATAAAAAATATAATGCTATCTAATAGTTTTCTTTCATTACCATTGAATTACTCACTTCACTAAATCGACGATGAGTCCGATTTGATAATACAAGTTTAGGGATATAGAATTGTTTTGTCATCCTGTGCTGTTCTGCTTGTTTGACTTAATCAAAAATCCTAAAATGAATATAATATGGTCGCTCGAAAGCTATTGGCGTCTATATTAAGTTGAAAATTTGTAAATTTGACGACTGGTTAGGTGTTTAAACAGCATACTATCTGCCCTTTTGAAAAGTTTAAAATGGATGTTACCGCAGAAAATAAGCTAATGATTTCGCTTTCCCAGGGAGACGAACACTCTTTTTTTGCTTTATACGAGCATTATAGTCATGCCTTATTTTCCAATGTTTTTCGAATGGTTAAAGATAGGCAGGTCAGTGAAGAGATCGTACAAGATGTATTCCTAAAAGTTTGGCAAAAGAGATGCACCATTGATCCGAATCGAAGCTTTAAGTCTTGGATCTTTACAATAGCTAAAAATGACGTGATTTCATGGTATAGGAAATTAGCAAAAGAAACCGCGCTGCAGGAAAACTTATACCAACATTTCGAGCACCTCTATGTCATGGAAAAAGAGGGGGATATTCAAGAAAAACAAGCGGCATTATTGGAACGAGCACTCAATACCTTAAGTGAGCGCAGAAAAGAAATCTTTGTTTTATGTAAAATAGAACAGAAAAGTTATGAGGAGGTTGCTCAGAAATTGAATATTTCCGTATCTACTGTGAGTAATGCCATGGTCAAATCCAACCAACATATTCGCCAATTTGTGCAGGATCACTATGATGAGATTTTAATCATTCTTGTTACGTTCTATTTTTTTTAAAAAAAATAAGTTAGCGATAGTGTTTTTGCTAGTAAGTTGCGTATTAACTTATAGATATGGCAAAAAAAATAGAAAATATTTACAAGAGCTATTTGAATGGGAGTATCAATCGTGTTGATCTGGATGCGCTCCTTCTGTATTTTGGGAAAGCTGGTGATGATGAATTGAATGCGCTGACTTCCTTTGCTATTGAAGATTTTGAGGCAGATCACGTCGAAGAATCTTTCGCTGCGCATATCCCGGTTATTAGGCAGCGATTGGAAAATAAACTGAACGAGTCCAAAAAGCAGCCGATCCGTTTAAGATATAGAAAGAGCTGGTGGGCGGCAGCGTCCATTCTGTTTGTAGCGGGATTGGCCACATGGTTTTATGCAAAACAAAGTCCCAAGCATTCCGATGTGATAGCCCCTTCGGAACCTATTTTATATGTTAAAGATAGATCTGGTAAAGAAATAGCCATTTTGCCGAAAACAGACTCGATTTGGACAGTAGGCGATATTGCCTTTTCTCGGATCGACAGTCAAACTGTAAAAGTAATCGCAGTAGGTAAAAATCCAAGTTTGCAAACGATATATACTCCCAATTCGGACTTTAGGCTAGTTTTGGAGGATGGTAGTAAGATTACGATGAACGCTGCATCAACCTTACGGTTTCAGCTCCCTTTTACCCCTGCTAAAAGAGAAGTTTCTTTGGAAGGAGAAGGTTACTTTGAAGTCGCTCATGATGCGCGAAGACCATTTACAGTAAATGCTGGTGCTGCAAAAATCGAAGTATTGGGAACTGTATTTAACGTACGAAATTATACGAGTGATGGGCGAGTTACCACATCTCTCATGTCTGGACGGATAGCCTTAAGTAAATCGGGGACCTCTGAAAGAATTGTCCTCCGCCCCGGCGAAACAGCTGTAACCGATCAGAAAGGAATACATATCGAAAATTTGGCTCCTAAGCAAGCTGTTGCTTGGACGGTTGGCTACTTTGATTACCGGGATCAGTCACTTCGCGTTATCTTGTCAGATATGTCCAGGTGGTATGGCGTAGATGTCGATACCATTACGCTACCTACTGATCAATCGATCTATATGAAGGTTCGAAAAAATATTCCATTACAGGAAATGTTGAATCTATTGAATGAAGCAAGTGGTCTAAATTTTCAATTGAACAATAAAAAAATCACATTAAAAGCTACTCATAAAAAATAACAACTAAATAGTACATTTACCTTAATCTACCATGTCACACCTAACCGAAAAGCAACCGGTATTTTTACGAAAATACCTGAGTTTGGTTGCTGGAATTGCCTTGATGAGCATGATTGACCCCTATGAATTACATGCGCAACAGGTACAATTGAATTTTAAAAATGCCGATGTCAAAGAGGTGATTACGAGTTTATCGGATCACTACGGCTATGAATTTGTATTTGACGGCAATCTGCTCAAATCGGCGCACCCGATCAGTGTTAATCTAAAACTTTCAAGCGTCGAAGATGCTTTATCCATTTTGTTTAAGGATCAGCCCTTCGGCTATCGTTTGGAAAACAAACGGATTATTCTCTATCGTAAAGCTGTGTCAACCATTAATCAGCTTGTACGCGGAAAAGTAATAGACAGTTTGGGTAATACCATTCCCGGCGTGTCTATTCATAATTTACAGGATGATAGCCAGACGATGAGTTCCGGAGATGGTGATTTTGAATTGAACGTCGCTAGCTCAGACATTCAATTGTCTTTTAGGCATGTTTCTTTTAATGAAAAGGTCATGCACTTCAGCCCGGAACAAATTGCTCGGCCCGTCCGTGTGATGTTGAGCGCAAAGGAGTCTATGCTCAACGAAATTATGATAACGGGATATCAACGTATCAGCAAAGAACGTAGTCCTGGAGCTTATACCGGTATCAGCAATGATCAATTGAACAAACAGATTAATACCGATTTGACTTCCGCGTTAGAAGGTCAGGTGGCTGGGTTGACCTATATCAAAAATCCAACGCGCTCCGGTGCAGACAGCCCCGTACTTCGGGGCATTGGCACCTATTCCAGTCAGGTGACCACCAATCCACTCATTGTTGTCGATGATTTGCCGACGGAGTTCACCTTGAACGATATTAATCCCTATGACGTTGAGTCCGTTACCGTTTTGAAGGATGCGACAGCAGCGTCCATTTACGGTGCCCGTGCGGCTAATGGTGTTATCGTAGTGACCACCAGAAAAGGGAAAGGGCAAGGTGTTTCCGTGAACTTTAATGTGGACCAATTCATCACGCAGAAACCGGATATCTCCAAAATGCACTATGCGCGTACATCGGATTTAATCGATTATGAAATTGATGTATATCAGAAGGAGCTATCCCGTTATGCGAATAGTGAATCGCTATTTAATTACTATGGAAAGCTGGGAAGTGGCAGTCTAAAATATTATTCACCATTGTATGATCTATTTCGAAAGGAATCCATTGGTGCGATTAGTCAGCAAGAACGGGAGGCAACGATCAATTCATGGCGGAGCAACGATTATATTAAGGAGTTTACGGACAATGTCTGGCAGAATGAAACACGTCAACGTTATAACGCGAGCATCTCCCAGAACTCCACTAAGAGCAATACCTTTGTTTCTTTTAATTATGATAAGGGAAAGGGACAGGTGGTCAATGAAAAGAATGAGAAATTCAACTTATATCTAAAGTCGGGCTTTAATTTGACCAAGTGGTTGTCTGCAACAGTAGGACTGAATGGTACGTATACAGTAAATAAAGAAACCGACGGCGTTTACAATAATGTGTTCTTGCAACCACGTTATGCTCGCATCAAAGATGAAGGTGGCAACTTAGTCTATACACCGTACGTTGAATTGCCCAGTTCAGTAGGACCAGGCTCTGCCATTAACGGCGAAACGGCGGAACAAATTGCTGCAAATGGAAATCTAAAAAGTACATCCTTTAATGTGCTTGAGGCATTAGGAGAGGGCATTGAAAGTAATAAAAGTTTAGGACTTCGTGCTTTTACATCGTTGCGGGCCAATATTTACAAAGGACTTTCTTTTCAGACACAGTTTTCATATGAATTGGGCCAAGCAGCACGTGAAAGCTTCTACGATGAAGATAGCTACATGATGCGCGTTGCATCAAATGCAATGGTCAGTTACAATGATGCGACGGGTATTTATACCAAGAATTTACCTGCTGGAGGACGTTACTATCAATTTGAGAGCAAACGCTATAGTTACACCTTTCGGAATCAGTTTAACTACGATAATACCTTTGGACAATATGGTCAACATCAACTGACAGCATTGGCCGGATTCGAGATGCGACAGTCACATGTACCACGCTCAATTGAACAATTGCTTTTAGGGTACAATCCTGTAACATTGACTTCGACAACAATTGATTGGGCAACCTTAAGTAAAACAGGAATAACGAGTTATGTGTATGGGGGAAACAACCGACTATCTGATTTGAATGGTGGGGCGCAAACAGAAACTTTACATCGATATACTTCACTTTATGCCAACGCAGGTTATACATATAATAATAGATTTAACTTGACTGGAAGCATACGGGTAGATCAAGCAGATCTATTTGGTGTAGATCCAAAGTTTAAATATCGCCCTTTATGGTCCGTCGGAGCTGGCTGGAATGTCAGCAACGAAGGCTTTATGAAAAATGAAGACTGGTTGAATTCACTCAAACTGCGGGCTACATATGGTATTACCGGTAACGTGGATCAAGCCAGTTCCAGCTATGGAACTGCAACCTGGAAATCGGATAAACTTTTCCCCTATCTGCAGTATTTGGAACAAAGGTCATTGCCAAACCCCATGTTACGCTGGGAAAAAACATCAACCACCAATTTAGGGATGGATTTTTCGATTTTCGACAACCGCCTTTCGGCTAGTATCGATGCCTATAATCGATATAGCTCGGATTTATTGATTAATTCTGTTCTCGATCCTACGGTGGGGGCCAGTTCCCGTGTGATTAACAACGGTGCACTACGTAATAAAGGGATTGAGTTTAATATCAACGGTGTGTGGTTTAAAAAGAAAGATTTTACGGCAAGTACACAGCTGGTATTTTCCTTTAATAAGAATAAGGTGGAGAAAGTGAACGGCTTAACTTCTACAGCCCAATCGTATGTTGGTTCACCAAGTAATTACTTTTTTGAAGGAAGTAGCTATAATTCAATCATGGCTTTTCGCTATGGAGGTATGGTGAATGGCTATCCTTATTTCTTGGATCAAAACGGTGAATCAAATGTTGTCTTTGATGAGAACGGTACACCGACGAGCATCAAAGAAATTACCTCGCCGGAGGCACTGGTAAATATGGGGACCTTGTTTCCTAAGTATACAGGTTCTATCAATCAACGTTTGCGCTATAAAGCATTTGATCTGTCTGCGATGTTCGTTTTTTCGGGCGGACATAAACTGCGTAAAGATGCAATCGACTTAGCAAGTGATAAGCTGACAAACGCGGGTTTGGTCAATCGATGGGCAGAAGGTGCGGATAATGATTATCCAAGATTACTGGTTGATTATCCAGACAAATTACGTACCGATGCGAGCAAACTATCTACCTTATGGCGGAATAGCGATAAGCAGATTGTTTCTGCAGACTACATCAAGCTGCGAAATGTGGCTGTGGGTTATCAATTACCAAAACAATTGGCGCAGAAAGTGGGGATGCAAAACGTCAAATTAACCTTGCAGGTGAATAATTTATGGACCTGGACTGCGGCTGGTGATGATATCGATCCAGAAGCCTATTCGCTCAATAGCGGAACACGCAATTTGCCACTGGCTAAATCATTCCTCATGGGGCTTTCATTAACTTTTTAATCTGAATCTACGATGACTTTTAAAACTTTAGCGGCGGCATTTGTGACTCTAGTGGTCTTTTCCGCCTGCGACAAATACCTCGATATAACACCAAAAGGCTCACAATTGGTGAGCACCGCTCAAGATTATTACGATTTGGTCGCTTATCCCAATAGGGGCTATCCGATTAATAACTTTCAATATTTGGTCGATGACCAGTATATGAAAGAATCCAATGTAATCGGTTTGACGCCTAATATGAATACCATTAACTTTTTGTTCCAAGAACAAGAGGATCGGGTAAGCCGCATTACCGCATCGAGCTTTTACAATCAATGTTATAAATATATTGCACAGTGGAATATGATTATTTCCTTGGTTGATGAAAGTACAGGCGATAGTCAATTAAAGACCCTAGCCAAGGCTGAGGCCAAGATGCTTCGGGCCTTTGATTATTTCCATTTGATTAATGTCTACGCCAAAGCCTATGACGCGAATACCGCTTCTCAGGATGGCGGTGTCTGTATTATGGATAAATATGACCTTGAAGCTAAGCCGGCAAAATCAACGGTACAGCAGGTATACGATTTTATCCAAAAGGATATCGAGGATGCTTTGCCCTATTTGCAGGAGAAACCTACGAATCCCTATCATCCGTCACTGGCCTTTGCTTATGCATTGAAGGCGAAGGTGCATCTTTTCAAAAGAGAGGTTGTTGAAGCGCAAGCTGCTGCAGAAAAAGCCTTGCAGCTTAATGGACAGCTAATTGATCTTGTTCGGTATGAAAAGTTAGGGGGGCCAAGCAAGACGCCTATAATCGCTGAAAATAACCCGGAAGTATTAAGCTATATGTATGTGAATGGCTATACGGAGATGAATTTTGGTTATAGCTATATCTTAAGCCCAGAATTGACAAGTATGTTTGACAAGGAAGACAAACGCTTTAGTCTATTCTATACGACCTCAAATGCTAGTTTTCTGGATATTGGTGCTGGAGCAAGTTACTACAACGTGAAATACACTGCTTTTTTCTTCCCCACAGTGGGACTGAAAACACCGGAGATTTACCTTATGCTGGCCGAATGTTATGCCCGTCAGGATCAATTTACAAAGGCTATCGACATGTTGAATACCTTACGTAAAACCCGGATCGAAGGCGATAAAGCAATACTGGCGGTTCCAACTACCCGAAAAGAAGCGATGAATCTAGTGATAAACGAACGCCGTAAGGAATTGCCAATCGGTTTCCATCGTTTTTTTGATTTGAAACGCTTGAACCTAGAACCTGACTATGCCAAAACACTTGTTCGTGTATTCCCTATTGTCAATAAGACGGTGGAGCAAAAGACCTATACGTTGGCCCCAAATTCACGAATGTATATTATTCCATTTCCATTGGATGCAATGAAGTTAAACCCAAACTTACGTTTGAACACGGATGAAACTGTACCGTTTTAATATATGCTATTACATTACACATGAAAAACAAAATTATCTATAGTTTGCTTGCCTTGCTCTTGTCCGGCGGTATGGCTCAAGGCCATCAAAATTTGACTCCGGTAGACACTATAAAATCAAAAAATGATTTGGATGAAGCCTATGAAAAGATTTTAAAGAAGAAAAAAATTGCCCGTTCCGGCGTATTTAATGTTTTTGAATCTGACAAAAAATGGTATCTAGAAATACCGGACAGTCTGTTGAACCGTTATTTCCTGACGGTAACGCGCTTGGTGTCAGCCCCACAGGGATTCCCAATGTATGGCGGTGAAAAGCTGAATGAACAGACACTTTATTTTGAGAAAGGCCTGGGTGACCGTATACAGTTGCGGGCAGCAATTTATAAACAAGACGCCCCGGAAAACGATGCTATACGGATCGCACTAGTTCAGTCTCAGGAAGATCCAATCATCGCTATTTTAGATATAAAAGGACTTAATCCGGCAAAAAACGGCTATCTTATCGATGTGACAGATCTTTTTCGCAAGGACAATGCGGCGATTTCCTTTGACAGCAAAATAAAAAGTGAAAATAAACTGTCATCACTGGCAGACGACAGATCTTTTATTACTGATATGAAAGTCTTTCCGATCAATTTAGAAGTGAAGACTACAAAGACATATTCATCCACCTCTGGTACACCGGCAGCGAGTTTGACGGGAGCGATGACTTTTACGACCAATACATCCATGGTATTATTGCCAAAAGTGCCGATGAAAAAGCGGATTTTTGATGATCGTGTGGGCTATTTCGCCAATAAATATATTTTATTCACCGATAAAGATCAACGCTCCAAAGCGTTGAATTTTATACAACGCTACAGACTTGAGCCTAAGATCAATGATGTGTCGCGATACTTAAAAGGTGAACTTGTAGAACCACAAAAGCAAATTGTATACTATATAGACCCCGCGACGCCCAAGAAGTGGCGCCCTTATCTCATCGCAGGGATCAATGACTGGAACGTCGCATTTGAACAAGCCGGATTTAAGAATGCAATCGTAGGCAAAGAGTGGCCCGAGCAGGATACGACCATGAGCCTGGAAGATGCGCGTTTTTCCGTCATCCGTTACTTTGCTTCTGAAAAAGCAAATGCTTATGGGCCGCGGATTTCAGATCCTAGAAGCGGTGAGATTATTGAAGCGCATGTCGGTTGGTATCATAATGTCATGAAACTTGTCCAACAGTGGTTTATGGTACAAGTGGGGCCATTAAACAAAGCTGCTCAAAAAATGCAGCTGGATGACGAAGTGATGGGGCAGTTAATTCGCTTTGTTTCTTCACACGAAGTGGGACATAGCTTGGGGCTACGGCATAATATGGGGGCGAGCAGCCAAACGCCGGTGGAGAAATTGCGCGATAAGAAATGGGTTGAAAAACATGGACATACCGTTTCGATCATGGATTATGCAAGATTCAATTATGTAGCCCAGCCAGAAGATAACGTTGCGCTTGCTGGAATATATCCACGCGTAGGCATGTACGATAAATGGGCCATTCAATGGGGGTATCAATATCTTCCACAGTTTTCGACTGGTGAAGAAGAGCGGGGTTATCTTACAAAACAGGTGACAGATAGTCTGATGGTCAACCCAAAGCTATGGTTCGGTGGGGAAGGAAACAATGAAGATCCGCGTAGTCAGAAGGAAGATCTGGGCGACGATTCTATGTTGGCGAGTACCTATGGCCTCAAAAATTTAAAACGCGTCGTTCCCCAATTGATCGCATGGACAGACGAGCCTTCGGATGATTACAGCAACCTAAAAGATATGCATAAAGCTGTCCGCGGACAATTTAATCGCTATTTATACCATGTGCTAAAAAATATCGGAAGTCAAGAGATTACGAATAAAGTCCGGGGTCAAAAAGGAGCCGTCTACGCGGCTGTTCCCAAAGAAAAGGTAAAAGCAGCAGTACACTATGTAAATGATAATGTATTTGCGCCACCCTTGTGGTTGTATCCTGACAATATACAGTCCCTAATTGGAATAGACGTCAATAAAGAAATCAATGATCAACAAGAGCAGATGCTCAACATGCTGATGAGTCCCGGTTTGCTTTATAATGTTTATATCAAGTCTCTAAGCAATGAAGACCCTTACACCTTGAATGAATATTTGGAAGATGTTGGTCATGGAATATGGACATTGCCCGGTGGTGATCTTCGTATTGATGCCTTCAAACGTGGCCAGCAACGCTTTTTTCTGGAACGGGTAAATCAAGTTGTTAACCCGAAAATCGGACCTGGGTCGGATATTATTACACAGGCACAGCGCAGTGACGTGCAACTGTATGTCAGAAATTATCTGCCAGGTTTGATTGAGCAGATCAATCTGCTTAATGCCAAGCAAACAGATCAACTCAATAAGCAGCATCTGAATTTGATGCTGCAAGAAATTAAACGTATTCAAAATCAAATAAACAAAGACTAAAATGAAAAGTAGATTTAAAAAAATGTATGTGGCATGCGTGATCGGCTTCATGCTGGTTTCTTGCCAATTAAGCCAAGGGCAGGATAATGCACAGGCACAACGGGACAGATTATTTAAGGCCTACATGGAAGTTAAAAAGGATATTACGGATGAGAACTTTGCGGGAGGTAAGGGGCATGTCGTTCAATTAGAAAAAGAAGTACAGAACTTTCGGCTAAAAGGTCTGCAGCTTGACGATATGATGCGCCTTAAGAAGGTCAGTCAGACCATGAAGGCAGACGCTGCCGGCTTGAAATCTGCCCAAGATATGAAGGCAATGAAGGTTTCATTCTCTGCAATTACGCAATCCCTATTTACCATTATGGAAACGATGAAATGTACAGATGAAGCCGTCTACTTACAATATTGTCCGATGGAAAAAGGTTATTGGTTAAGTTACGACAAGGACATTGAAAATCCTTACGCAGCTTCCATGCGTAATTGTGGACAATTGGTTAAGGGTATGGCGACAGAAGATTATCCTGAGCCCGTAGCCTGTCATTAAGGATCTTCGAAGAAATTACAACAAATCAGGTAAGTTCAGGACACTTTAGTGTCCTGAACTTTTTATTTTAGGGGCTTGCAAACTCAATGATAAACCTATGCTTAAAATTCGAATAGCCTTCCTTACATTGCTGTGTGTTACGACCGTCCTAATGGCCTCAGCACAGACGCAGAAAGAAATACATTATCTTTCGGGAACAGACAATATTCACACGGTCAATTGGGACTTCTGGGTCACAGGTGGACGTAAAGCAGGGAAATGGGATAAGATTGCGGTGCCGAGTCATTGGGAACAGCAGGGATTTGGGGCTTACAATTATGGTCGGGACTATGTGACCTATGGAAAGAATTTTGTATTTCACGATGAGAAAGGTCTGTATCGGCATCAGTTTACTGTTCCAAAGCATTGGAAAGGGAAGAAAATAAGCTTGGTGTTTGAGGGGGCGATGACGGATACTGAAGTCAAGATCAACGGTCAGCTGGCCGGAGATATCCACCAAGGTGCTTTCTATCGGTTTAAGTACGATGTTACCGACAAGATCACCTTCGGCAAGACTAACATATTAGAAGCCACTGTATCGAAGATGTCTTCCGATAAATCCGTTAACAACGCGGAGCGTCTAGCGGATTATTGGATTTTAGGCGGTATTTATAGACCGGTGTACCTTGAGGCGACGCCACAGGAACATATCAGCTGGACGGCTATTGATGCAAAAGCAGACGGAACTTTTCGAAGCAGTGTGCATTTGGAGGGCCTGTCTAAAGCGAATGATCTATTGGTAGAGATCAAAGATTTAAAGGGGAATGTGATCTCATCTCAGAAATTTCCGATTACTTCGAAAGATTCGGTGAAATTGGTCGAAATGAAAGTAGGAAAGCCGTTGCTTTGGACAGCCGAGACACCAAACCTATATCAGGTTACCTATACCCTAGTAAATGGCAAGAATAAAGGATATCAATATCGGGATCGTTTTGGTTTCAGGACGATCGAAGTTCGCCAAGGAGATGGCATCTATGTCAATGGTGTGAAAGTGAAGATGAAAGGTGTGAATCGTCATGTATGGTGGCCCGAAACCGGACGTTCAGTGAACGCGCAATTGGATCTGAACGATGTGAAATTAATCAAGGAAATGAATATGAATGCGGTACGCTGTTCGCATTATCCGCCAGATAGGTCGTTTTTGGCTTATTGCGATTCATTGGGCTTATATGTTTTGGATGAATTAGCTGGGTGGCAAAAGGCATACAGTACCGTTGTGGGCAAAAAGCTGGTGCAGGAAATGGTTATCCGCGATGCCAATCATCCTTCCATTATACTTTGGAGCAACGGTAATGAAGGTGGCCACAATAAAGAACTCGTAGACGAGTACAAAAAATATGATCTTTCCGCACGACCTGTGATCCATGCACACCATAGACCTGGGAATGCAATCAATGGAATCGACTGCAACCATTATGAAGACTTTTATTCGACCAAAAAAATTCTGGAAGGTCCTAATATATACATGCCGACCGAATTTCTCCATGCACAGGATGACGGTGGCGCCGCGGCAGGATTAGCAGATATATGGGAGTTGCATTGGAATGCCAAATTGGGTGCAGGCGGATTTATCTGGGACTTTGCGGATGAGGGTATCGTACGGACAGATTTCAATAATGTGATTGATGTCAACCGGGTAAATGCGCCGGACGGAATCCTTGGACCCCATCGTGAAAAAGAAGGAAGTTTCTATGCCATTCGGGAGATCTATGCACCTGTGCATATTACGATGAAGAAATTACCTGCTGATTTCAATGGAATTATTCCGGTGGAAAATCGATTCCACTTTACCGATCTAAAAGCGTGTCAATTTGAGGGTAAACTGATTACTTATCAACAGCCCTATGCGGATGAATCGGGCATGGATTCGGTGCTAAACCTAAAAGTAAACAGTCCTGTAGTGGCTCCTACGCAAAAGGGAGCTTTGCAATTGAATTTGCCCGGTGACTGGAAGCAGTATGATGCGCTGGTATTGACCGCGACTGATCCACAGGGTGCAGAAATCTATACCTGGACATGGCGTGTAAAATCCAATCAAGCCCTTACTGCTGAAATCCTACCTTTGAAATCTTTTACCGATGTTGAAGCGAAGGAAGACAGTGCGAATTATATTCTTAAGGCAAATGGAATAACCGCTTTTATTTCTAAAAAAACAGGATTATTGGTTGATCTGGCCAATGATTATAGCATGAAATTGGCTTTCAATAATGGACCTGTGCTTATTGATGGTCAGTCGGAGCTGAAAAGTGCTAAACGTTGGCAAGATGGAAAAAACGAAGTTGCTGAGTTTATGTTTGATGGTAATCTAAGCTTTATCCGTTGGACGATGCGTCCGGATGGTTGGTTGAAACTCGATTATGCCTACAACATGAAAAAAGCAGTACCTTATGCGGGAGTAAGCTTCAACTTTCCTGAAAACTATATTATCGGAGCCAAATGGTTGGGAAATGGCCCTTACCGCGTATGGAAGAATAGGTTGCAAGGAGTTACGCTAAATACATGGGAAAAAATGTACAACGATGGAAAGGCCGGTATTGGGCCATGGACATTTCCTGAATTTAAAGGCTACTTTTCGGATGTCAGTTGGGTACAATTCAATACCGTGCAAGGAAAGTTTTTGGTCGCAACAGATCAAGATGATCTATTTCTGCGGCTGTTTGAATTTTATGGGATTTCAGGTCCCAAAGGATATCCACAATTACCTACTGGAGATATTTCCTTTTTGGACGCCATTCCGCCTATTGGAACAAAGTTGGCCCTGGGGATCAATGGTAATGCAGCAGTGAATGGACCTGCAGGAGAGCCGAATCAAATGGATAAAAAAATAGACCGGACACTCTATTTTTACTTTGGTACACCGAAGGGAGAAAAAGAAAATACCCAATTCGTGATGCCTAAAGTAAATGTATTGACCGATTAATATACTGGTTCACACATGAAAAAGGGCTTTTCTATTTTAATGGAAAAGCCCTTTTTTATGTATGAAGATTTATTGTATCAGGTTTATTGAATGATTTCATGGTGCGAATCTCTTTAATGAGGAGAGATTGGAAACCAATTCAGTATGGCCTGTTATTCTTTGTAGGAGAAATCCTTAACATATTGATTTTGGACTGCAGTTGAGGTTATTTTTTTGAGTCGTACATCCTTCAATTGAACCGTCTGAATGGGAAGTTCCGAATTGCCGTTGATTTTTGAAATAAATTGACCCACCTCCGCTTGGATGTTCGAAAGATAGATATTCGATATTGGCGTTAGTTTTTTTACTTTGGTTGGTACCAGGTTGCGCCATTGATAGAGCACATCTGTATCTATCCCAAGGATTCCCTCTTTTACATTTTGGGCTTTGATATTTGAAAAATAAATGTTTTTGACATAGCCGCCCATACGTTCATTGGTTTTGATGAACAGTAAATGCATGAGTTTCTCATTAGGCAATACCGTACAATTATTTACATAGATGTTTTCGATGCCACCCGATAGCTCACTCCCAACGGCCAGTAATTGGTGACCGTCACGGATTTCACAATTGCGGATGACGATATTTTTTGTTGGTGTTTTTAATCGCCAGCCTTCCGGATTCCGGCCCGATTTCAATGCAATAGCATCATCACCTTGGTCAAAAATACAATTCTCAATCAATACATTCTCACTCATTTCTGGGTCGATCCCATCATTGTTATGACCATGAGCATAGATGTCGATCCCACGTACAAGGACATCTTTCGTTAAGTAGAGGTGTAAGGTCCAAAAAGGACTGTTTCGGATTTTGATATCCTCTACCCGAACCTGTTGGCAACGGTTGAATTGAATAAATTGCGGTCTAAGGTTGGATGTATCATTGACCATAAGGCGTTGTTCGACAGGTATCCCTTCTTGCGCCCAATTATAGAGATTTTTGATACTCTCCATATGTGGTTTCGGTCTTGGAAACCATTTCTCCCAAACAGTAAGATCCGCTTTTATGGTTCCCTTGCCAGTAATGGCAACATTTGTGGCTTCGTAAGCATAGATCAGCGGGGAGTAATTATAGCATTCTAATCCTTCCCAACTACTGTGAACAGCAGGCAGATAGTCCTTCGGGTCTCCCGAAAATAATAACGTTGCTCCTGCACTGACATGTAAGTTGACATTACTTTTTAAGTGTATAGCCTTCGTTATCCACTCACCTGGGGGAATAATGACATTCCCTCCAGCTCTTGTCGCCAGATCAATTGTTTGAGCTATTGCAGTGGCCGTACTTTCCTTATCGCCTTGGCGTGCACCAAAATCGCGGATATCGTAGTTTTTACAATGCTCGAAATTGGGAACCTTAAACGTTGGGATTTCAAAAGGAGCCTGAATGTTGATCTCTTCCTGTGCGAGCTTGCCTGTTTGCGCAAAGCTTAAGCCAACAAAGGATATTGATAATAAAATGATTGTAAAGATTGATTTATATGTCATAATTGATCCGTAATGTGTTCTGAAGGGGGTACTAGCGCTAATTGCTCCAAAACAATAATTGTTAAAAATAAAGAACAATCATAGGAGAACCTAATTTTGCAAAGCAGGACAGTACAAGGTGGTTTGGAGATGCTTTCTTGGGGATAAGTTATGGACAAATTCCTACCAACTCCTGACTGCAAGTGAGTTGTTAAAACGACGTCAACATGGTATCTCAACAATTAAAAGGTGGACTCAACATGGACACACTATGGACTCAAGGTGGTTACAGTCAGGAGTTGGTGATAAGTTAGTAGGGAGTTGGTGATAGGGATTCTATAACAAATATATTACGAAAAGCTTTGAAACCTTGCTATTAGGCTCACTGTCAGGAAAAATGAGCGCTTGCTGACTGTGTATCTAGTTTGTTCAGGATACTACAGGACAGCTCTTCTTAAAAATGTTGATACTTTTAGATTAGCTACTCATTAAGCATATTTTAATGCGCTAATCAATTTTTAAAAGCTTTTCAATACATGAATTTTAATTGTTGGGCTAGGGAAAACATGTTTATAAACTAAATATTATGAAAAAATTCTTTCGATTTTTACAGTTACTAACATCAATTGTGGTTTTGTCAAGTGCGCAGGCGCAGGATAAGTTCCCAGATGGAACAGCAATCTCAAAGTGGTTTGAGACGATAAAATCGACCAACATAGAAACGCTCGGAAAGAAATTTTTGATCACGGATTTTGGTGTAACGACAGATAGCACCGTTGTGCAAACGGCCAAAATCCAACAAGCAATTGATAAAGCCTATGCCAGTGGTGGGGGAGTGGTCGTTGTACCTAAAGGTATCTATTTGAGTGGGTCATTATTTTTTAAACCAAAGACACATTTGTACCTGGAAGAAGGTGCTGTACTGAAGGGAAGTGATGATATCGCAGATTTTGCATTGGCTGAAACCCGTATGGAGGGGCAAACAGTAAAATACTTTATGGCGCTCGTCAATGCAGATCAGGTGGATGGTTTTACAATTTCAGGCAAGGGTACACTCAATGGAAATGGGTTACGCTACTGGCGGTCTTTTTGGCTTAGACGGCAGTTTAACCCAAAATGTACAAATATGGACGAGATGCGCCCGCGTTTACTCTATGTATCCAATAGCAAAGATGTACAGATTTCGGGTATTCGCTTGATCAATTCACCTTTCTGGACCTCACATTATTACAAATGTGAAAACCTCAAATTGATCGGTTTGCATATTTCAGCGCCAAAGGAGCCTGTTAAAGCGCCTAGTTCTGATGCGATTGACTTGGATGTCTGCCGTAATGTATTGATTAAGGATTGTTATCTTTCCGTCAACGACGACGCGATCGCATTGAAAGGTGGGAAAGGGCCCAAGTCTGATAAGGATCCTAACAACGGCCCGAATTCAAATATCATTATTGAAAATTGTTTTTTTGGATTTTGTCATAGTGCACTGACGTGTGGAAGTGAATCAATTCATAGTTACAATGTGATTTTTAGAAACAACACGCTGGATAAAGCGCGTAAGCTGTTGCAGCTAAAGATGCGCCCGGATACACCACAGAAATATGAAAATATTTTGATTGAAAATGTAAAAGGAAATGTCAATAGTATGTTGTTTATCAAACCTTGGACCCAATTTTTTGATTTAAAGGGCGAGAAAGATATCAAAATGTCCTATGCGAGAAATATTGTCTTGCGTAATATTGATCTGGATTGCGACATTGTTTTTGATGTGCTCAATTCGGAGCAATATGTACTGTCGGATTTTACATTTCAAAATATGCATGTCCGTGCGAGCAAAGATCCTATTATTCATAAGGAGTACATTAAAAATTTTATCCTAAACAATGTAACGGTTAATAATAAAAAGCAATAATATGTACCAGCATATAGCTGTGATGTAGACCTTGAATGATGAAAGCAAAACTTATTCTTTTGACAGGAGCATTGATCGGTTCTCTTGCCGTTTCAGGCCAACGCAAAATGGAGTTTTTAGATCGCGGAATGGTCGGTGTAAAAACTACGGATAACGCCGTGTTTTTGAGTTGGCGTTTGCTGGGTACCGACGATTTTGACACGGCCTTTGCTATTTATCGGCAGGAAGGAAATGGTATACAGAAAAAATTGAATAAAACACCTTTAACAAAGGGTACCAATTTTTTGGATGATCATGTTGACCTGAGTAAAGATGTAACCTACACCTTGGATATTGTGGCGGGAGGAAAAGAAAAGGAAGTTGCTAAACTTACTTTATCCAAAGATCAAAAAGTACAGCAATACCTGAATATTCCGTTACGCACCCCCAAAGGCTACACGCCAGGAGATGTTTCTGTAGGCGATTTGGACGGAGACGGGACGTATGAACTTATTGTTCATCAAACTGGTGTTGGACATGATAATGCGCACAATGGGATCACTTCAGAACCTATTTTTCAGGCTTATAAATTAGATGGTACCTTTCTATGGGAAATCAATTTGGGTAAAAATATCCGGGAAGGAGCACATTATACCCAATTTATGGTGTATGACCTCGATAGTGATGGCCGTGCAGAATTGGTTTGTAAAACTGCGGATGGTACTAAAGATGCACTGGGACATGTTATTGGTGATCCAAAAGCCGATTGGCGTGATACCGTATCAAGTTCAAGAACTGTAGGCCGCATATTGAAAGGACCTGAATATTTAACCGTATTTGATGGGCTGACGGGTAAGGCGCTAAGTACCGTGGATTATCTACCTGAACGTGGGGATCTGCGTTCGTGGGGAGACACGAATGCCAATCGTAGCGATCGATTTCTAGCTTGCGTAGCATATCTGGACGGCATGCATCCGAGTGTCGTGATGACGCGGGGGTATTATGAACGAACGGCCTTGGCGGCATGGGACTTCAAAGATAAAAAATTAGTGAGCCGCTGGGTATTCGACAGCAAAGTTCGTCAAGATCCTTATTCCGGTCAGGGATATCATAGTCTCACGGTTGCTGATGTAGACCAAGACAGTAAAGATGAGATTGTCTTTGGGTCGATGGTTATTGATGATAATGGAAAGGGGCTGTACAGTACAGGATTGGGACATGGCGATGCATTGCATGTCAGTGACTTGGATCCTGAAAGGCCCGGACTGGAGATTTTTGGAATTCATGAACTGAAAGGGGGACGAAAGGGGACGGGGGTAGCCTTGTTGGATGCCAAAACGGGAGCCATATTGTTTCAAAGTGCAAGAGACCAAGATATTCCTCGCGGTGTTGCTGCAAATATTGATCCCGATCGTAAAGGAGCGTATCTGTGGTGGCTGGGGTCTAAAGACATGTATGATACCAAGGGAAATATTGTCGGGCGGGCTCCGAGATCGACCAATTTTTTGATCTGGTGGGATGCTGATTTAAGCCGTGAGCTTTTAAACAGCAACTATATTGAAAAATATCAAAATGGGAAAACGGAACGAATCTTTACAGCTATGGGAACATCGTCGATCAATGGCACTAAAAGCACACCCAACCTGAGCGCCGATATCTTTGGCGACTGGCGTGAAGAATTGGTCTTACGTTCAGAAGATAACCAGAATCTCCGTATCTATACAACGACGATCCCAACAGAGCAACGCGTATATACACTCATGCATGATCCACAATATCGCTTGAGTGTAACATGGCAGAATGTAGGCTATAATCAACCACCACATACGGGCTATTACCTTGGTGTAGGAATGGATCGTCCGGTTAAACCGAATATTCAGCTGGTCAAGTCCGCCCACAAGAAATAGAAGGGTTGGAAGTGCACGATTTAAATGGGTAGATTAAAAAGAAATAGATAAGTTAGCACATGAAGCATACAATAAAATGGATAGGAATGGTATTGGTAGCCTTTCTTTTGATATCCTTTGCAAAACAACAAAATAAGCCTACGATTTATCTTATAGGTGATTCGACTGTGAAGAATAGTAATAAGGAGTATTGGGGCTGGGGAACATTGCTTCCTGAACTGTTGGATACTACACGTGTCCGAGTAGATAATCATGCGATGGCAGGGCGTAGCACAAGGACATTCGTCAAAGAGGGAAGGTGGGCAAAAGTTGACTCATTGTTTAAACCTGGTGATTTTTTATTGATTCAGTTTGGCCATAACGAAGGAAGTAAGCCTGATACGAGCAGACAGGGGTATCGCGGCGTACTGCGGGGGATTGGTCTGGACTCTATTGTATTGGATTGGGGAAATGGGAAGAAAGAGACCGTACGTACTTACGGTGAAAACCTACGTCGTTTTGTGATTGAAGCAAAGAAAAAGGGTGTAACACCGATCTTGTTATCCATGATTCCGCGCAACCAATGGGATGATAAAGGGAAAGTGAAGCGGGCAGATAAGGATTTTGGATTGTGGGCAAAGGAGATCGCGGAAGAACAGGGCGTCGCTTTTTTGGATCTTAACAGTATTACTGCAGATAAATATGATCGGCTTGGCCCTGAAGCGGTAAAATCCGGCTATTTTCCGGGGGACCATACCCATACGAATAAAGATGGCGCGCGCGAAAATGCTTTATCAGTTGTCGAAGGATTTCGTAGGATTAAAAGTCAGCTAGTACAATATATTAAATAATAAAGAAGATGAAATTGAAATTGTTGCCATGGGCTGCGGTCCTTTTTGCTGTAATCAGCATGTCCTTTTTGGGACAACAACATAAACCGACCTTGTTTATTATTGGTGATTCCACGGTAAAAAATGGGCAAGGAAACGGTTCAAACGGACAGTGGGGATGGGGAAGTTTTATTGGCCAGTATTTTAAATCGGATAAAATCAACGTCAAGAACCGTGCATTGGGTGGAACGAGTACACGAACATTTTATAACAACCCAAAACTTTGGCAGAAAGTGCTGGATAGCATACAGCCAGGTGATTTTGTTCTCATGCAATTTGGACATAATGATTCGAGTCCCATTGTGGATACGTTACGGGCTAGGGGGACGATAAAGGGGAATGGTGACGATTACCAAGAAGTGTATAATCCGTTATTGAAGCAACATGAAGTCGTGTATAGTTATGGTTTCTATTTACGACGCTTTGTGAAAAATATTCAAGATAAAGGGGCGACAGCAATTATCTGTTCGCCAATTCCGCGCAATGCTTGGGAAGGAAATCAGGTTCGTAGATCAGATTATGCGCTATGGGCTAGGGAGGCTGCGCAACAGGCTGGGGCATTTTTCATTCCATTACAGGAACTCGTTATTGCTCAGTATGAAACATTTGGAAAAAAGAAAGTAGAAACGGAATTTTTTGATCCGAAGGATGCGACTCACACGATTAAAGCGGGGGCCTTGCTGAATGCCAAATTAGTCGCCGAACAATTGAAAGCACAGCCCAAAATCGGGCTAAAGAAATTTATGTAGTATGATGAAACCAATATTTACGCTGTGTCTCTTTTTTCTGTTGACACGATTGACACTGCATGCGCAGCAACGGCCAAATATTGTTCTGATCTTGGCAGACGATATGGGATATTCCGATTTGGGTTGTTTTGGCTCTGAAATTCAAACCCCAAATCTGGATAGAATGGCAAAAGATGGAATTAAGATGACCAACTTTTACAATGCTTCGCGTTGCTGTCCATCCCGAGCTTCTTTATTGACAGGTTTATATCCACATCAGGCAGGGGTTGGCGATATGATGAATAAGCGTCCTTTTCCTGCTTATCAGGGGTTTCTAAATAAAACTTCAGTGACTTTGGCCGAACTATTAAAAGGCGCAGGCTACGGAACCTATATGGCTGGGAAATGGCATGTGGGGCAGGAAAAAGAAAATTGGCCTTTACAACGTGGATTTCAACGGTATTATGGACTGATTGATGGGGCAAACAGCTATTTTGAAAACCGACCTTATCGGCCCAACCAAAAATTGACGATAGCCTTGGACAATGAAGCGATTGTTCCGCCAGCAGATTATTATAGCTCGGATGCCTACACGGATTATGCGATGACTTTTATTGGCGAGCATCTAGACACTAAAAAAGAGAACCCCTTTTTCCTGTACTTAGCTTTTCAGGCTCCACATTGGCCTTTACATGCCAAACCTCAGGATATCGCAAAGTACCGCGGTAAATATATGGAAGGATGGGATGCTGTCCGTGAAAGGCGTTTTGAAAAACAGCAGCAGTTGGGCTTACTGCCACCAACGACCAAATTGTCTCCAATGGATACCGCATTGCGAAAATGGAACGATTGCAGCTGGGAAGAAAAAGTAAAATGGGATGAAAAGATGGCTGTATACGCGGCGATGGTCGACGAATTGGATCAAAATGTAGGGCGATTGGTTGATTATCTCCAGTCGAAAGGACAATTGGAAAACACTGTTTTTATCTTTCTTTCCGATAATGGAGCGAGCAATGAAACAATAACCAATACTGGATTCACGGCTGATATTAGGGCTGCCAATGAATTTCCGGCCAGTCACCCACGTTCTTTTACCGCCTATGGAATAGAAGGTGCCGCGGTCAGTAATACGCCTTTCAAAAAATTCAAGCATTGGGAGTTTGAAGGAGGCAATGCAACTGGTTTTATCGCCTATGGGCCAAAGTTCCTGCCGCAGGGAAAACAGTTTGATCTGCCGGCCCATTTGATCGATATCATGCCAACCTTGGCGCAGTGGTCGGGTGCAAACTACCCAAAGAACTACGCCGGTAACACGATCAAACCAATGGAAGGAATGTCCCTGCTTCCTATTTGGATGGAAGGACAGCGGTCTGCGGACAGGGAGATTTGTTTTGAACATGAGGGCAATAAAGGGGTGCGCAAAGGAAAGTGGAAACTTGTTTCCTCCTACCCTGAAAACAAATGGTATTTGTATGATGTCGAAAAAGATAGGAGTGAAACTATAGACTTATCGGCTACTTTTCCAAAAATATACCACGAAATGGTTCAGATCTATGAAAATTGGGCAAAAAGGGTCGGTGTGATACCCTACGAGCAGCTCGCTCAAAAACCTTCATGACTTCACAGACACCAACAGCAATGAAAGCGAAAGAAGGTTCTTTCTGGCCAATAAGATCAGACACTTTCAGAAAAAAAAGGGAACTCCCGTTATGAATAATTATAGCAAGAAAAACATGAAAATATTTAATACGTATACAGCAACTTTACTGATTGCGTTTTTCCTTTCGGCCTGTTCATCGACAAAAAAAGTAGTCGAACAGAAGAAGGAAATCACCGCTGGGGATGTACTTCAATCCTTGCAACTGACCAATCGCTATTTCATGAATAAATGGACAGACACGGGCAAACCCATCTATACCAACCGTTGGCGGCCAAGTAATATCTGGACCAGAGCCGTTTATTACGAAGGTCTCATGGCACTGTATCAGATTGATAAAAACAATGACTACTACAATTACGCGGTGGATTGG
The DNA here is from genome assembly GCF_002484085.1 of Sphingobacterium sp. UBA7625. Lineage (NCBI taxonomy): Bacteria > Pseudomonadati > Bacteroidota > Sphingobacteriia > Sphingobacteriales > Sphingobacteriaceae > Sphingobacterium > Sphingobacterium sp. UBA7625. Next base: position 597,480 of record NZ_DLJD01000051.1, read on the forward strand.
GGAAATAAACATGAATGGGGTATGCGCAATGGTGTAGAAACTCGAAATGCCGATGACCAAGCCTGTGGGCAAACTTATCTTGATCTCTATGAGATTGAACAGAAACCTGAGCGTATCCAGAAGATTAAAGCGAATATAGATTACATTATCAAATCTGGCAAAGTAGACGATTGGACCTGGATTGACGCGATACAAATGGCCATGCCAATTTATGCCAAATTGGGTGTAATGACCAAGGATCAAACTTACTTTGATTACATGTATAAAATGTATCATCATTCAAAAACGCAAGAAGGTGGTGGCCTGTATAACAAGGCCGACAAACTTTGGTGGCGCGATAAGGATTTTGTTCCTCCTTATAAAGAACCAAACGGTGAAGATTGCTATTGGTCACGTGGTAATGGATGGGTCGTGGCGGCTTTGGTCAGGGTACTTTCGTTAATCCCAGAAAACGAAGTACATCGTGCGGAGTATATGGCGGATTATAAAGCCTTGATGGAAGCGCTTGTTCCTATTCAAAGACCGGATGGATTCTGGAATGTCAGTCTGCATGATCCCACTAATTTTGGCGGGCGTGAAACTTCAGGAACGGCATTATTTGTTTATGGTATGGCCTGGGGTATCAATAATGGTTTGCTGGATGCTAAAATATATCGACCTGTTGTAGAAAAAGCGTGGAAAGCAATGACAGCAGAAGCGGTACACCCTTCAGGCTTCTTAGGCTATTTACAAGGAACGGGAAAAGAACCTAAAGATGGTCAACCTGTCAGTTTTTCCAGTCAACCGGATTTTGAAGATTACGGTTTGGGTTGTTTTTTATTGGGAGGGACAGAGGTTTATAAAATGTTGTCGAAATAAGTTGTCTCATTATTCATTCAGTGTGTAGCCAATAACTTAATTAATCAGCGCCCATCATGGAAATGGTACACAGTTATGCTATAGATAAAAGAAATTACTCGATCTCACATTAGCCATAAAAAAATATAAAATGAAAAGAGTATTATTTATTTTTTGTTGCCTTCTGCTTTCATTTGGCACCTATGCTCAAGCAGGTCGGAAAACTTTAAGTTTTAATGCGGATTGGCGTTACCACATTGGCGATGTCAGCGATGCTGCTACTGTTGGATTCGATGACCGGGAATGGAAACAAGTTGTCTTGCCTCAAGCTTGGAATGAAGATGAAGCTTTTGCAAAAGCGATACATGACCTTTCTGCAAATATTGTTTGGTATCGGAAGAAATTTCGTATTCCTAAGGGCATTACTTCTGATAAGGTATTTTTAGAATTTGAAGGAATTCGCTTTGGGGGAGAGTTTTACCTTAACGGGAAATTTATTGGACGGCATGAAAATGGTGTCATGGCCGCCGGATTTGATCTATCAGATCTGATTGATCGTGATCGCGAAAATATCTTGGCGATACGCATTGACAATAGCTGGAGCTATCGGGAAAAGGCGACAAACAGTACTTATCAATGGAACGATAAAAACTTTAACGCAAATTATGGTGGCATTCCAAAAAATGTATGGATCCACTTTGCTTCCAAGATCTATCAGACGCTACCCTTGTATTCCAATTTAAAAACTACGGGTGTTTATGTCTATGCGAAGAATATGAACATCCCTAAAAAGACATTGGATCTTTTTGTTTCTTCGGAGGTGAAAAATGAAACCGATAAATCGAGTTTAGTCAACTTTGTTGCCGAAGTACGTAATGCCGATGGGAAGTTGGTGAAAACTTTTTCAAAAAAATTCAATCTCCCAGCCAATCAAACACAACAATTGACCATGAATTCAGCCTTGAATCAGGTTAGTTTTTGGAGCTGGGGGTACGGCTATCTCTATACAGTTACGACAAAAATCTTGCGGGATAATAAAATCATAGATGCTGTGCAAACGAAAACAGGGTTTCGAAAAACAGCTTTTAAGAATGGAATGGTGTATCTGAATGATCAAGTTTTGATGATGAAGGGCTATGCACAGCGTACAAGTAATGAATGGCCTGCTGTCGGCTTGTCTGTAGCACCTTGGTTAAGTGATTTTAGCAATGGGCTGATGGTCAAAAGCAATGCGAATCTGGTTCGATGGATGCACGTAACCCCTTGGAAACAGGATGTTGAATCCTGTGATCGCGTGGGACTAATGCAAATGCTACCTGCCGGAGATGCCGAAAAAGATACCCAAGGCAGACGCTGGGAACAGCGGACAGAACTGATGCGTGATGCAATTATCTATTATCGAAACAGTCCCAGTGTTCTGTTTTATGAATGTGGAAACGAGTCTATTTCTGAGGAGCATATGGCGGAGATGAAAGCTATCCGGGATCAATACGATCCAGCTGGCGGACGGGCAATTGGTTCGCGTGAAATGTTAGACAGTAAGCTAGCTGAATATGGTGGTGAAATGCTATACATTAATAAAAGTGCCCGTCACCCGATGATTGCAACGGAATACATGCGCGATGAAGCCTTACGTAAATATTGGGACGAATTGAGCTATCCGTTTCACAAGGATGGTGAAGGTCCGCTTTACAAGGGTGTTGACGCCAGTGACTATAATAGAAACCAAGATAGTTATGTCGTGGAGACGGTCCATCGTTGGTGGGAGTATTGGAAAATGCGTCCCGGTACTGGTGATCGCGTAAATTCAGGTGGCGTCAATATTATTTTCTCGGATTCCAATACTCATTTTCGAGGAAAAGAAAACTATAGACGCAGTGGCGAGGTCGATGCCATGCGTATTCCCAAAGATGCTTACTTCGCCCATCAGGTCATGTGGGATGGTTGGATTGATCCAGATCCAAAGGGATTACATCTTGTTGGCCACTGGAACTATGCTCCCGGAACGAAAAAGGATGTATTAGTCGTCTCCGCTGCTGATCGTGTTGAATTATCCGTAAATGGCAAGATCCAAGGTGAAGCAGAAAAACGCTATAATTTCCTATACCGTTTTCCTGCAGTTGACTTTGAGGCCGGTGTATTGACTGCGAAATCATTTACGAAAGACGGAAAGTTGTTGAACAAAAAAGAACTAAGGACAGCAGGCGAACCTTATAAAATCCGTTTGACAGTGCAACATGGTAAAAATGGTTTATTTGCTGATGGTAACGATATGGTACTGGCGGAAGTTGAAGTGCTTGACAAGAATGGCGTACGTTGCCCATTAGCATCAAACAGGGTTGATTTCAACTTAGATGGACCGATGGATTGGCGCGGTGGTATCGCACAGGGACCCGATAATTATATTTTGGCCAAATCACTTCCGGTGGAGGCAGGTATAAATCGTGTATTACTTCGTACACAGTACGATAAATCGGGTGGAGTGCTGTTGAAGGCGACAGCTAATGGTCTTTTATCAGATTCAGTCGCCTGGACGGTGCAACCTATCAAAAAGACGGAGAATTATTTTGTAAAAGAATCTGCTGAAAATTTACCTTCCTTTTTAGAGCGGGGGCCAAGTCCAGAAAAACCTACTCTGGTACAGCTGAAAAAAAGCCTTAAAATCCGTGCGGCTACCGCTGGCGCTAATTCAGAGAAGGCAGCACAATCCTACGACGACAATGAACTGTCGGATTGGGTCAATGATGGACAGTTGGGCACAGCATGGATAACATACATTTTACAGGAAAAGTCCGACATTGATGAGATCGATCTGAAATTAAATAATTTTAGATCAAGATCCTACCCGCTACAGATTTTCGTAGACGACAAACTTGTTTTTGATGGAAATACGGATATTACTTTAGGCTACTGTACACTTTCGTTTCCGCGTACTAGGGGCGAAAAGGTAACCATAAAACTTAAAAATGCGCCTTTTACTGCAAAGGAAAACAATCAGGTAGAAATGGGCGGTAAAAAGCTTGATGATGGCGTGGCACGTAATGATGCCAATGCCAAAGGGACCTTGAGTATTATCGAAGCCGATATACATCAGGTGTTGGTTAATTAGGATTATACAGTAACACTAAAATAGTTTAATAACTCGAAATGGAGAAAATAGCATTTAAGATGAAATTAAAACCAGGCATGTCTGCGGAGTATCAGCGGAGACATGAAGCGATCTGGCCGGAATTAACAACCTTATTGCGCGAAAATGGCGTGTCTGATTATAGCATTTTTTTGGATGAAGAGACGGATACCTTATTTGCTGTTCAGTACCTTGCAGGGCATTCCTCGCAAGAATTGGGCAAAGAAGCTATTGTTCAGAAGTGGTGGGATTATATGCATGATATCATGGAAGTAAATCCGGATCATTCCCCAGTTTCGATAAATTTGAAAAAAGTATTTCACATGGATTAGGCCAATTTTAACATGAAGAAAATCTATATATCGTTAATGCTTGCCTGTAATCTGTTGGCTTTCGGTCGAACGATGGCACAGGATTTATGGCCAGCAGTTACCAAAGAAATGAAACCCTGGACGCGTTGGTGGTGGCTCGGTTCAGCAGTGGACAGACCCAACCTCGAACGGGAACTAACCTTATTTGACAAAAGTGGGTTTGGCGGTGTTGAGATAACGCCTATTTATGGTGCTAAAGGTTTTGAATCCAGCTATTTGACCTTCCTTTCTCCCCAATGGATGAGTATGATAGGTGTAACAACGGATAAGGCAAAAACCTTGGGGATGGGGGTGGATATTAATTTGGGAACAGGTTGGCCTTTTGGTGGACCTCAAATCAAGGAGAAAGATGCCGCCACGAAATTGATCCTGGATGAATTTGAATTGAAAAAAGGTGAAAAAATTACTTTCCCTTTGAAATCAAAAGACCCCAAACAGCGTTATTTTTTCCTGCAAGCTTTACGCGCATTTAAATCCGATAATAGCGAAATTAACCTGGATGATTACAGTTCACATAGCGATGGAACTTGGGAAGCACCGACCGACGTACGTTTATTGGCTGTATTCTCAGGAAGAACGGGGCAAAAAGTGAAACGTGCTGCACCGGGTGGAGAGGGGTATACTTTGGATCACCTCGGACAGCATTCTGTCGCATCTTATTTCAATAGATTTGCCGAAGTATTTAAGGATAAACAATTGAATGCCCGCGCCTTTTTTAACGATAGTTACGAGGTATATGGGGCGAACTGGACAGATGAATTTTTACAATCGTTCGAACGAATAAAGGGATATAAACTGCAGGATAATCTTTTGGATTTTGCAGGAAAGGGAGGAAATGAAATTAAAACAGCACGTCTAAAATCTGATTATCGTGAAGTTGTAAATGCGTTACTGGCCAACAACTTTTTGATCCCATTTACAGATTTTGCCCATCGCTATCAAGCGATTTCAAAAAATCAAGCGCATGGATCTCCAGGAAACCTGATTGATTTATATGCCGATACAGATATTCCCGAGTGTGAAACCTTTGGATCCAGTAGTTTTGCTATTCCCGGATTAAGACGTGACACTGCCGATATTCGTAATGTAGACCCGGATCCAATAATGGCTAAGTTTGCAACCTCAGCAGCAAATGTGTATGGGAAGAAATATACTTCTTCGGAGACGTTCACTTGGTTGACGGAACATTTTAAAACCTCCTTGTCACAAACGAAACCCGAAGTTGAACAATTATTCCTGGCGGGGGTGAATCATGTGTTCTACCATGGGACAACCTATTCGCCTAAAAATGTTCCCTTTCCGGGTTGGTTATTCTATGCGTCTGTTAACTTTGTTCCCCAAAATTCATTCTGGGATCACCTATCCGGTTTGAACCAATATATTACACGTGTCCAATCCATTCTACAGTCCAGTCGTGCCGACAATGAATTGTTGGTGTATTGGCCCATTTACGATATTTGGAACAATGCCAAGGGGATGGATAAAGCGTTGAAGGTTCATGATGTTGACGAGTGGTTGCACCCAACGCAATTTTATAAACAAAGTGTTCAACTACAGAAACGTGGGTATAGCTTTGATTTTGCAACAGATAAAATTCTGGCGGGAACAACTGTAAACGACGGAAAACTACAAACTTCGAAGGATGCGATCCCGTATCGAGCGATTTATATCCCTGCCTGTCATTATTTTTCGGAAGTGACGCTTCAGAAAATTTTAGAAATGGCGAAGCAAGGAGCAACTGTCATTTTCCAACAATTACCGCAGGAAGTACCTGGGTATAATCAATTGGATGAACGCACTGCGCTATTCAATAAATTAATTACATCGCTTGGTTTTGAAAAAGATAAGGCGAACCAGTATACGGCTTTTGGAAAAGGTAAAATCTATCTGACGACGGATGTCAATTCAGCCCTCGAAACAGAACAGATAGCACCCGAACGAATTAACCAAGCAGGACTGAAATTCTCGAGAAGAGTCTCTGGTAAGGATACGTATTATTATTTGGTCAATCACAGCGAACGGACCGTGGATCGTAGTATGACGCTAAATGCACAGGCTAAATATTATTCTTTGTTGGATCCACAGACGGGAAGAGTATTTAAGTTACCATCAACGGATGGTAAAATACGGGTGCAGATTCCTTCGGGTTATTCCTGGATCATTTTGGCTTCTGAGCAACAAGCCGCGGAACCATTCCGCTATCAAGATGAATTGAGTCAAGTGACTCAATTGGATCATGATTGGAAAGTTAGCTTTATTTCAGGAGGATCTGTTTTACCGCATGCTAGAAAAATCGGTCGACTGTCATCCTGGACGGAATGGGGCGATAAGGATGCGATCAATTTTTCGGGTGCCGCGGCGTACGAGAAAACGTTTTCCATCGAGAAGGATCAATCGAAATCTTATCTGTTGAAGCTTGGACGTGTTGCTGAAAGCGCTCGTGTATTTATCAACGGGCAGGATGCAGGTATTTTATGGTCAATACCCTTTCAACAGGATATTACCAAGTGGTTGGTCAATGGAGAAAATAAAATCCGTATCGAGGTTGCTAACCTAATGGCAAATCGTATTCGTCAGCTGGATCAGCAAAAAATTGCCTGGCGTAATTACCATGAAATAAACTTTGTCAATATCAACTATAAAAACTTTGATGCCAGCGATTGGAAACCAATGGAAAGTGGTCTGATCGGTCCTGTGACTTTGTGGAGTTATTAATTGCGGGCCGGGACATTCAGACTGCTTAAACAAATAGAAGCAAACGCAATCGTTGTTCCATTTTATTTCCAGAGATCTGTCAATTGAATATGGCGCTATTATTCCANNTGGAATAATAGCGCCATATTCATTATATAGTGCGTGACTTGAGTTGTCAATTCCCTCCCGCTCCTGCTCAGGATGGGGCAGGATGGTTGGTAAAACCATATGTTTTATCTTCGAAGTGCCAATTGTGAGCTACAGAAAATAAAAGAGATATAACCTATCACAAGTATTATTGCCGTATCATTTTTTAGCGTTACCAATTATTAACAGAGTTACCAGTCAATTTTTTATTGAACCAATATATCTAAATTATGTTATCATCCAGATTTACATTACTATGGATCAGCTTGCTGGCCCTCACGGTTTCCTGTCGGAAAGAGGCCTTTGATGCTTATTATGGCAGACCGGATTGGTTGGCCAGCCCAATTTACCAACAATTGGATTCCATGGGCGATTTTAAAAATTTCCTTAACTGTATTCAGTTGTCAGGCTATCAGAACACACTGGGGACAGCGGGTTCATGGACGGTATTTGCACCGACGGATAAAGCCTTTGAACAATTTATGAATGAACAGGGAATCGCAGATATGACCAAGGTTAGTCCTGAGCTTGCGGAGAGGATCGTCCGCTCTTCGATGACCTATGATGGCGAGCGTATCGAAAAACTAAGCGATTTCTTTTCTAAACAAGGGTGGCAACCAGGATTGGCTTTTAGACGTCGTTCTGTGTACTATGATTTTGTGGAGAGCGAAGATTTGGGAAATGGCAAAATTCGCAAATTTGTCTCGACCAATCGTGGTTCAGATAAGTTATATGTGCCGATAGAAAACAATAATAAGCACCTGACCTATTTCTTTGATGCCTATATGGCACAGCGGGGCTTAGGAAAGTCAGATTATACTGTGTTTTATCCCAACTCTACCTATAGCGGACTGAATGTCGGTGCTGCAAATATTGATCCGAAACGCAATAATATTGCAGCAGAAAATGGTTATATCCATGTTGTCGACCGAGTATTACTTCCGGAGAAAAGCATTGATCAATATTTGACTAGAAGTGATGAGTATTCATCTTTTAAATCGATTTTGGATTTGTTTGCAACTTATACCTACAACGCGGATCTGACCCGTAAAAATGAAGTGTTAACAGGAAGCAAAGATTCTGTTTTTGTTAAAAGTTATACGGGGGTGGGGCTGGCTCTTAACAATGAGAACTACACGAAGGAGGATGCTAACGATGCACAGATCAATAATTTTTCGGTCACTATCCCAAGTAATGAAGCCGTTGATAAATATGTCAGGGGTATGTTGCTCCAATATTATCCGAAAGGGTCTACGCTCAAGGATTTGTATGCAACAAATAGCGGTGTCTTGGTTGAATTTATTAATTCACATCTCTATAATACGCAATTATGGCCATCCCAGTTTACAAATCAACAAAACTTTCTTGGTGAAAGTACCAAGCTAACTAAAGCGAATATTAAAGAAACCAAATTATTGAGTAATGGTACATTCTATGGCGTAGATGTTTGTCAAAAGGCTAATGTATTTCAGTCGGTATATGGCAGTGTACTACTAAACCCAAAGTACAGTTTAATGCGACGTGCGATTGAACGTATGGGAATGAATCTGACGCTTAAAATACCCACCTTACGCTACATGCTTGTTTTGGTCTCCGATGATAATTTATACAAGATGGGGTTTGATTACGATGCATACAACACGACTGATCCAATTCGCTATAAGGGTGGGAATGGTACACCTGAGATGCGTGAGGTCTTAAATGCGCATATTATTCCTTTAAATAACGATCCGATTCCAGATCTAAGTGGTACTGGAGTGCTGGAAAGTTACACCGGAGAATACATCAAATATGATCATATGATGTTATCATCGAGCGGCACCTTAGACAGTGTTGCCAACAAGCAAGCGCTGAAAATTGATTCAACGAGCACGGGTACGAACTTGTCAGGGCCACTAAATGGCGTTTCAGTCTATCTGGATGGCGGGTTGACCTCGTCAAATACGAATATCGGTTTCTTTTTGCAAAAAATGGGGGCAGACCAAGTCAGTTCACCATACAATGCATTCTACAATTATTTGATCAAAAGTACGCTGTATTCTGCAACCGATGGTGTAGTCAAAGGAATTGAGTTGGGACTCAACTACAGTATGCTGATTCCGAACAACGCGGCAATTGCCGCAGCAGTCGCAGAAGGCGATCTGCCGTCAGCAAATGCTCCTACCTCGCAAGTTGATATCGATAAGGTAACTCGGTTTATCCAGTACCACATTACGCGCAATTCTTTTGCGATCGATGGCAAAAAGACCGGTTATTTTCAGACCTTATGTAAAAATATCGATGGCGATGCACAGTCGGTACAAGTGGTGCTCAATCAAAAGAATAAGCTTCAAGTAATGGATAATGCTGGACGTGTTGTCGATGCAAATATAGCTCAAAGTAACCTTTTGGGACAGCGTGTGGTCATTCATTCCATCAGCAGTTATCTTAAACACGGCTTATAACCCTAGACCTCCTATGAAGATAAAACAAATTAAACTTTTAGTTCTGCTAATCGGCTTTTTTGCAGGATTTCAGTATAGTGCATATGCACAAAATGCGTCACTTTTAATTGGAAAAGTGACGGAGAAGAAAACCAACCAACCTGTGGTTGGCGCTACAGTCGTGCTAAAGGATAACGAGAACCGGACTATCGTGGGTACGGTAACTGATGTGGAAGGGAATTATAGTCTCCGTGCCAATATGAAGGGGTTAAAATTAATGGTGAGCAGCACAGGATATAAATCGTCCGTACCGACCTTAGTCGGTGAGCGTAAAGCGATCAATGTACAGGTTGAGTCAGCACAGCATACAATTGAAGAAGTCACCGTCTCACGCGGTAGACCCGTAAACGATGGAATGGGGATGGGGATTTCCAAAGCACGTAATACGGCCGCGATCTCAACAATTAGCATGGAGGAAATGTCCGAAATGCAGTCCGCATCCGTTGATCAAGCCCTACAGGGGCGTTTGCCAGGGGTGGATATTACGACCGTCTCCGGCGATCCTGGAGCAGGGATGCAAATCCGAATTCGGGGTACTTCCTCCCTCAACGGAGCAACAGATCCACTGATCGTGGTAGATGGTATGCCCTACGATATTACAGTCCCTGATGATTTTGATTTTGCGACATCCGACGAAAATTCTTACGGTCAGTTGCTCAATATTGCTCCTTCAGATATTCAGGATATCTCGGTATTGAAGGATGCAGCGGCGACAGCGGTATGGGGATCACGTGGTGCCAATGGCGTATTAGTTATCAATACCAAACGGGGTACTGTAAGTGCACCTTCCTTCGGGTATACGTTTAAAGGCTCGTTTTCAAAACAACCGCAGGCGATACCGCTGTTAAATGGCGATCAATACACGACTATGCTTCAGGAGTCTTTCTACAACGCGGGACGTGTATTTTCGACAACAGAGAATGCGCAACAGTTTCAATACGATCCAAACGACACCTATATTTACCATAACTACAGTAACAATTCCAATTGGATCGATGCGATTACACAATTAGGCTATTTTCAGGATCACAATATTCAGGTGCGCGGCGGCGGTGAGAAAGCACGTTACATGACTTCAATCGGTTATTTTAATCAAGAAGGTACTACAATCGGTACCGGTCTCGATCGTTTATCTGCCCGAATCAACCTCGATTATCTGGTCTCCGAAAGGATCAGCTTTCAGTCAGATGTATCCTATAGCCATGTCTCCAACGATAATATCTTTTATAAAAATGTAAGGGATGTTGCCTATCAAAAAATGCCAAATCAAGCGATCTGGGAATACGATGAGTATGGGCGCCTGACAGGTAACTTATTTAATCCGGCGCAGACTGCCCAGGGATATTTCCGACCTGCGGAGGCAGATAAAAATGCTTCCGGTACTTATAACCCACTGTCGATGGTCAAAAATGCCATCAACAAGCAGCTGGGCGATATCTTGAATACCCGATTTAATATCGACTATAAATTGATACCAAATGTACTGCGGTTTTCGAGTAACCTTGCGCTCAATATCCGCAATAATAAATCGAAAAATTTCTTACCTCAATTGGCTACTGGTAGGCCGTTTACTGAATATTCTGTAAATAGAGCGTCTGATTCGGATTTGGACGAATTTTCACTCAATACGAAGACGAGCCTATTGTATACGCCACAATTGGGTAAAAAACATTTGTTTACAGCGAATATGTCTTTCCTGACTTCTGATTATCGGAGTACCATTCAGGGGTTGAGTTCGACAAACACGGCGTCTTCTTATTTGCAGGATCCAACGGTACCTTCTCGGACATTGACGGGTGATGCCAAATCGATCACGACACAAACTAGATCCATCGGAGGGTTGATCCAGGCCAACTACATGTTGTTGGAAAAATATGTGGTCGCGGCTAGCGTACGTGGAGATGGCAACTCTAGATTTGGTCCGGACAATCGCTATGGTATATTTCCGGCCTTTTCAGCGGCTTGGCAAATCGGTCGGGAAAATTTTCTGAAAGATATCCGTCAGATCAAGGATGTTAAATTGCGGGCGAGTTGGGGGCGTAGCGGTAATGCGCCACGCAGAGATTATAGCTACATCAATGTGTATAAAACCTATGACTATGCTTACCTGGGCGAGAATGGGGTCTACTCGAGCAACCTTGAACTCGCAGATCTGAAATGGGAAACGGTGACCCAGCAAAACTTGGGATTGGACGTGGATATGTTTGACTACCGTTTGACTTTTGGTGCCGAAGTATATAAAAAGAGAACCACAGATCTGATGATGGACAAGATCCAGATTCCGACCTACAATGGTTTTAGTGAAATCAGTATGAATGTGGGAACCATGGACAACGACGGATGGGAGGCATCCTTGAATGTAGTACCTGTCCGCAACAAGAAATGGGATGTAAGTTTTAATTTCAATATTGCACATAACCAAAACGTGATCCGAGAGATTTCACCTTTATACCCAAGGGAAAATGCCAAGTCATCCTTGAAAAACAAAACATTTTTCGCTTACCTACAAGAAGACAATCCTTTTGGTTCCTTCTATGGTTTCCGTTATCAGGGCGTATATAAAGACAAGGAATCAACTATCGCGACCGATGCACAAGGTAACCAGATTGTTAGTCCAGACGGTGATGTTGTATATATGCGGTTTAACTACCCAACCGTTGATTATGTATTTCAACCGGGTGATGCCATCTATGAAGATATTAACCATGACGGCGTGATCGATCAAAAGGATATTGTTTACCTCGGAAACAGCAACCCCAAACTTACGGGTGGCTTTGGTTTTAATGTAGGCTATAACAAACGCTTGAAATTAAGTGCCTTCTTCAACTATAGACAAGGTATTGATATGATCAACGGTACACAGATGAATACGACAGATATGACAAGCTACAACAACCAGAGTACTGCGGTATTGCGTCGTTGGCGCAAAGAAGGCGATGTAACGGATATTCCGAGAGCCTTGTATGGCACAGGCTATAATTCCTTGGGATCCAGTCGCTATGTGGAAGATGCATCTTTCATACGCTTACGTACCGTTACCTTGAAATATGACTTTGCACAAGAATTCTTGAAACGTCTGCGGATCGGGGCATTGAGTACGTATATAACAGTTGAAAATCTTTTGACCTTTACCAAGTACACTGGACAGGATCCTGATGTGGCTGTGAAATTAAAAGATGCCTTTACGGTATTGAAAGACGATTCCATGACGCCACCGCTAAAGACGGTGACACTGGGTATCACTGCACGTTTTTAATTGAAAAATGATGAGAAAGATAATTATAATGAGCCTTCTTGCGCTATCTAGCGTATCGCTCAATTCATGTAATAAATGGCTTGATCTGCAGCCACAAGACGGTATTACCAACGTCGAGTTTTGGAAAACTAAGGAAGATGTCCATGCAGGTCTGATTGGAATTTATTCATCATTAAATGGAGGGGGGGTAGAAAAAAGCCTTTTCCTTTGGGGGGAATTGCGGGCGGATTTGGTGGGTTTAACCAGCTATGCGAGTGATGATAACCGTTTTGTCAAAAATTATAATATTCTGAGCACCAATACGATTTCTGATTGGAGCGCCGTGTATACTGCAATCAATAATTGTAATCTCTTGATCGACAAGGCACCACAGGCAAAAGAATCTGATCCTACTTTTACTGATGCTGAATACAATGATGCCGTCGGCGAGGCACTCGCTATTCGGAGTTACTTATATTTTTATTTGGTACGTACCTTTCGTGATATACCTCTAAAATTAAAAGGTATTGCAAAAGATACCGACATTGTCCCTACTACCCAATCCACCGCAGAGGAGGTTTTGAAGCAAATTGTAGCGGATTTGATCAAAGCTCAGGGAATGGTGCCGGAATATCTTGTGGAGTCTGTAGATTATAACGCAACAAATACAGGAAGGGTGACCAGATCTGCGGTCACTGCGATGCTGGCCGATGTATACCTTTGGTTGGAACAATACGACAAAGTCGAAGTAGAGACGGCCAAAATATTAAATACTGGTCGCTATCGGTTAAATGGGATAGCTACGGTTTCTATTTTTGACGGCGGAACAGCGGAGACCATCTTTGAGATTAGTCATAAGGGTTCTCAGGTAAATCCCATGTTTGACTTGGTTTTGGCCGACAAGAAACCTTTTATGGCCAATGTAGACCTGTTGAATTCTGAAATTTTTCCAGCAAATGCGGATGTAGATGCAGATCTGTCCGATTCACGTGGTGAAGGAGGTTTATATTTACCTGCAGGCAGTATTGTCAAGTATGGCTTGGAAACACCGGACTATTTTAACTTTCAAATTTATCGGGTTTCCGATGTCATGCTAATGCGGGCAGAGGCGCTGGCTGAATTAAACAGGGGGTCAGAAGCATTGCAATTGATTAATGAGCTGCGGACAAAAAGAAAGGCTATCGCTGCATCTGATGCTTTGGTCGATGAAAATGATACCGAGAGTATCATTTTCTATGTGTTTGATGAACGAGCCCGTGAATTGACCTTTGAGGGTAAGCGCTGGTTTGACCTTTTGCGTCTAGCAAAAAAGGATAATTATGCCAATTTAAATGTTTTGGTAGACCTCGTGACGAAAACTGCGGATTCCAATGTACAGCAATCGGCTATCAGTAAGGTTAGAGATACCAATAGTCACTACCTTCCAATCTTGGAGAACGAGTTATTTAAGGATAAATCACTAAAACAAAACCCATTTTACCTAAAATAAGACTGATGAAATATCCACGATTGCAAAGTATAAACTCGAATGAAAATAATGTGGATATTCCATATGGCCTTAAAAAAACAAACCGAGCTTGCGAGCTCATGAAATAATTATTTACATATGAAAAAGCAACTGAATATGTCATTTTGGATAATTGGTGCATTGTTTGCGCTGATTATCGGTCTGATTCAGGCCTGCCAGAAAGAAAATTACCGCACAACCACGACTGATGAGGTGAATATCACCGGTTATCTCGAACAACATGCGGATGATTATTCGCTATTGACCGATATTATGTACCGTTCGAAAACAGCGGGCTATCTAGGAGCCTACGGTACCTATACGCTCTTTGCGCCAAATAATGCAAGTATCACAACTTGGATGAAGGATAATGGCAAATCAGCATTAACCGATTTTACCGATGCTGAGTTGTTGGACTTTATCAAATACCACGTCGTACGTGATACGGTAGGTACGCTCCGTTTTTCGGATGGAAAGATTAAGACACCGAGCTTGTTTGGTGAGTATCTGTACACAGATGTACTTCGGGGAAATTATCGAATCAATAAATCTGCCATGGTTACCAAATCGAATATTTTTTGTGGTAATGGTATTATCCATGCGATCGATAAAGTATTGACCCCACCGGTACAGAGTATTGCCGAGATGGTTGCCAATAATCCACGATATCGTATTTTTTCTGCCGCACTAAAAGAAACTGGATTTTATGATACATTGTATTATAAGCGTGGAATGGAAATAGCTGCTAACAAGCGATTTCAAACCCTAATTGTTGAGTCAGATTCAGCCTTGAATACTTTAGGGATACACGATATTTCTGATTTAAAGGCGAAATACTCCCAGACAGGTAACCCCAAGAATCCAAAGGACAGCTTATGGTTATATATGGCTTACCATATCACTAATGATGCGAAGTTTTTGGAGGATGTCGTCGCTGGTGGAACGCTCTATACCTTGGCACCAAAAGAAATTATTACCACCAAATTGTTTAGTACGAGTGTTTTGTTGAATGAAGGAACTTTTAACGGAATCTTCGAACCAGGGGCGGAATTAAATCGGACCTACAGTGATCTTATGGCTTCCAATGGCGTGATCCACGAAAGCAAACAGGAAGTTAAGATAAAAGTGCGGCCGCAAGTACCGGTTTATTTTGATATAGCGACCTCGCCTGAATTACTCTCTTCGCTGGGTAGTGCCTATCAAAGTACAGCCAAGCCCTTGGTTGCCAATGGTCAGTCAATTGCAAATTCAATTGGTTTTAATAATCTTACTGTATTAACGATCGGAACCAATGCCTACACGTATTATAAAGCGTTGGAATCTAAACGTCCGTATGCAAATGGTGATTTGTTAAGTTTATCCTTGTGTTTCAATAATGCCAATCGTGCGAAATGGATCGAATTCAAAACCCCTTATTTGGTCAAAGGCCGTTATAAAGTCTGGATTTGCTATGCACAACATGGGGACGCGCCTGAGATACAGGCAACTTTCAATCCAGGGAAAGCTGATGAGCAGATTTTGCCGAATATTATCGTATTGAATCAAACTTTGACAGCTTCCGGCGTCAGTGATTTGGGCAATTCGAATGCAGACAATCTCATGTTGGCCCAAGGCTACAAACGTTATATGGCCACTGTAGGTGATTATAATGCAAACAATGTTACCGGTGGATTGAAGGCGAAGACCGGTAGTGAGGCTTCGTTGAATGTAGGTCGGTTGGCTGGAATCATTAACGTGGAAACCACGGACCGTCATGTTATTCGATTTGAAGCAGTAAAGGATAAAAAATGTGGTAGCAATACGGTTTATCTGGATATGATCCAATTTATCCCAGCAGATGATCTGGAGCAAAACTATCCACGTTTCCACCAGTTAACAGGCGAACTGTTTTATAGACCACAACAATAACAGATTATGATGAAAGATACCTTAAAATATATGGGGGTGATGATGGTCTTGTTACTGTCACTCGCCTCCTGTACAAAAAAATGGGAAGATCATTTTGGGAATACCAGTACACAAAAAAACTTGTATGAGTTGATTTCCGAAAATCCGGATTTCTCGGCCTTTACGGAATTGTTGAATAAATCGGGCTATGCAGAATCATTGAAGGCCTCGAAAAACTATACATTGATTATTCCGACTAACGCGGCAATGGCAGCAGTTAAGGCGGACTATAACTTTACAGATACAGCGGTGGTCAAAAGTTTTGTTGGCTATCATATCATCAATTCGATCTACAATGTGAATACGGGTGTTGATACCGTAAAAGCCCTGAATATGCGCAACAAATATGTAGAGTTTACCCATGGTGAATTTGATGGCGTTGTACCGACAAAGAGCAATGTGATCGCCAGTAATGGGATCTATCATGTGGTAGGCCAACCGCTTAAACCTCTACAGAATATCTTTAACTTATTGCTATCAAAGTTTGCCGACACTAAACAGGTGGAAGCTATTGCTTCTTTTGATACCGTGTTTCGTGAAGGTGAGACAATCACGTATCATACGAGTCCTGTTTGGATCAGTGAAGTGCGACGGAATATGACCACTGAAAACCGTAAGCATACTTATTTTGTAGTGGATGACGAGAGCTATGAGGTAGAGTATGCCAAGTTAAAGCCATATTACACGACTGCTTATGAAGAAGGAAATACGACTCGGCCAGATAGTACAACGACTTTCTTTACAAAGAAAGCCGTTTTACGAGATTTTATGGTAGAGGGAGATCTGAGCGCTGAAGCTCTTGCGGCTGGTGTAGTCTCCATTACAGGAACGGCCTTTCAACTTAATCCAGCTGATATTATCTCGCGGACGAAGACCAGTAACGGAGCGGTATATCGTGTCAAACACCTGACGTATAAACTAAGTGATCAAATCAAAGAAATCAAAGTTTTAGGTGTTGAGCCCCGCGGTTACAAGCAGAATGATAAACGAGGTAATATTTTCTTTAGGGATAAACGCGACATGAATGGGGCGTTATATCAAGATATTGAGATTTACAATCATGGTGTAACATCATTCTATGCCAAGTACCGCGCATTGAGCATGAATGTGGGCAAATATAAAGTCTATGGTCGTGCGATTATGGGATTGGCAGGGGATCCACAGACAGCTGCATTCACGCAATACATCCATTTTTTAGATCCCAGTATCGTCGCAATCAATGAGCCTGATCAGTATAAGCGACAAGTGCTTAACAGTGCGGGCAATGTAGACACAAGAATGGTCTTTGAAGTACAACCTTTAAACCCCAATGAGGTCTATTTAGGCGAAGTAACCCAAGATGTATATGGCAATATGCAACTATTGGTCATGTCCAATGGTACTGGGCCAATTATCTTGGAATACCTCAGATTTGTACCTATTATCCAATAACCAAATGACGACAAAGATGATTTTTAATAAAGTGAATAGTAAGTTAGGATTAATCTTGTTGCTCACGACTTTAGGGGGACAAGCCACATGGGCGCAAGAGAATGATTCTACTATAAAAAAGGCGACAACGATCTCGCGACCACAATATAAGGTAACGGGTACGGTTTATGACAGTAAAACCAATAAGGTAATTGCTGGAGCACGGGTAACCTATGGGAAAAATGTGGCTAAATTGACTAATTCCAAAGGTGAATTTTCGATGGACATTCCAGTAAAGACTGCGGTTGTAGAAGTCTCTATGGATGGCTACATCCCAAAACAGGTTCCGATCCTGAAAGATGGAAAACTACGCGTGACGCTGTATCCCTCAGATTATCGATCGCTTTATAAGACAACAGCAACTGTTTTTGGCGATAATGATGTATTGTCTAGTGGCGGTGCTGTGGATAAATTGGAGTTCAATGCTTGGGAAGAAAATTCTGAAACAGTAGGCAGTTACTTGCAGGGGAAGATGGCAGGAGTCAATGTCGTACGCCGCTCAGGGACACCGGGTATCGGAGCCAACGTTAATATACGCGGATTATCATCGCTCTATACCAACAACCAACCCTTGTATATCGTAGATGGAGTAGTTTACAATGCTGAGCATTTGTCTCCCTCCATTACGACAGGGCACCTGAACAATGCTTTGCAACATATCGATGTACGTGATATTGAGAATGTAACTGTGTTGAAAGATGCGGTAGTGGCGTCGATTTATGGTGCAAAGGCGGCCAACGGTATCGTGGTGATAAATACTAATCACGCAAGGGAGGTTGCTACGCAGATCGATTTGCAAGCCAATACGGGCTATAATTTCCGCCCGAAAAGCTTGCCGGTAATGGGAGCCTATGCCTATCGTAGTTACCTCAATGATGTACTGGCAACGAGTAAATATACCGGAACTGAAATTGCAGCCTTGCCCTTTAATAACGATAATCCAAAATTTGAAGATTATGCCGTGTACCACAATGAGACCAATTGGCAAGAAGAAGTGCTCAAAAGTAGTATTGATCAAAACTATTACCTGCGAGTAACGGGTGGGGATGATATTGCGAAATATGCGCTTTCGGTTGGGTATAATGACGAAAAAGGGATTATAGACCAAACATCGCAGACCCGCTATACGGCACGTTTCAATGGGGATATGGTATTGACGAAAAAATTTACGGCACAAAGTAATATTTCGATTGGTTATGGACAGCAAAATCTCAAAGATCAGGGATTTTCACCAAAGACAAATCCTTTGTTTTTATCAATGATCAAAGCACCGATCTTAAATACCAATGAAGTGTCTTCGGATGGAACTGTCTCGCCAAACTATGCCGATGCAGATTATTTTGGTTATTCCAATCCGATGCAGATTATTCATAATGGTATCAATAATAAAAAAGCGTACCGTCTACTAGGGTCTTTGGTTTTTAATTATGAGTTTAATGACAAGTTTAAATTAAGTAACCTAACCACCGTAACCTATGATAAAGCACAGGAGAATTTTTTTATTCCCAAGAAGGGCGTAGCAAAGGACACGATCAACAACATCGAAGTATTCAGTCGATTGGGGACGCAAGTAGCGCGGTATTATTCCATTTCCAATGATTTACGTTTGCAGTATAAGCAAGACTTTGGATATTCAGGTAAACTACAAGCCATTGGCGGGATCCGGTACCACAAACATGATTCGGAACAGGACTATGCATTGGGGTATAACTCAGCCACCGACCAGTTGGTAAGTATCGGTAACTCGACAGCAGTATCGCGTACTTATGGTGGTAATATCGGCAAATGGGCGAATATGACAGGATATGGATTGGCCAACTTTACATGGAAAGATCGTTATATTTTTAATGGATCTATCGCCATGGATGGCTCTTCCCGTTTTGGCGATCAGGTCAGTGCGGGTGTTCGGATTGCGGATAAAACCTATGGGTTATTTCCGGCAGTGGCTGGTGCCTGGATATTATCCAATGAGGATTTCTTAAAGAATAGCAGCAAAGTTAATTTGGCGAAGTTGCGTTTGAGTTATGGTTTGGTCGGTAATGACGATATCGGTAACTATGATGCACGGCAAAACTATGTGTCACAGAACTTTTTGGGCGTGCAGGGATTAGTCCGCGATGGAGTCGCCAACCCCTATTTAAAATGGGAAAAAGTGGAGAAAATAAATGCAGGATTTGATTTGGCCTTGTTTCAGGAGCGCCTGAATCTAACGGTGGATATCTACCAAAACACCACACGGGATATGTTGGCCTATAATCCAGGCAATACGGTATCTGGGATCAGCTACTATTTATACAATAATGGTTCAATGCGAACCAAGGGGATTGACCTGAGTGTATTCGGTCGTATTATCAACGGTCCTGTTAGATGGGATGCGGGTATCAATTTGGGACATTATAAAAGCCGTATGCTGAGTATGCCGGAAACGAGTTTTAGCCAATATGCGGGTGCTACCTATATTACCGAAACCGGTGGTGCGCCGAATGCGTTTTATGGCTACCAGTTCGAAGGTGTGTACAGTACTGACGCAGAAGCTTCGACAGCAGGTTTGTCAGTTGTGGATGCCGCAGGCAATAAGGTTGCTTTTACAGCGGGAGATGCCAAGTTTGCGGATCGCAATGGCGACAAACTCATTGACGCTAAAGACCGCGTCGTGATTGGCGATCCCAATCCTGACCTGATTGGAGGGTTGAGCAATACCGTCACGTATAAAAATTGGAAATTTTTGGCTTTGTTTACTTTTAGCGTGGGCAATGATATTTATAATTATACCCGTGCACAACTTGAATCGGGCAGTACCTTTTACAATCAGACGGAGCTTTTGCAGAATAGGTGGCGGGTGGAAGGACAAGTGACGGATGTGCCTAAAGCGACATATAATGATCCAATGGGCAATAGTCGTTTTTCAAATCGTTGGATCGAGGATGGATCGTACCTGCGTCTACGTCAAATTTCGGTTGAATACGGTATTCCAGTCAATAAAAAGATCATCAAATATGTGCGTCTGTATGGAACGGCCAATAATTTGTTTACCATCAGTAAGTACTTGGGGTATGATCCCGAATTCGCACAATCTGCTGATGTCTATCATCAAGGTATTGATGTGACATTGGAACCATTGGTTAGATCTGTCCAATTAGGATTTCGTTTAGGTTTGTAATAAGCAGCAGCATGTTGAAAGTATATAAAAAACAGTTAATATGGGCGACAATGGCCTGTATTGTATCAATCTCATCGTGTAAAAAGGCCTTGGACTTTTTACCTGAGGATAAATTAGACAGTTCGAAAACGTATAATACGCTGGCAGATGCCGATGCCGCGGTATTGGGCATCTATGGGCAAGTGGCGACTTTGGGTGATCGCTATGTCATTCTGAATGAATTACGGGCCGATTTGATCGATGTCACGGCGAATGCGAATCCCTATTTGCAGCAGATCTCCAACCATGAAGCCGGAACGGATAATCCCTATGCCGATCCGACAGCTTTCTACCAGATTATTTTCAATTGCAACGATGCATTGAAAAATTTCAAGATTATGGAGAGCAGCGGTAAATTGAGTAATGCGGATTTCAATCAGCGCTATTCGGACATCGCAGTTTTACGCGCTTGGTTGTATTTGCAATTGGGGATGCATTTTGGAAATGTACCCTATGTGAAAACAACGATTGATGATGTCAAGCAGATCAAAGCGTTGGAAAGTTATCCAAAAACCAATTTTGACAATTTGATCGACTCCTTGATTCAGGATACCAAAGACTTACCTTATATGGAAGCCTATGCTTATCCGACAGGATCGAGCTTGGTGTTTACAACAGATGGGGCCAATACCCAACGGGTATTTGTCAATAAGTCGCATGTATTGGGGGAACTCTACTTGTGGAAAGGTGACTATTATCAGGCCGCCTACTGGTATAAAAAGATTCTTTCGGCCGAAGATAACAATACGGATATTGAGTATTTGTACAATGGAAATCGGATTGGTCCCTACAATTTTACCGTAAATTTTGCTCGGGCGCAAGAAGGTTCGTCGCTTGTTAACTCGGTCTCAGAAGGCTGGCGCAGTATGTTTGCGCTACCCAATACCAACAAAATTTGGAATTCGGAGTGGAACTGGTCGATACCGTATAGTAATTCTTTCGCGCCGGGCAATCCTTTTATCGCGTTGTTTTCCAAAACGGGGAAATACGAGTTACGACCATCCCAAAAAATTATGGATGAATGGAATTCGCAGACGAATAGCAACGGTATTCCTTGGGATCCCAGGGGGAAGTTATCGTACGAAATTGCCGCTGATGGTGAGCCTGTAATCACAAAGTTTACCGATAATTCGACTGACGTCTTAAACCTGCTCAACAAAGGCGGCCGATGGAATATCAATCGTGCAGCAGGCGCACATTTAAGATTTGCCGAAGCTGCCAATCAAGATGGTCAGGGGCGATTGGCATTTGCATTAGCCAATAGGGGATTGATCAGAACCTTCTATTATGGTGCATTTACAAGTTTGGGTACCGTAGCGGCAAGTAGTTTCTTTGAGTTGGAATCGCAGATTACCCATCAAGGGTTTGGTTTGGATCGGGTGACCTACCCCAAATCTTCACCATATTATTTTGATGCACGTGATAATGCCAGTCTTGCCCGCGGTGTTTGGTACCGGAGTATTGGCGTCAGGGGAAGAGCAACAATGCCAGAATGGAAATTTCCCGGTGTCCTTTACACACCGGGGACGGTGAATGGTTATGGTCAAATGATGATGGAGTTTGATGTTCCGAAGCTGGATCTGGAGGATAAACTCATTGAAGAATCCTCGTACGAATTAGCATTCGAAGGCGAGCGTTGGTCTGACTTAACCCGTATTGCACGCCGCCGTAACGATCCAGCATTTTTAGCAGATAAAGTCTACGAAAAACTCTTGAAAGCCAATAACCCGAAGGCGGGAGCTGTGCGCAGCAAATTGATGGATCCCAAAAATTGGTATTTACCATTTAAAATTAAATAGAATTGTTTATCCGTTCTTTCATATCGCCAGCGGTCAAAAGATCAGTTTCGTTACTGCTATTGATCGCTGGCTTTTTTGTGTCGGGAGAGGCGCAAGAGCCTGTTGATTTTTTTAGGCGGTTACAACAAGCGCAGGCAACACATCTGGAGGAAAAATTGTACCTGCATTTGGATAAAAATAGCTATGTCGCTGGTGAGACGATCTGGTTTAAGATCTATTGTACCGTTGGTCTGGAAAACCTATTGTCCAACGGAAGTAAGGTCGCCTATGTCGAATTGATTGGCGCCGATCAGCGAAGAGCAAAACTGATTAAAATACCTTTGTATAATGGCTTAGGTGTGGGTGACATCGCATTACCGGATACCTTGACCGAGGGTAGTTACCGATTACGGGCATATACCAATTGGATGCGGAATGATGAAGCTATTTATTTATTTGACCGGACTTTGGCAATCGGTAATGGCCGATCTGACCAGGTCTTTACGCAGACGACTTGGCAACCGAATGAACAAGGTGGCCGCTACCAGCTCGAACTGAGGGCCTTTGCGCAAGTGCCGATCGTCAATACGGATGTGAATGTGACATTTACGCAAGATGAAAAGGTGTTACAAACGGCTAAAGTACGGACGGACGGATTGGGAAAAGTAACCGTGAATGTAGACCGTGGCTTGATGCAAGCACATATGGCGTATTCATTTCAAACCGATGGCCGGACAATCCGTAAGTTGGTGAATCCCCTGATTGCGCAAGAATCGTCCGATGTGCAGCTGCTGCCAGAAGGTGGAAGGCTGTTGGCCGGCTACGACAATCGCATCGCTTTCAAGGTGGTTAATTCCCGTGGACTGGGCGAAAAAGCAACGTTGGTTTTTCGCGTGGGACGCGATACCTTGGTGCAGGTGTCCACCAATGAGTTAGGGATGGGAGCAACACAAATACAAGTGCCTATTGCAGGGACAGTGGAGGTTACCGCTTGCTTTGGCTATGGTAAGCAGCAATCTGTTATTTTTCCGAAAATCTATACCAGTGGGTATGCGGTTATATTAGACACCTTGCAAAAAGGGCAACGAATGCTACGATTGCATACTTCGCCCGATCTCGTGAAGGGACAGCAGCTCCAGGTAGTGGTACAGCATTTGGGCCAGGTATTTTTCCTCAAAACGGTGTCGGTGACTGCACCCGAGATCGCGCTTCAACTGCCAACGACAAACTTTCCAAAGGGCGTATTGACCTGCTCGGTATTGGACGATTATTTTTTGCCGATCGCTGAACGTCCGTTCTTTCATGAAAAGAACAGCGTGTGCGAGCTATTCACCTTTCTTCTGGACAAGGCACAGTATGACTTGCGTGAACAAGTCAATGTAGGAGTACAGCTTCGGCAAGATAGTGTTAAAGGGCGAATCGGTGCATTTTCGGCTGCGGTGATCCATTTGGGAAAGATTGCAGCGAGTGATACCATCAACGTCCCCAATATCTTGACAAGTCTGTTGTTAAGTGCCGATCTCAAAGGCTTTATCGAGCGCCCCGAATATTACCTGGACGGTCATCGGATCAGGACAACCGATCTGGATTATTTAGTATTGACACAAGGCTGGCGAAAGGTTGACTGGTGGAACTTGGCAACAGTGTCTACACCACGATTTGCGGTCGAAAAGGGCCTGTCGATCCGTGGCTATCTTAAGAAGTTAGGTCAAAAGGCACCGGTGCCAAAAGGGACAGTCAATTTGATACCCTCCTCGAATATGTTGGATGTTCAAGCAGTATATACCGATCAAAGGGGCTATTTTGAATTCCCGGATCTGCAATTTCCGGATAGCAGTCATTTTATGCTCTATGCACAAGACGCGAAAGGTAAGAAGCGGGTTCGTTTTGACATTTGGACAGATTCGTTGGCGGAGGTCGGTTTTAACCGCAATTGGCCCTTGGAACAAAATGACGTCAATCGTGCCTATCAACAAGAGTTAAAGCTGGCACAAGCCTATTTTGCCCAATTAGCACGTGTAGGCTTAAAAGATAACACCATCTTATTGGACGAAGTTTTGGTGGAGCGGAAACGCAACAAAGCAGCGATACATTCGCAAAACCTCAATGGTCGTGGCAATGCTGACTTTGTATTTAATGCAGATGATTTTAAGGGCTATGGTTTGTTGGGTTCGGCGATACACGATCAAATTGGCGGGACATTTAAGGGATGGAATTTAGATATGGAATGGCCACCACTGGCGATTTTCTTTTTAGATGGACGTATACTGGATGCTGAATTAGCGGAGAATATTCCACCAGATGCCATAGAAAGTGTAGAAGTACTGCGAAGTAGTGTATACACCGGTTTATATGGCGTTGGGATTCATGCTGGAAAAGAAGATAGTGTCATCTTTGTATTGACCACCAAAGTCGGACGTGGAAACCTAGCCAAAGCACCTGATCGTTATGGTTCAATCAGCGTCAGTCCACAAGGCTTGTATTTTGGGACGACCTATTACAAACCTGCTTACGAAGTTGATAATAATCCGGCGACTTACCAAGATCTACGGACAAGTATCCACTGGGAACCGAGTATCGTGGTCAATAAGTCGGGTAAGACGAGTTTTCAGTTCTTTACTTCCGATGAACCGGGAACCTATCGCATTATTGTTGAAGGTTTGGATATGTATGGTAATTTATTTCGGCAGCAAAAAGATATTACAGTAAAACGATGATCCTACATACAAATAGAAAAGAGATGAAGCAATTGGTTCGAAGTCTTGAATTATATATACCATTGGTAATCACATTATGTTCGGTAAAGATAGGAAAAGCACAGGAGCTGAAATTTGAGATCGCTAAATATCAAGGAAATCGGCAATGTGCCATCAGTTATACCTTCGATGACGGGCTAAGAGAATATGCGACGATAGTGGTGCCACGCCTAAACAAGCTTGGGCTGACGGCCACTTTCTGGATCAATGGATCTAAAGTGAATACCGATCCTGTAGATATGAAAGATACCACTCGGGTGACTTGGGCGGACCTGAAAGCAATGGGAGCGGCGGGACATGAGATATCAAATCACGGTTGGGCGCATCGTAATATGGCTAAACTTTCAGTTTCCGAAGCAGAATACGAACTGTTGAAAAATGATAGCGCGGTTTATGAAAATCTAGGTGTATGGCCGAAAACATTTTGTTATCCGGGCAACTCCAAGAACGAACAAGCGATTGCTTTAGCCTCAAAAAATCGAGTGGCAACGCGCTTATCACAATTTTCGGTTGGTAGCAAGAGTACGGATGCGAATTTGGATAAACGGGTAGAAAATCTATTGACAACAGGAGAATGGGCTGTGACGATGACGCATGGCATTACGTACGGTTATGATCATTTTCTGGATGCGGGGATCTTATGGCGACATTTGGAAAAGGTCGCTCAGATGAAGGATCGAATCTGGATAGCACCTTTTGTACAGGTTGCCGCCTATGTCAAGGAAAGGGATAGCACCACCTTGACTATTGAAAAATTAAAAAAAGGCTATCGTTTCGTACCGCATCTGCCGTTAGACAGGAACTTATTTCAGGAAGATTTGACCATGGTGATTCAGGGTGAATCGGCGAAAAGGCCGATCGTCACACAAGGTGACAAGCTGCTGTATGTGTGGACGGTCAATCGGACTTGGCTGGTCAATTTTTCGCCATGGCAAGAAGTCTATATTGAACTTTAACTGGATTGAAAAGAAACTGAACTTGTTACATTAATAAAAAATAATAATTATAAAAGCTCCATTTATGGGGCTTTTTAGTTTCTGTAACAGACTGGATACATAGGAGCCTGTAAGTTCAGGATAGTTAGTTTAAAGGGATATCATAACTTCCAGTTACCAATATAAATCACAAATAACAATTTAAACTTCAACCCATGAAAAATATCTTACGATATGGTACCGTAGTAATGGCCCAGTTGGCTTTGACTCAGGTATTATATGCTCAAGAACTGCTGAAGGGAAAAGTTGTTGACGATAAAAGTCAACCTATCAGCGGAGTGACTATCCTTGTCAACGGCAAAGGTAGTGGAACAACGAATCAAAACGGTGAATTTGGTATCGTTGCCAAGCCAGGTGATAAAATTACCTTCACTTCGATAGAATACCTCACTAAAACCCTAAATGTAGCTAACCTCTCGTTTTTACAAGTGAACTTGACACCTAAACAAGAATCGCTTGATGAGGTCGTCGTCATTGGTTACGGTACGCAAAAACAGAAAAATCTGACCGCTCCGGTTTCTAAATTTAAAGCTGAAAATTTGGATGAACGTCCGATTGCCCGTGTTGATCAAGCCTTGATTGGGCAAATTGCGGGGGTACGGGTCAAACAATCGACGGGTGTCCCTGGCAAAGGTCTCAGTGTGCAAGTCCGGGGTTCGGGGTCGATCTCCGCAGGTACGGAACCGCTGTATGTGGTAGACGGTTTTCCTTTGCAAAATGCTAAAACAAATACATCTGGAGGTTATTCCTCCGGGAATCCATTGGATAATATGAATCCAAATGATATTGAATCGGTCGAAGTATTGAAAGATGCCGCGGCCGCGGCAATTTACGGATCGCGTGCAGGGAATGGTGTTGTGTTGATTACCACCAAACGTGGACGTACCGGCGAAGCAAAACTAAGTTTAAACTCTTACGTGGGTATTTCGTCGCCTTACCGCAAACTGGATATGCTCAATGGAGAAGAATGGATCGATCGCCAGATTGAAATGATCAATGCCCAATGGGTAGCGTCGGGTACAGGCAGATTGGCCACCCAGAGTAATGAAGAGCGTCGCAAGATCTTAGGGTTACAGGATGGGACCTTTAATACGTCGTATATGTACGACGACCGTTGGCTTGAACCGGGGCACCCAGGGCTATATATGATCGATTGGCAAGATGAGGCTTATCGTAAGGGAATCACACAGAATTATCAAGTCACCGGTTCGGGGGGGACAGAATATGTCAATTATTATGTTTCGGGGAATTATATGAACCAGCAGGGGATTGTGCATGGCCTGAATTATAAAAATTATACAGCGCGTGCCAATGTGGAGGTGAAGGCCAATAAAAAGCTAAGTTTTGGTTTGAATTTAGCACCTTCTTATTCCATTGGTAACGATCCGGGTGTCGAGGGAAAAGATAATATCATGCATCAGATTTACTCGATGTCGCCTGTGCAAGATAATCCTGCTGGGACGGTGAATGTACTTGACAATGATAAGTATCCTTGGAGTGTGTCAACTAACGATCCTATTGCTAAATTGAAAAACTATCTGGGCGAAAATAAAATCTCGCGTTTGCTTGGGACCATCTATGGGCAATATCATATCCTGGATCATTTGACGTTTAAAACAACTGTCAATTTGGATCAAACAGATAGTCGGAGCAATAGGTTTGAGCCGTATACGATTGCTGGATCTTTAGCAAATAGGCTCACAAATCCAAATCAGGCAACCTATGGTTCTAACAGTGTATACCGTAGACAGACCTTTGTCAATGAAAATACACTGAACTACACGATCAATATCGGGAAGCATGATATTACGGCTTTGGTAGGGCAAGCGTATAATTTTGACAAATTAGAAACCTCATCGATTACATCGAAAGACGGGTATATCAATAGCTCAATTAAAACTTTGAATGGCGCCGTCGCTACTGTTGCTTCAACGGGGGCAACACAAAGTGTTTTGTTGTCCTATTTCGGTCGTGTCCAATACGCCTTTGATGGAAAGTATCTATTTTCGGCAAGTCTTCGGCGAGACGGCTCTTCTCGCTTTGGTGCCAATACCAAGTGGGGTTTATTCCCCTCTCTTTCATTGGGTTGGCGTCTGTCGGACGAAAATTTTATGAAATCGTTGAGTTTTATCAACGATTTAAAACTGCGGGGTAGTTTTGGTACGGCTGGTAACAATAATATTGACGATTATAAAAGTATTCCCTTGCTGGGAATCTATAACTATGCTGGAAATGATAAGTCTGTTCCGGGGCAAGCACCAAAAAATATTGCGAATCCTGATCTAAAATGGGAAAAATCACGTACTTACGATGTTGGATTGGACTTCGGGCTTTTTGGTTCTCGAGTTGCCGGATCTTTTGATTGGTATACTCGGAAAAGTAGTGACCTTTTGCTGAATGTTCCCGCCATGTATGTAACCGGATTTGGATCTTACTTAAACAATGCGGGCGAACTAAAAAGTAATGGCTGGGATTTGGAAATTACATCGCATAACATGAAAAAAGCGGATTTCTCATGGTCGACATCGTTCAACATCAGTCATAGTGCCAATAAGATAACCAGATTGGATGGCGGTCAGAGGGATTTATTGATTCCATCTTCTTTCGATATACAGCATAGCCTCTTACGCGTTGGTGAGCCGCTATACAGTATCTATGTAGTCCAACAGAATGGGATTTTGAGTCAGCAAGATATTGACAATGGCGCTGCATTATTTGGTAATGAGAAAGCCGGAGATCCACGTTATGTCGATGCCAATGGTGATGGTGTGATTGATGCCAATGACCGTGTTATTGTCGGGCACCCCAATCCAGATTATGTTTGGGGTATTACCAATAATTTTAAATACAAAAACTTTGATTTGAGCTTTATGTTCCAAGGGCAAAATGGTGGGCATATTTATTCTTTATTGGGTAGAGCACTGGGACGTACGGGACAAGGAGCTTCGGACAATGCATTGGGCTTCTATCGGGATAGATGGCGTTCAGAAGATGACCCAGGAGAAGGTCGCGTTGGAAAAGCCTATTCAACCTTTGGACGTATTAAAAATACAGATTGGTTGTATTCTTCGGACTATTGGAGACTGCGTAATATAACCTTAGGCTATAACATCAAAGATATGAAGGTGGGCAGCCAATCCAAACTTAGTATGGTTCGCCTGTTTATGACTTTGGAGAACTTTTGGGGTAAAGACAAATATGATGGTGGTGTCAATCCTGAGTCGTCCAACACCAATCTGAGCGGAAGCGATACCTATCCAGAAGCTGGAGATTATGGCGGTTTAGCGATTCCGAAGACAATCACCTTTGGTTTAAACGTAAATTTTTAAAATCATGAAAAAACTAACTATATTTTTGTTGCTTTTAGGATTGTTTGGATCCTGTAAAATGGATCTGGATCAACAACCCATTTCAGATGCAACCTCTGAAACTTTTTTTCAGACAACGAATGATTTTGTGCAGGGCGTAAATGCCTTATACAATGGCCTCCAAAAGTATCCGGATCGCTTGATGAACCTTTCCGAAACCCGCTCGGACAATTTATATGCTATCTCGGATGGTGGAGTACGTGATTGGGAAGGGATCAATAGTTTTCATAAGACGATTGCGAGTAATCCCTATGTGCAAGAAGCTTGGTATACGAATTATAATGTGATTTTTCGCGTAAATAATTTTTTGGAGCAGCTGCAATCCAAAGGTGGGGCCGTGATTACAGATGAGGGATTGCGCAATCGGATGGAGGGTGAAGCTAAGTTTTTGCGTGCTTTTCTATATTTTGATCTGCTGCGTTACTTCGGGAAGGTTCCGTTGATTGATCATGTTGTTTCGGCCCAGGAAGCCAAAACAATTCCGCGCAGTAAAGTCGAAGATATTTATACGTTAATTATCAGCGATCTCAATAAAGCAGTGGAAACTTTACCAGTGCCAGGTGGGTATGCTGAGGCCGACCGAGGTCATGCAAATAAATATGCCGCAAAGATGTTGTTGGGATTAGTTTATATGACGCGGTCAGGACCTACTTTAGGTGTAGAAGGAGCTGGATTGAAAAGTAATGAGTGGGGAAAGGCAGTCGAACAATTCAATGACATTATTGCCAGTAACGAGTTTCTTCTATTGGACAAGTATACTGACATATTCGATTATAATAAAGAACGCAACAAGGAGGTTATTTTTAATATTGAATATGCTAGTGGAGCGAATCCGATTGTCGGTTCAACTTTTCCTTGGGTATTGGTACCTGACAATTGGTTCAATTCACTTGGATTGGGCACGCAAGGCGGGCTGACGATTCGACCAGTATCAAACGACTTTATGAGTACTTATGTCGCCGATGATAAGCGGAGACCTTTTTGTATCCAAGAGGGATTTGTATATAATAAAGTGGCGGAAAATAGACCTTTCGTTAAAAAATTTGTTGATGTGACGAAAGTACCAGCGAGCCGAACCGATTGGCCCATCAATTACATTGTGTTTCGTTATACAGATCTATTGCTATTAAAAGCGGAATGTGTATTGAATGGTGCTTCTGGTTCTACAACGACGGATGTGGATGCGGTTGTTAATCAAATTCGAAAACGCGCTGGATTGACAACAGAGTTAGCGAATGTAACTAAATCTCAGCTGATGGACGAACGGAGACGGGAGTTTATTGGTGAAGGAACACGCTGGTTTGATCTGATACGTAGCGGAACAGTCGAATCTGTTATGAAGGCTTGGATCACGAAGGACGATGTAGCAAAACAAATGTCTGCTTTTCAAGTAAACTATGTGTTATACCCAGTGCCACAATCTGAGCTCGACAATAGCCCGGGCTTGTATACACAGAATCCGGGATATTGAAAGTGGTGCCGCATTGACACCGGCAGAAAAACAAGCAATGCAAAATCCAGGCTATTAATTTAGTGAATATAATAAACGTGAATCTACCTGTTCTGTACTAGAATGGGTAGTTTTTTTTTGAGGAAACCCTTAGAAGGTTTGTAAATATTGGTTTGCAATCGGTTGCAGGATAGCGCAGGATAGGTGGCTTCACTCGTTTTATTATCTTACGGCTTGATTCGTGTAAACATTACGGATCTGATTAAACCAAATTGTAAATCAACGGAAGGGAATGTTCAAATGGATAGAAGAGTCTTCTTAAAGTCAAACGCATTTTTATGGATGACAACCTTGCTCCCCTTAGGTACATGGGGTCAAAAAGGTAGGATAGAGTCGCCCTATTTCAAATTGAAACCGATCGGTCGTTCATTACAATTAAAGGATTATTTTATTTGGTGTTCATCACCGATTTGGGGCGAGGATGGGAAAGTCCATCTTTTTTATTCGCGTTGGCGAAAGGAAAAAGGAATGGGGGGCTGGATCAAAGGTTCTGAAATAGCCCATGCTATTGCCGATTCTCCCTACGAAGCATTCAAACATAAGGATATTGTTTTACAACCTCGAGAAGGTTTTTGGGACAGTACCACTTGCCATAATCCCTTGATAAAAAAAATAGATGATAGCTATTATTTATTTTATATGGGAAATTCCAATGGAAAGACAGATACGAAAAGGATAGGTGTGGCAACAGCGAAAAGCTTGGATGGGCCTTGGAAACGGAGTGATCATCCGATCTTATTGCCCGGGGCAGAAGGAGCGTGGGATGACCACTGCACCACAAATCCAGCATTTTTAAAAGGGGATGACGGTAAATTTTGGCTTTACTACAAATCTTGGAATACAGCCGAATACCTCCATGATAAAGGTTCTGTCCGGGGAAATCGGAAATATGGGTTGGCCAAAGCAGATCACCCTTTGGGGCCATACCTAAAGGTGTCTGAATCTCCAGTGATTGACTTTTCGGACCGCCCTCATAATGCACAGCTCGAAGATGCTTTCGTTTGGAAACAGGATGGACAGTATTGTTTGATCGCAAGGGATATGGGGTTCTATAATCATGAATATGGACTAATCTTAGCATCATCAGATGGGCTGCAATGGTCCGAACCAAAAGTAGCCTATTTAAATTTAGCTGAATATGTCCAGGAACCGCCACCACCGGCAAATTTGAAACGGTTTGGTCGGCTGGAGCGGCCCATGATTTTAATGGATAAAATAACAGATAAACCTCGTTTCCTATTTGGAGCAACCCAAGGTGGGGAAGCGGATACAGCTACAACTTTTGTTTTTGAAATATTGTAAAGAATTTGTACGCAGTTAAATAGCGCTAATGATAAAAAGGAACTGCAATAATTCTGCTTATTTATTCTGGAAAACAGCAATGCATAATGGATTAAACTTATTCGCTCATAAAACAATTATATACCGATGAAAAAGATTTTTAGTATTCTGCTCGCACTTTTTGCATGCGTCGCAAGTCAAGCACAACAGAAAACCTGGACGAGTGCTCAGCAACCGCTAAAGGAAATTGAACAACTCAAAAAGATCATTGTGGCCCCTAAATTCAAAAAGAAAGATTATTCCATCGCTGATTTTGGCGCAATTGGAGATGGGAAAACAAAAAATACGGCAGCCTTTAAAGAAGCAATTGAAACGTGCAATAAGCGCGGCGGGGGACGGGTAGTTGTTCCCAAAGGTGTGTATTTGACCGGTGCTATTTATTTGAAAAGCAATGTCAATCTTCATATCAGCGAAGGTGCAACGGTGCTCTTTAGTCGGGATAGTGCTGATTATCCGATGGTCTTCACGCGTTGGGAAGGCATGGAATGTATCAATTTTTCCCCCTTTATCTATGCGTATAAAGAAGAAAATATAGCGATTACAGGAAAAGGATTGCTGGATGGAAATGCCGATAATGATCATTGGTGGTATTGGTGCGGTGCCCGTAAATATGGCTGGCACGAAGACCGTCCTGGCGAACAAAAGCCTGCTCGGGCAATTTTGCATCAGCAGATGGCCCAAGAGATGGATCCGAATAAAAGGGTATTTGGCGATGGACATTTTCTTCGTCCCAATTTTGTACAGCCTTATCTCTGCAAAAATGTCTGGATTGCTGATGTGAAGCTAATTAATTCGCCCATGTGGAATCTTAATCCTGTCTTGTGTGAGAATGTATTGATCGAAGGTGTAAAGGTGGTTAGCCATGGACCTAATAATGATGGTTGTGACCCTGAGGCAAGTAAAAATGTATGGATCAGAAATTGTTATTTCGATACGGGCGACGACTGCATCGCCATTAAGTCGGGGCGAGATGAAGATGGGCGTAATATTGGCCGGCCCGCAGAAAATCATATCATCGAAAATTGTGAAATGAAAGATGGG
The DNA here is from genome assembly GCF_002484085.1 of Sphingobacterium sp. UBA7625. Lineage (NCBI taxonomy): Bacteria > Pseudomonadati > Bacteroidota > Sphingobacteriia > Sphingobacteriales > Sphingobacteriaceae > Sphingobacterium > Sphingobacterium sp. UBA7625. Next base: position 631,286 of record NZ_DLJD01000051.1, read on the forward strand.
CATGGCGGCGTCGTCATCGGTAGCGAAATTGCAGGCGGAGCCAAAAATATCTACGCACTTAACAATGTGATGGATAGTCCCAATCTGGATCGGGCGCTACGCATAAAAACCAGTTCCAGCCGAGGTGGTATTATTGAAAACGTGTTTTTTTATAACACGGAAGTGGGACAATATAAAGAAGCAGCTGTACGATTCAATATGTTTTATGAAAAACCCGGAAAACACATCCCAACAATCCGTAATATCTGGGTCGAAAATCTTCATGTAAAAGGTGGTGGAAAGTATGCTGTGCTCTCCACAGCGTACGAATCTTCACCTGTAACTGATTTTACAATGGTCAATTGTAAGATTGATGGGGTAAAAGAAGCATTTAAAGTGGATTATCTAAAGAATGTTTCATTAAAGAATGTCATTGTCAATGGAAAAGAGCTAAAGTCTTTTGATTAATGTGGAATAATCTGTGTTTAGTATGGAGAATCGCGGATGATCAGGCAGGAGCATGAGCGTCATTAAAATTGCAGAGGACCGCAATAAACGCTTTAATGGGACAATAAACTCATGAACAACAAACTGAGCATAGCGAGCTCATGAAATAATTATTGATATGACACGAAGGAGCTTGATTCTTTTCTGTTTTTTAGCCGGTATTGTATTACAGGAGACAGCTGCCCAATCTAAACATTGGCAACATAACGACCGTGTATTGCATTATACGGAAGATCAAGGAGATTTCCTGCTGGTCAATGGACGATATCGATTTAATCGCGCGCTTTATGGTAATAACTTGGCATCCCGTGTTGAAGCTGGCGATTTACCTGAATTTGCACTCTATATGCCAGGGATGGCAGGAAATCTGCAATTTGTCCTAGGCAATAAACAAATACGTAAAAAATTAATCAATGCCGATCATATTGAGACAAGATATCGGCCCGGAGCCATGCATTATCGTATCAAAGATGCTCTACTGGGGAAAGGCCATATCGATATCGTTGTCATGGCGCAGGCTGATGCCGAAGGAATGATCGTAAAACTACAGGGCATAGACATTGGACCCGAAGCACGGCTCTATGCTGTTTATGGTGGTGCCAGCGGAAAAACCTTTAGCAGGAATGGAGACATCGGAGCAGACCCAGAATCTGGATTTTACCTTCTTCCTGCCTATTGTGAAAATAATCGCTATACACTGGAGAAAAATCGTTTTGAATTGAGTTATCAAAATAAGAAAAATGAACCGCAGTTTATTCAGGGAAGCTTTTCTGGACTATCAACACTGCGGATGTCAGATGCTACGGTTTTGGACGATCTATCGAATTTGACCAAGTCGGAGAATAAGGGCAGCCCTATTCTTGTTGGGGAATTTAATTTAGCTAAAAAGCCATGTTATATTCAAATCTCAAAGGGTAGGCTTTCTGCTGAGAAATTTTCTGAAAATTCCTTGGTAAAGGCCTTTGAACAAGCAGAGCAAAAAAGGGTTTCCTTGGCCAGTCGTGTTAAAATAAACACGCCGGATCGATACATCAATAATTTAGGGGCGGCGCTCGCGGTAGCTGCCGACGGTATTTGGGAATCGCCTACTTTTTTGCATGGTGCAGTGGCATGGCGCATGCGTTTGAATGCATGGCGAGGAGCTTATATCGCAGATGCATTGGGCTGGCATGACCGAGCGAAAGAGCATTTTTCGAGTTACGCCAAATCGCAGGTGATTGAACCTAGTGCGGGTCCAATTGTGATGGATACCACCCTACACTTGGCACGGCATCTGGAAAAGATGGGAACATCGATGTTTTCCAGTGGCTATATTTCTAGAAATCCCAATAATAACAAGGTACCGCATCATTACGATATGAATTTGGTCTTTATTGATCAACTGTTGTCACATTTTAATTATACGGGGGATGTTGCTTATATCAAAGAAATGTGGCCAACACTGACCCGGCATCTCCATTGGGAAAAGCGCAATTTTGATCGGGACAATGATGGCTTATATGATGCTTATTGTGCGATTTGGGCCAGTGACGGATTACAATATTCTGGAGGGGGTGTCACGCATACGACTTCCTATATGTATCGGGCTAATCAAATGATGGTCAAACTAGCACAGCTAATAGGGGCAGATGCTACACCCTATCAACAAGAAGCCGATAGGATTAAAAAGGCGCTAAAAGACCGACTTTGGTTGAAAGAAAAGGGATATTTTGCGGAGTTTCAAGATGCGTTGGGAAATAAACTGGTACACGAAAACCCAGGATTATGGACCATTTACCATGCCGCGGACGCCGCTATGCTGGATGATTTTGAAAGCTACCAAAACCTTCAATATGTAACCAATTATTTGCCAAAGATTCCTATTCGTGTCAAAGGACAGGAACAGCATGACCTGTATACATTGCCCACGACGACATGGCAGCCCTATACTTGGTCAATCAATAATGTTGCTTTGGCTGAGAATCTGCAAACGGCACTAGCCTACTGGCAAGCTGGTCGGGCGGAGGATGCCTACCAACTCTGGAAAAGCAACCTCATGGAAAGCATGTACCATGGGATCAGTCCAGCCAATTTTCAGCAGCTCTCACATTATGATGCATTTCGGGGTGAATTGTACCGTGATTTTGCTGATCCTATTGGTGTTGCATCCCGCACCTTAGTTGAAGGATTATTTGGCGTGCATCCACGTCTATTGGATAAACAGTTGTTTATAAAACCAGGTTTTCCAGCGACATGGGATTTTGCACAGATCGAACTGCCTGAATGGAGTTACGCCTATAAAAAAGAGAAGGCAGCCCTTACATTTCAAATTAAGACGCATTACGCGATGCCTGTAAAACTTAACTTGGAGATCCCCATAGATTTTACACAAGTGCGTGCTGTTAAAGTCAATGGAAAGGAGGTCAAATGGTCGCTAAAATCTTCCGCTATTAATAAGCCCTATGTTGTCATTGAATCTGAAGCTGATCGGAATTTCGACGTCGCAATATTAGGTGAAGGTAAACTCGAAAAGATGGATACCAAAAATGTGGGGCATGCATTCACCGAACCATGGTCATTCCCCTTAACGACGCATACAACATTATTGGATTGTTATGACCCACAGGGGATGATCCAAAAGCGAGCGGATGACAAATTCTCTTTTGTCCAGCAAGAGCGTGTAGGAACTTTCTTTGTGAAGCTCCAGCAAGATGATATGGTTTGGTGGCAAGCGGTCGATATGCGTTTATTACCGCCGTTAAAAGCAACAATTGTAAAAAAACAGGCGAATTATGAGCTAGTCGTGGAAAACCGTTCAGGTCAGCCGCAATACCTAAAGATTGAGCATAGCAATTTTCAGACGACCTTAAACTTAAAATCCAAAGAGATAAAAGAACTTGCGCTTCCCATCACTATCTTTTCGAAAGGAACAAATAGTCTTTATCTGAACGGGGAAAATTATCGTCAAAAGATCGATTATGTGGATTGGACTATACATGATAACCCAAGTTTTCAGAAACAAAACTTATCAAACTATTACAATGCACGTTTGACGGACATCTTTCAACAGCAATATCTTTTGCCGAGGCCAGAAGGTCCTACCCTGCAGCTCCCTTGGCAAGGAATAGGCAACTGGTGTTATCCGTTGACTATGGCGAATATCGATGATTCAGGAATCATGGAACGAAACAAGCAGGATAGTTTAAAATACTTAGGTATACCGTTCAAGATAAACAGTGATACCAAAAACGTGGTCTTTGTCAGCCAATGGGACAACTATCCAACAAGTGTCACGATACCTTTGGAAGGTCAGGCCAACAAAATGTATCTTCTGGTCGCCGGTTCTACAAATCCCATGCAATCCCAATTTGTAAACGCTAAGATTAAGGTCAATTACAAAGATGGAACTTCCGATACGCTTGATCTGGTCAACCCCATCAATTGGTGGCCGATAGAACAAGACTATCTGGATGATAACTATGCCTTTGAAATCCCGGATGAGCGAGTTCCTTATCGAATCAGTTTGCAATCAGGAGCACTTTATAAAGGGGGAAGCTGGCACCACTATACCGATATCAAAGGGTATAGCAACCGTGCCATTGAGGGGGGAGCTGCCACCTTATTGGATCTACCCCTAAATGTGAAAAAGACGCTGCAATCGATAGAGCTGATAGCCGTGGCAAATGATGCGGTCATTGGTCTGATAAGCCTCACTTTGATGCGGTAGATGAAATCAATACTTATAACTAATTTATACGGATGAAAAAGAAATTTTGCGTTATTTTCATAAGCCTTGCAAGCGTATTTTTTCCGATGTTGATCAAAGCACAACAAGGAACAAAAATTAATCGTCAAAGCGTCGTCAAAAGACATAATGTATTTAACCAAACCATGGATACATTAGCCTCGCTCACGGTAGGGAATGGTACCTTCGCCTACACCGTTGATGCTACGGGTATGCAGACATTCCCTGTATACTATAAAAATGGGGTATCATTAGGAACACAATCTGAATGGGGCTGGGACTCATTTCCCAATACAGAAAATTATACATTCGAAGAAACATTGAAGTCCTATGATTTTAACAATGAAGGACGAGATGCGAAGTATAGTATTCAGTTGAAAGAGCCCGAGCGCAACGTCCGGGCGGTAAATTATTTTAGAGAGAGTAAGCATCGTTTACAGCTGGGCAATGTTGGTTTGGAGCTTTATCTGAAAAATGGGCAGCGGGCGACTGTAAAAGATATTGAGGGCATTCGACAAGAATTAGATCTTTGGACGGGTATTATTACGAGTGAGTTTCGTGTTGAGGGTGAGCCAGTTGTTGTGAAAACAGCGTCGCATCAAGGAAGTGATCGGATAGCTGTCCATGTCGTTTCCCCATTGATCGCAGCGCAAAGACTTAAGGTATTTGTACACTATCCTTATCCAAGTGGGAAATTTTTGGATGAAGGTACCCATTATGGTCAAATAGACAGCCATAGCACGTCGATTGTAGCTGAATCGACAAGATCTGCGGTTATCAATCATCAGCTGCAGGGAACAGATTATTTTACGAAACTGGATTATTCCCAAGGAACGATAAAAAATACAGATCCGCACTATTTCGTGTACCAACCAGCAGCGGGACTCCAGGAATTTGATTTTTCATTTGCATTCGCTGCCACAGATAAATTTGATCATGATGGCCATAGCTATGCGGATGCAGCACGTGAAAGTACAGCATCCTGGAAACATTTTTGGGAAAGCGGTGCAGCGGTTGACTTTGCGGGAAGCACAGACCCTCGGGCCAATGAATTAGAAAGGCGGGTAGTGCTTTCCCAATATTTGACAAAAGTCCAATGTGGTGGAAGTAACCCACCACAAGAGACAGGACTCACCTTTAACAGTTGGTATGGTAAGCCGCACACAGAAATGCATTGGTGGCATGCCGTCCATTTCGCACTCTGGGGGCGCCCTGAGATTATGGAAAAAACACTTGACTATTATTTTCGGACTTTTGAAAAAGCCAGAGAACTAGCGAAAAGGCAAGGCTATCAAGGAGTGCGGTGGATTAAGATGTCTGACAACGAAGGCAATGAAAGCCCGTCATCTGTAGCAGCATTTTTAGTTTGGCAGCAGCCACATATTATCTATATGACGGAATTGGCATACAGGGATAAAAAGAACTTGGCTGTCTTAAAGAAATACAAGGATCTGGTTTTCGCAACAGCTGATTTTATGGCTGACTTTGCACATTACGATAAGACTACTGGTCGATATAATGTCGGTAAAGGTGTCATCCCGGCTCAAGAAGTTTTTAAAGCTTCTGAAACAATGAATCCTACTTACGAGGTCGCTTATTGGGATTGGGCACTTCGCATCGCCCAAGAATGGAAGGAACGTCTGGGCGAACCCAGGGTGGCAAAATGGGATCAGGTTATTGAAAAATTGGCTCCCTTACCAATAAAGGATAAAGTATACCTGGCGACTGAAACTGCTCCTGACTCCTATACTTTTGATCGATGGATGACTGATCATCCTGCAGTATTAGGGGCATTGGGAATGGTGCCCGAATCACCTAAGCTAAATAAAGAGGTGATGAAAAATACATTGGATGTCGTTTTGGAGAAATGGCATTGGGAAAAAACTTGGGGATGGGATTTCCCCATGACGGCTATGAATGCTGCTCGTCTGAATCTTCCTAATAAGGCGCTGGATGCATTATTTATGAATATCCAAACCAATACTTACCTCAAAAATGGGCATAATTATCAGGATGGACGCCTTCGGATCTATTTGCCGGGCAATGGAGGGGTATTGACGACCGTGGCGATGATGCTGGAAGGTTGGGATGCATCCACAGGTGATTTACCAGGCTTTCCGAAAGACGGCTCCTGGGTTATAAAAAAAGAAGGATTTAAAAAGATGCCTTAATATATGATGAAGAAAATATTATTACTACTGCTTTTGGGCTGTGGAACAGGAGTGACGATTGCCCAGGATTTACCAGCTAAGTCTACGATCGTCCGTGAGTTGCGTTCTGCTAATGACTATTTTATGAAGAAATGGCCAGATCCGGTCAAAACCATCATTACAAATAAGGAAAGGCCAGCCAATATCTGGACCCGCGGTGTGTACTATGAAGGACTGATGGCATTTTATAAAATCGATAATCAAAAACGCTATTATGATTATGCGGTAGAATGGGCCGAAAAGCATCAGTGGAAACCCGTCCGCGGTGAAGTGTATACGCGACATGCAGACAATCAAAACTGTGGAATGACCTATATTGATTTATATCGTATTGATCCCAAACCTGAACGTTTGGCAGCGATCAAAGCAAATATAGATGCTGTCATTAACAGTGGGCGATATGATGACTGGACCTGGATAGATGCGATCCAAATGGCGATGCCGATCTTTGTCAAACTGGGCGTAACGTTAAACGATACCAAATATTTTGACTATATGTATAAGATGTACAGTCATATTAAATATCAGGAAGGAGGACATGGTCTCTTTAATCCGAAAGATAACCTGTGGTGGCGCGATAAGGATTTTATACCGCCCTATGCCGAACCTAATGGTGAAGACTGTTATTGGGCACGCGGAAATGGCTGGGTCCTCGCAGCTTTGGCTTTGGTGCTTCAGGAACTACCTAAGACAGATACACATTACATGGAATATCTGGATGATTTCCAAAAATTAGCGAAAGCATTGCTCCCCTTGCAAAGAACTGATGGTTTTTGGAATGTAAGTTTGCATGACCCAAATCATTTTGGCGGAAAAGAAACTTCAGGTACGGCATTATTTGTGTATGGAATGACCTGGGGGATAAATAATGGGCATCTAGCAAAAACGGACTTTTTGCCAGCAGTAGCAAAAGGTTGGAATGCAATCTCAAAGGAATCATTACAACCAAATGGTTTTTTAGGGTACGTGCAATCCACAGGAAAAGAGCCGAAGGATGGACAACCGGTCACTGTTGACAAAGTACCGGATTTTGAGGATTATGGGCTTGGTTGCCTTCTCTTGGCAGGCACTGAAATATATAAACTTGCGAAAAAATAGACTCGTGGCTATCCAACTCTTTGGGTAGCCTTGTTTTTTACAAAAGGTTGGTCTACAAACCAAAGGAAAGACAAAGATACCGTGGTGTCTTTTTGACATACAACAGTACAGTGCAGGATGATGAAACCGGTTGCATTGTGTAATATTGTGTAAACCAATATATAACAATTATAAACCCTAAAGCCAGCACTGGTTGGCTTGAAAATCTCATCATTATGAAAAGACAGTGTCTATTTTCTTTTGGCGCTTTGGCTATGATTCTTCTTTCTTGTTCCAAAGATGCACTTGTTTCCAGATTGGAATGGATTGAATGGGCTGAAAATAATGCTACAACTGACGGCGGAAGGCTACTCGCTTTTCCTGGGGCAGAAGGCTTTGGCCGTTTTGCTGCCGGGGCCAGGGGAGCAGCAACACCAAGTGTCTATTTTGTAACAAATCTGGATGACAGCGGTCCAGGCTCGTTTCGCGATGCGGTAAGCAAGCCTGGGCGTTTTGTATTGTTCAATGTATCCGGTATCATTAAATTAAAATCTAATCTAGCCGTTGCCGCAAACACCACCATCGCCGGACATACGGCGCCAGGCGATGGTGTGGTCCTATATGGAAGGAAAGTTTCTTTTTCTGGCTCAAATGGGACGATTGCACGCTTCGTTAGGATCAGGCTCGGCGCAAATGCCGGGGCCGGGAAAAGTGATGATGCATCCGGTATTGCCAACGGAAAAAATATCATGCTCGACCATATGTCTTTTACCTGGGGACTGGATGAGGTGTTCTCCATAAACTGGGATAACAAAGGTAACGAGCCAGATAGTATTACCATCCAGAATTCAATCATTGGGCAGGGGCTACATCGTCATAATCACTCTGCCGGCGGCTTGATACAGACTGGAGGGAAGATATCTATTATCAAATCACTTTATCATAGCAACAAGACCAGAAATCCGAAAGTGAAAGGCATTAATGAATTTGTCAATAATGTAGTTTATAACTTTGGCAATGCCAATACAACCTATCCCGATCATGCCATATCTGCAGATGCTTACATTCTTGGTGGTGAATCCTCCGGAGAGTCTAATGTGACCATCTTAAATAATTATTTTGTGGGCGGTCCGTCAACCCCAAAGACAAAAGGAACCCCATTTTCTAGAGGAAACGTCAACTTTAATCTCTATCAGTCGGGAAATTATTTTGATAATAATCAGAACGGAAAGCTGGACGGAGAATTAATCGAAGCTACAGCGGCCTGGTACCCGGGGCTAGCTGCAGATAATTTTAAAACAGCCGACTTCTACGAGACCTACCCCACCTTGAGGCCCAAAATGAGCGCTAAAAAAGCGTATGCCTACCTGATTGATAATGTCGGTGCCACCTTGCCCCAAAGAGATCAGGTTGATGCTTTTTTAATTCAGGAATTACAGAGCAAAGGCACACTCGGATTTTATACCTATCGCGAGTCGGATCTTCCTTTGGACAATGGCGGGTTGGGCAGATTTGAATCTGCCGATCTACCGATGGATTCGGATGGAGATGGAATACCTGACGAATGGGAAGTAAAGTTAAAGCTTGACACAAATAATAGTGCTGATGCCTTGCAGTCAAGTAAGCATCCTTTGTTCAAGGGCTATTTAAATATTGAAGCTTATTTGATCCTATTAGCCCAAAAATAAGATAGTTTATCTAGCTATAATCAAACCCCAATTATAAACCAATGCCAGTATAACAAATTGGCGTATTTAAATTTTTTATGAAAAGACTATTCATCTATGTTATTGGTGTCTTTTTAGCTTGTATGTATTCCTGTTCTAAGAAGGAACTTGTATCGCATTATGAGAGACCAGATTGGCTGAAAGGCAACGTGTGGGAGGTTTTGCACAACCGGAAAGAATTCTCCATTTTCTTAAGTGGAGTCGAACGTGCAGGTTTTAAAGAAATATTGAATGGCAAGACAATTGTGTCGGTTTTCGCGCCCAACGACCAAGTGTTTTTAAACTATTTGAAAAACAGAAACCTGACCTCGATAGAACAGATTCCTGTCAATGAACTGAAAAAGATTATCGGGTACCATCTTATTTATTATTCCTATGATAAAAATCGACTGATGAACTATCAACCACAAGGGAGCCAAAATGTGCAACCAGCCTTTGCTGGATTGTATTACAAGCATCGTACCAGGAGTCAGGATTCTATCAGTGAAGAAATTGACGTAACAGATGGAAAGTTGAAAAAAGTATATCATAAGGACAGGTTTGTACCGATTCTTTCTACGACACATTTTCAAACGAAAGGAATTGATGCGAAGCAGAATTATGAATATTTTTTTGGACCAGAAAGTTGGACCGGAGAAAATGGTTTCAACGTCTCTAATGCAGGAATTACGGAATATGATATTCCTGCGGATAACGGTTATGTTTATGTGGTCGATCAGGTCATAGCACCATTGCCAACAGTTTATGAGCGATTGGCTCATAGCACAACCTATAAGGATTTTTTGTCCGTTTATGATCGTTTTCGAAATTTTACGTATGATGAACAAGCGAGTTTAAATTATGCGACGGCGGGAGATTCCTTATTTTTAGTTAACTATGGAGCACTGCCTGCAATTGCTTCAGAATGGTCTTATAACGGTGAATCAGGTATTCCAGACTATGCTAATCTTGGAGATCTCTCTTATAAAGCTTTTAATGTATTTGCGCCCAACAATCAAGCGTTGTCCGCTTTTTTTAATCAATACTTTAAACCCTATTCCCCTTCGATAAAAGATGTAGACATGTTGCCTTTGGCCATGATGCTACGAAACCATGTGTACACCGGCAATATTGTCTTCCCTTCAGAGATCGGGAAGAATCCGGATATCAAAACAGTAGATGGAATTCCCATCGTTTTCAATACACAATCGGATGTGGGAGATAAAGCAATCGCCTCCAATGGAACATTTTATGGTTTAAATAAAGTCTTAATTCCCGAAGCTTTTAATAGTGTAACGGGACCGGTGATGGTCAATCCGAAATATAAAATTTTTATGTATATGCTGTATAACTCTGGCATGTATAAAACGTTGTCGAGTAGAGATATACGTTACACGCTGCTGATTCCGTCCGATGAAGAAATTCTAAATACACTTTATGGCGATAGCTATATCTTCTGGAATGAAGGTAGTCCTTTGATCTTTGGAGATGAAGAGGTGCAGATTCAAAATAACGATGGCGTTAAAGTAGCCATGTCGCAACGTCAACAGGAACTGTTTGTTTCCGACCATATTGTGTATGATGATATCACCAATTTGGCGGGTACCAAAGTGTACCGGACCCGAAATCCATATAACTATATATTTACGAAAGATGGAAGCATGTATTCGACAGCTACCTATAATAGCAATGAGGCAGTATCCGTGATGCCAATCGCGGGAAATTGGTATAATGGAAAGAGTTTCGAAGCAGCTCAAACTTTGTTGGGAGAAACGCGAACGATCAAGTTTACGTTGATCGGCGCTGAAGCCAGTAGCAACCCCCTAAATAAATACGCAGAATTCTCGAAGTTATTGGCGAAAGCAGGTATGATTGATGCAGGTAGTTCGCTTTCCTTTCTTTTTGGTAATCGCTTTATACTGTTCGCACCAGACAACGCTACCGTTTTGTCAGGTATCGCAGCAGGTCTCATTCCAACAGATAAAACAGCCCTGACGGAATATCTCAAATCCTATTTTGTTTCTATTGCTGACAATTCTCTTGGCGATTATCCTTTTCCGGGTTTTGGCATCCAAGGAACCTGGAATACGACACGAAGAACAGGTTATAACGTTTATCGGCAGCTTACCTTAGTGGATCAGGGGACAAACTTGCGCCTGAAAGATTCGGATGGGACGAGCATTCCGATCGTAGAATATCTGCCACAAGTATTTAATGATGGGGCTGTCTATCATATTAATAAACTTTTAAAGCCATAGGCATGATTTCATTCGCATTGATTTCATTACCATAAACTAAAATTCATGAAGCTAAATATATTTTTAATGATTACCTGCATTGCTTTTGTGCTACCCGTTTTTGGGCAACGGGCAAAAGTCTTGACAGGTAGTGTTCAAAGTGTGCAAAACGCGCCTTTGGCAGGGGCTTCCGTTTATATCGAAAACAAGGATAATCGGAGTCTGATGGGCGCTTCAACAGATAATTTAGGCCAATTCACCATCGCCGTCCCCTCCGGTGAAGGGCTGACTATTGTCGTTGCCTGTATCGGTTACAAAACAACAAAAATACCATTTAAGGGACAAGGCAGTGTGATCATCAAACTCGTTAAAGATGATCGGGTGATGGACGAAGTAGTGATTACGAAAGAGAAAGCCAATACTAAAAACAATATGGGGATCAGCTACCGTAATCAGGTTTCGGCGACGGAACGCTTTGATATGAAGGAATTGGAAGCTTTACCTTTTGCATCTATTGAAAGCGGGTTACAAGGTAGGCTAGCCAACGTTGATATCGTATCCAGTGCAGATCCTGGAGCAAGAAGTTCAATACGTATTAGGGGTACATCTTCATTGAATGGTAATTCCGAACCGTTGATTGTGGTTGATGGAGTTCCCTATCCAACATCCATAGGCAGTGATTTCAACTTCTCTACTGCAAATGACGAGGATTTTGGCGGTTTGGTCAATATTTCTCCTAACGATATTGAGTCAATTGAGGTGCTGAAGGACGCAGCGGCCACTGCTATTTGGGGATCCAAAGGAGCAAATGGTGTCTTACTCTTTACGACTAAAAAAGGGCGGAAAGGTAAAACCCAATTTGCATTGTCCAGCAAATTGGATGTTAAGCGCGAAGCAGAAACCATTCCTATGTTAAATGGAGGGCAGTATGTTGCGATGGTGCAAGACGCCGTTTGGAATTCAGTGAATGACCTCGGATATAGTGCCGCACTACCCTACCTCAACTTACTCTATAATACTAACGAAATCAAATATGATCCGTCATGGGTTTATTTTAATGAGTATAATCAAAATACCAATTGGCTTGACCAGGTAACCCAGGTGGGACATTTCGAAGATAATTCGCTTTCGATTAGTGGCGGAGGAGATAAAGCTACCTATAGGCTGTCACTCGGCTTCTTAAATGATGTCGGAACAACCAAAGGGACCAAGCTGAATCGTTATAATTCACTGTTGAGCCTCAATTATAAATTTTCCAATAAATTTAATATCAATGCCGACATGTCCTATTCCATTAGCGATCGGAAGAATTTTTGGACGGGTGAAGATGTAAGTACGCCAAGAGGTATGGCAATGACGAAAATGCCAAATATGAGTCCTTACGTCATGGGGGAGGATGGCCAATATACAGATCAATATTTTACGCCTAGGATAAACTTTCAGGGTTCATTTGGAGATAACCAAATGTTCAATCCGGTAGCCATGGTGAATGAATCAATCAATAATACTGTCGGCGAGCAGGCAAGAGTCGTCTTTCGAGGGATCTATAATATTATTCCAGCGCTTCAATATATTGGTACAGTTGGATTTGATACCAGGTCAACGAAAAATCGAAAATATTTGCCGCAGGCTGTTACCGGAGTTATCTGGACCGATCCGTTCTTCAATAGGGGATCGGATATGCTGTCAGATGAGTTATACCTAAACACCGAGAATAAATTTATATTCAATAAAAAGATAAAAGAGCATAGCATTGTTGCTACGGGCTTATTGCAGACAAATGAAGCACGAAAGTTTAGCTATGCCAGTGAGACATCAGGAAACGCATCATCATCTTTAAGTGATCCAACCGCCGGCGGCGCCGTCGTGAATATGGGGTCGGGAAATTCTAAAACACGGAATATCGGTGCGATTTCCAGTTTGCATTACGCATATAAGGATCGTTATATCGTCAGTGGTACATACCGTTGGGAGGCCAACTCCAGTCTCTCGGCACAACATCGCTGGAAAGGGTTTCCCTCAATTGGCGCTGCCTGGCATCTCGGTGACGAAGAATTTATTAAAAAACTAGGTCTTGTCAGTACCGCGAAACTTCGCTTTAGTTGGGGGAAAAGTGGAAATGCCCCTTCGGGCGCTTTCACTTATTTGGGCACGTTTCAGCCGATCACTCCAGGTTATATTGATATGACTGCTGTGGGACCAGTATCCATTCAATTGGATAATCTTAAATGGGAGACGATAACTCAAACTGATTTTGGTGTCGATCTCTCTTTCTTTAAAAATAGACTTCAATTTACGGGTGAGCTATATAATCGGGTTACAACGGACCTCCTACAAAAGGACGTGACATTACCTTCATCCACGGGCTTTGGTAAAATGAGGTATTACAATTCAGGGAAATTAGCCAATAAAGGTTGGGAATTGATTTTCAATGCCGAGGCTATCCGCTCCAAAGATTTTGGTCTCTCCATTAATGCGAATGTATCACGCAATAGAAATGAAGTTATTGTACTTCCAGATAATATGCAATTTGAGAACTACAACTTCGGAAACGGTAAATACGCCCATAAAATTATTGAAGGAAATCCTGTTGGCTCATTTTATGGTTACCATTATCTCGGTGTATATCAGAACGAACAAGATACCTATGCAAAAGATTTAGATGGTCAGGTCATTCATGATTTACAGGGACAGCCCGTATTTATGGTAAATGGCAACAGGCGGGTATTTGCCGGCCNNGGAATACCAGGATATCGACGGGAATGGTGTGATTAATCAATATGACATTGTTTATTTAGGAAATGCAATGCCCTTATTTACAATGGGGGGCGGGATAAACCTGCGTTACAAAGCTTTTGCGCTAAGTACTTTTTTGCACGGTAGATTTGGCCAAAAAGTAGTCAATCAGGTACGGATCAATACGGAGAATATGTATGGTACAGCTAACCAAAGTACTGCAGTACTTGGACGATGGCGCCAGGAGGGAGATGTTACCGATATACCGAGAGCGCTATACGGTGAAGGTTATAATTACCTGGGATCGGACCGCTTTGTAGAAGACGCGTCTTTTGTGAGATTAAAAATGATCTCTTTAAAATATGCGCTTCCTAAAAAAGTAATAGAGCGGTGGGGGTTGACACGGTGTGAAATATTTACCACAGTTCAGGATGTATTTACATGGACCAATTATTCCGGACAAGATCCAGAAGTTTCCCTATCAAGTAATATCTATATGTTAAGCCAGGATAATGCAAGCACGCCCCGTCCAAGACGTTTCGCTTTGGGGGTAAATGTAAATTTTTAAAAAGTAAGCGTATGAAAATAATATATAAAATAATGTTGTTGTGTCTACTCTTGCCAGCAACATCTTGTCAAAAATGGCTTGATCTTAAACCACAGAACGAACAGGTCAGTGATGCTTATTGGACCAATAAGGCTGAAGTCGAAGCCGTATTAGGTGCGGCTTATGTCAAATTGCAAGGCGCTGTTAAAACTATGTTAGTATGGGGTGAAGGTCGGGGAAATACATTGAGCTTAGGAGGCTATGTCGACGTCGATCTCTCACGGTTAAAAAACTTCTCCCTTCTACCGACAAACAGTTATGCAAAATGGGGTGAATTCTATCAAATCATTAATTACGCGAATATGGTGATAAAATATGCGCCTGCTGTGGTAGAAAAAGATCCTTCGTTTAACCAAGCCACGATGGCGTCATTTTTATCTGAAGCTTATTTTCTGAGAGCGCTCAGTTATTTTTATATCGTCAGGAGCTTTGGAGAGGCGCCATTGATCCTAGAACCCTATATGGACGATCAGCAGGCTTACGAATTGCCAAAATCGTCCAAAGCCCAGCTTTTTGAACAAATTATTCAAGATCTAACGGTCGCCGCAACCAATGGCAAGGAGATCTGGCCTACCGTTTGGGAAACCAAAGGGCGCTCGACAAAATGGGCTATACAGGCTTTATTGGCAGACGTCTATCTGTGGTTGGGCAAATACGATGAAGCGATTATTTCATGTAATGCAATATTGCAATCGGGCAAATATGGACTTATACAAGGAACTGTTAATAACAAAAACAACTGGTTCAGTATTTTTAATCCGGGCAATTCCAACGAAGGAATTTTTGAAGTCCAATTTGATTATTCCAAGAACCAAACAAATAAATTGATGGAGATATTCGGGTCAAACTATAATTGGATCATATCCAACTACTGTGTATCTCTTTTTATAGAAAATGCCGAAGATATCCGCGGTGTAGGGGCGTCTTATGAAACGATTGGCTACAAGCTTTGGAAATATTTAGGGGCAGAGGGAAATACAACAATCCCTAGACCCTATAGTGATCAAAACTGGATCATCTACAGGATAGCGGATATTTACCTGATGAAAGCCGAAGCATTAATCATGAAAGGAGAAAGCTACTATCCGCAGGCGGTGGAATTGATAACGGCAATTCGTTCCCGGGCAGCTATATCCAGGCCATTGGAGGCCGGAAGTACTGAATTGGATCTACTGAAAGTCTTAATGGAGGAGCGGGCGCGCGAGTTTGTCGGGGAAGGAAAGCGCTGGTTTGATTTATTACGCGTAGCACAAAGAGATCAATATAAATATAAGGAATATTTGATCGAACAAGTGTTATTGGGGGTATCGGGTGCTTCGACCCCCGTCATTAGATCCTTATTGCTCAATGAAAATGCACACTACTTGCCGATTCATGCCGATGAATTAAAGTATAATAAATTGCTCGTGCAGAACCCGTATTATGAAAACCTAAATTAATGCAAAAATGAAAAAGAATCTTATTCCTCTTTCTAAAATTGTGCTGCTTTTTATTGGATTATTTTCGATCATACTTACCGCGTGTAAGGATGATTTTGAAAATAATACCTATTCGGCCTACGAAGATTTGCCGATGGCTGTATACCTCAAAAATCAACCCGAAAAATATGATTTATGGGTGAAAGTCCTCGAAAAAGCAGATTTATACAATACATTAAATATTAATACCATATATACGCTCTTTGCTCCGGTTAATGAAGGTGTCGAACGATATCTAAAAAAAATGAAGCTGACTTCGGTAGATCAAATGACAAAAGAAGATGCTAATTATTTAGTACGCTATCATCTTATCCCCAATGTTTCAATTGATCTTGGTCAGTTTCAAAGTGGTGCAATATCAGACTTAAATGCTACTGACGATAATCTGTTCGTTGAATTTAAAGAAGGCGGATTGGATCAGATCTATTTGAACGGAGTGTCTAGATTTAATGCTTTTGATGTGAAAGTGATCAATGGTATTATCCATGGTATTGACGATGTCTTGGAACCGTTGACAGCGACTATATTGGATCGCTTGAAGGATGGTAAGTATAGCATATTTTATGGTTTGGCAACAGCGACAGGATATGACGAGCGATTAAATACGGTGTATACCACAGGGACGGATCCGGATGGAAAACCAATTCAACAGCGATTCAGATATACCGCGTTTGCCGTAAGTGACGATGTTTATCTGAAAGAAGGTATCTATACGTTGGCGGAGTTATTAAATAAACTGGGCGCATCGGGTTCGGATCTAAAATCGCCAGAGAATCCTGCCAACCGTTATATGGCTTACCATTTATTAGCGCAACAACGCTCGTTTGCCGACTTAGGAACATTCCCTGCTGGAGCAACGAAAATGAATTTGGAGACAATGGCACAATACGAGTTGATCAAAATTAGTGAAGGTGGGGACGGCTTGGTTATCAATGCGACTGGAGATGCTGGTAGCGCTATTCAGTTCAATGAGATTAATATCCCGTGTAAGAATGGGGTAATCCATGAGGTTGACAGTTGGATGCCAATTTTTGTTCCTGAGCAGGTTAAAGTGGTCTGGGAATTTACAGATTACCCCGATATCGCTGCCAATGTTACACAATACAGAAATCCAAGCTTAGGTGCGCAATACAATAAGACCTTTGTTGCGGCTGATCTAAAGAGCATTCTATGGCAGGCGCAACCAGAGACAAAGTTAAATGTCCTGATTTATCGTAATAACAGGAGTGCGGATGGTGTTTGGTATACTGGAACACTGAATTATGATCATTTACGCGTGGAGTTGGGAGAATCAGGCTGGATTCAGATGCAAAGCCCGACGATTGTAAAAGGAAAATATAAAGTGAAGTTGACATGGCCGAGCACAAAATATGCTTCAAATACAGGTATCTGTGCCTTTGTGTTAGACAACGAAATGATTTATCCGCGATTGGTTATGTCCAATACGAGCTCAGACAAGATCATGTCACAGGATTTAGGAACCGTTGAATTTACTGAAACAACTAACCATACCCTTCGCATATTGTCCCTGGATGGTAAATTGCTGACGTTGGATTATATCCAATTTGAACCGATTAATTGACCGAATTAAATGAGATCTAATTATATACAGATGAAAAATATTGTAGGAATTCTCCTGTTGATGCTGGTTGTGGCAACAGGGTGTAAAAAAAATTGGAATGATCATTATGAGGATCAGGGAACCGTTTCCGATCTAGATTTATTAGCTTATCTGAAAACTCAACCACAATATAGCCTATTCGTCTCTAAGCTGGAAGAATATGGGATTGCAGAAGAGTTGTCACGGGATCAAGAATTAACCATCTGGGCCGTACCTAACGATCAGATGGCAGTCTTGGAAGCATCTACAGAAAATAAAGCTTCGATTCTAAAATATCATATCAATAATCTAAAATATGATAGCGGAAAGCTCAAAGATGGTTTAAAACTAATTACGTTAAATGGAAAGTACCTGATGGTTTCCCGTAAGGATGATCAGCTGCACGTTGGTGACGCAGCGCTAACAAAAGCAAATCAATTTTGTAAAAATGGAGTGGTCCATGAAATTGACCAATTGTTAACCCCTGATGTTAGCATCTATGATTATCTCCGTGGACTTGGAAGCGATTATTCTATCATCAGAGATAGTGTTCTTGCGATGAATGATACTATTTTCGATTTGTCAAATAGTATCCCAATTGGTGTTGACCCTACGGGAAATACGCTATACGATTCTGTATTTACCATTACGAATCCAATTTTTGAAAAGGCAAATATTCGCTCGGAATTTGCAAATGTTACGATGTTTTTACCAAGTAATCAGGTTATTAAAAACTGTTTTGACGACTTAAAACGTCTCTATGATCAATTTGGGAAACAATTTTTGAAAGAAGATTCATTAATCGCCTATAGTTGGATCAAAGAGGCAATTTTTTATAATGAAATCATTGATAATTATGGTACGAAGGATCTCACATCGGCATTTAATCGAGTATGGAAGCCAACAGTGCAACTTGTGGATCCTCAATATAAACGGATGAGCAATGGCCGAATTTTTAATGTTACCAAATTAAAGATTCCCAATAATGTTCATATTCGAATGATAAAACAGTTGTTTCATTATTATGAATATGTGCCTGAGCATGAAAAGCCAGATCTATTTACTTTAGCAAATGTGACTGGTATAGAACCAAAAGATCGGGACAAAGTATCTTTTCCGACATTGGGTATTGAGTTAACCTATAGAACATTATTGCTTAGAGGCAATATCTCAGATAATCTACCCGCTTCTATCGATTTTACCCCGATTATGCTGGAGCGGAAACCAGACGGTTCCACAGGATATAAAGTGGTGGAGGTGCCTCCGGGAGAATATAATCTATATATGGGGTTCTTAGCGAAGAATCATCCCTTTGTCAATATCTATGTGGACGGCAAACTTATCGCTAAATCATTGAATGTAGAACCAGCTACGCCATGGAATTACGATCGTGCCACAAATACCGTACCTGGTACGAAATATAATGGCTGGGGCGGATTGGTTGGCCCTCTTGTTATCGAAGGTGATAAAATCCGATCTTTTAAAATAAAAGTTGAATTCGCCGGATTAGGAAAAGGGACTGTAGAAAATATAGAGCTATATCATTGGGCATTGATCCCAACAGTAAATAATTATTAATCAGATGAAATTTACGGATCTCATGTTTAGAAAAAAGAAACTTATTTGGAAACTGTCCATCACCTTGTCATTCTCCATATTCTGTGTGAATAGCTATGCGCAACATAGTATCCAAGGGAAAGTCGTGAATTCATATGATAAAACTCCGATTGAGGGAGCTGTCATTACCATTTTGAATTCTACACTTACGACCAAGACAAAGGGGGATGGGACGTTTTCGTTAGATAAAATAATTGAAGAAGCACCGGTAATCCGAGTTTGGAGTCCTGGTTTTTTTGAATCAAGAATTGAGCTGTTAGGACGGAGCCAGATTGAAATAACCTTGGTTTCGGAGGGACGGGAACATTATGAAAATGTAGTTTCAGGATCTTTCTCATCGGCCAATTCAAGGATTTTGACAGCTAATGATTACCCTAAAGGCGCGACTACAGTTGAACAAGTACTCACAGGGCAAATTGCAGGTTTGCGTGTTACCAACAAAAGTGGGATGCCCTCAGAAGGTGGTGCGTTAAATTTTAGAGGAATTCGGTCGTTTGAAGCAAACAATAACCCATTAATTGTGGTCGATGAGGTTCCCTTTTTTCCAGATATGGATAATTCTCCGATTATCGGTGGATATTCGCGGAGTATTTTCGCCCCATTTAATCTTCAGGACATAAAAAGTATTCGGTTTTTAAAAGGAGCTGAAACGGCTCGTTATGGATCGTTGGGATCCAATGGCGTGTTAAAATTGGAAACCTCAGCATCAGATGATATGGAAACGGTCATCGAATACCATGGTAATTTTGGTATCAGCCACCAATTCAGAAGGCTCCCGTTATTGAATGATAGTCAGTATAAAAGTTATCTTGGCGCAGTGGGCATGACCAACTACAATGATATGGGGGAACTTTTAACACAATTTCCTTTCCTGAAAGATGATCCGAATTATTATTATAATTATCTGTACAACAATAAAACAGATTGGCAAGATCAGATTTATAGAAATGCTTTTGTGACAGATCACCATTTAATAAGGATCAAAGGAGGAGATGCTATCGCAAAATACGATCTCTCACTCGGCGTATTGAATCAGCAGGGTGTTTTGGATTATACGAGTAACACTCGATATAGCACCCGCTTGAATTCAACCATCGCTTTAGGACAAAAATTCGATTTGAATGCGATGATGGCGTTGACCTATAGTACCGGAAGATTGCAGGAACAGGGTATGCTAAAAGCGACTAATCCCATGCTGGCTGCGATGTATAGAGCACCTATTCTTAGTCCCTATACAAAAGATAAAGACAATAACGTATTGAACGATTTGGATGGTGTTCGGCAATTTGGCGTATCGAATCCGATAGCTCTTTTGCAAACCGGCGATTTTACATCAGATATCTACGATGTTTTTGCACAGGCTAATTTACGTTATAGCGCTACAAAAAGTCTCCAATTTAATGCCTTGCTCGGATTCTATACAAATTATAGCAGACAGACAACCTTTGTACCGGGACTGTCCAGCGGAACTATTGTGCCTTTGGAAAATGGCATGGCCTTAAATACTGCGCGGTCTGGTGCGGGCAAATCGTCTAATATCTCATGGAATTTTTATGGAAGTTATTCCAGGCAGTATGGCAAGGATCAATGGGAAGCAGGTGCCGGTATACAGGGACTTCTGAACAGCCAGGAATACGATGCTGGTGCGGGGAGGAATACGAGTTCCGATTTTTACCGCACACTGAATTACATAAGTAACGCTGGACGTAAGTTTTGGGGATACGATGAAGACTGGAATTGGATGAATATGTATGGTTTCCTTAATTACAATTGGCGTAGCTTGTTGAAATTAGATGTCAATCTTAGTGTTGATGGCACTTCAGTTACAGGCTCAAATGTCGGAAGGTTTGAGTTTTTCCCAGCTGCGGACTTATCCATTTTGCTATCTAACATGTCTTTTCTCAAGGAACGTGAATCGCTTAATAAGCTAATTTTGAAATTCGGTTATGCAAAAACCGGAAATAGCCGTTTTTCATCGAAGATTGGACAATCGTATTACAGCAGTCAATTATATCGACAACTTGCTGGAATTGTCGTTGGGAATATTCCCAACAATAAAATTAGATGGGAAGATAATCAAAACCTGCAGGGCAATCTGATCTTTTCTGGATTCAACCAACGTTTAAACGTGAATACAGGTTATTATTACAACAGAGCTAGCCATCTTTTGAATGCGTTTTCAGTATCGCCGATAGCTGGGATCGATAAGATATTCTTAAATGGCGGACAAATCGACAATCATGGTTTGGAAGTAGACGTGAATTTCGCTTTTGTTGATAAAAAAGACTGGTCCTTTACGCTTGGCGGTAACCTATCCACATTAAACAGCACGGTGAAGAAACTTTTGAGCGTAGACCCTATATTGTTACAGCAGGAAGATGATATTGTTCGCATTCATCAAGTAGGACAGTCTCCCTTTTCTTTCTATGGCTATCAATCAAATGGAGTTATAGCTAGCGCTAAAGAGGCCGAGCAATTGAATTTATACGATTATAAAAATAGAATGTTTTCTGCAGGAGATATTCAGTTTGAGGATATCAATAATGATGGTATTATAGATTCTGAGGATCGGATGGATTTAGGGAATAGTTTACCCAAATTATTTGGAGGTGCCTATTTCTCATTACGTTACAAGAAGTTTCAATTGCAGGGCCTGATGAGTTTTACAAAAGGAAATAAAGCTTACAATGCCGTGCGAAGAAGCCTCGAAGACCTGTCCAGTTATAACAATCAATCCATTGCAGCATTGCGCCGTTGGCAAACGGATGGCCAGCAAACGGATGTGCCACAGGCTCAATATGGAGATCCGATGGAGAATGCACGATTTTCCAACCGCTGGATTGAAGATGCTTCTTATATGCGGTTAGAGAACCTGTCGTTGTCTTATAGGTTTGGAAATCATAGACTTAAAATTCTTTCCAATTCGGAATGGTATATCACTGCTGAAAATCTATTTACCTGGAGCAAATACTTAGGTCTAGATCCTGTAACGGCTTACAGCAATAATATGAGTTATACAGGTGCTGACTATGGGAAAATTCCATTACCTCGAACTTTTAAATTAGGTGTCAATATTAAACTCTAGAAAACGTATGAAAAGTTATCATATTCATTATGGCATAGCTGTGCTGTGCTTGTTTTTTACCAGTTGTTCCAAATACTTTGAAGTTAATACCAATGATATTTTGACGGATAAGGAATATGGAAAGGAAACAAACGAATTATATTCGGGATATATGGGCGTTGCCGCAAAAATGCAGGCATTAGCTGATCAAACGGTATTCTTAAGCGAACTGCGTACAGATCTCCTTGAACCCACCGCAAATGCACCGCAAGATTTGTGGGATCTGTATAATTATAGAGAGAAAAAAGGAAATACCTTTGCCAATCCCCGGACTTATTATGATTTGATTGTAAATGCCAATGCTTATTTAGAAAAGATTATGGCATATCGCAAAGCGAATCCAAAGGCGCTGGAAGATGAACATTATAGGGCATTGATTTCTGGAACTATTCGTTTTAAGGTATGGACCTATCTCACGCTAGGAAAACTGTATGGTAAAGTCGCCTATTTTGATGACCCTAAGATTAACCTGGATAATGTTGCCACAATTCCCGTGATCTCCTTGAATGAATTGTTGCCTAAACTAGTTTCATTAATGGAAGCAGGACTAGATGGCGTTGATGGTAAGTATGTTGCGAACTGGGGAAATATTTTGTTCCCCGGTGTCAATACCAATCAACAGGATCTCACATGGAATATGATCTGTCCATCACCAGAACCGTTGTTAATGGAACTCTATCTATGGACAAAGCAGTATGCAAAAGTGGTCGATATCGGTATCCGCTTTATTTATGACAATGGAAGTAATAAGTTTAAGGTGAGTAATGACGATTATAACGGCGAGTGGGTTCAGGTATTTACACGGGATCCAATCACGCGGACAAGAGTATTAATTAATATTGTTCCTTATGATTTCGAAAGAAATCAGACGAATCGTATGATCCAGTTTTTTTCAAATCTTACACCTTCAGTTTATTATTTAAAACCCACGGAGGTAGCGATGAAGAGATACCAGGAGCAAATTAGGTATGACGGTCATACACTGGGCGACCAATATCGAGGCGAGAATTACACCTATTATTTACAGAATGGAGATTGGGTCATTCGCAAGTTCTCCAGAGATCGGGAAAGTGCATCAGAAATATATAAAAATAACGTGCATATTGTAATATATAGAGATGCTGACGTACATTTTTTTATGATTGAGGCCTTAAATAATTTAGGCCTATTTGACCAGGCGGAAGCGTTACTGAACGATGGCGTAGAGTTGTACCTTTCGCGAAATGCGGGCAATTTAAAGTACCCTTTTGATGATGCGGTGATGAATGTTAGCCTTGCCAGAAATTGGGGCATCAGGCGTCGGGTCAATCTTGCCCCTGTTTATCCTGAGGGTTTAAGCAAGGACGACTTGTCAACGGTCGAGAAAATGGATGCTTATAAAAAAGCGTTGGATAAATTGATTGTTAAAGAAACGTTGATGGAAAGTGCTGGTGAAGCAAAGGCATATTTTGCCCTAATGCGGATTGCCGATCGATGGAACGAGCCAGCAATTCTAGCCGATGTAATTGCGCAAAAATACGCTGCTGGACAAGCGAATCAGATTCATCAATATTTGCTGGACAGAAAAAATTGGTTTGTTCAATATCCCTTAGAGTAAACTTAAATTATATTGTAAATAGTTGATTTATTGATGGTTTAAATAGAGGTGTGCCTTTTTTCTTATTAGAGATGCTTCCTAAAGAGGTAAATCGCCGAGTAAATGATTGATTTCCCACTATGGAATCAGTTTTTTGACGGGTGTGTTAACGATTTTTCCGTGTGGAAAAATGAGCATTTCCTCTGTAGATCTTCTGCAAACGTCCGTCGAAATGAAAAAGTCCGGTGACTGTTCTGTTTAGTCGCCGGACTTTTTCATTTTTCCGCCTGTCAAAACGAAGAAGTCCAGTGACTAACTGATTCTTTCATGTGACTCGTTGAACATTCCACGTGACAGAATAGACCAAACGTTGTTCTGAAAGGTATTTTCATGTGGGGGAAACAACATTTTACTGCGCGAAATCGTCGAGTAAGGGCGCGGAATCAAGACAGTTCAGGACGGCTTCTATTTCTTTTCGTCGTACTTTTAGGATTGCCAATTTCTGTATACGTTTAATATTCATTCTTAAAGTATATCCAAAACGTTCAATGCATATCGATATCTAATTGGTCAATAAATCGGTGTTAAAAATAAAGGATTACATATATGTTATTTAAAAAGATCGTTCTTTTCCTACAGTTGCTAGTCAGTATATTAACTTTGACAGCACAATCGATGTATCAACAGTTTGCGGATTCGGAGATGAAACGTTTCCCTGAGGCTTGGCAATTGGATCATGGTAAACGACTATATTTCGGGTATTCCCAAGGTTTAGGTTGTCTTGCCATGCTAAAAGTTGCCGAAAAGACAGGAGAAGCAAAATACTTCAACTACGTAGAAAAGTGGGCGGATGCCCTTATCAATGAAAAGGGAGAAATTCATCTATACGAGCTCAGTGCCTATAATGTGGATTTTGTGAATTCCGGAAAAATACTCTTTGAACTTTATGAAAAAACTAAGAAAGAAAAATATCGTCTGGCTATTGAAACATTGGTTCACCAACTAAAATATCAACCTACAACACTCGAAGGCGGCTATTGGCACAAATTAATTTACCCCCATCAGATCTGGTTGGATGGCGTTTATATGACCGGGCCTTTTCTCGCTAAATATGCAAAGCTGAGCAAGGATGACCAATATTATGACAAGGCTATCGATGAGATTTTAATTACAGCTAAACATACATTGGATCCTAGGACGGGATTGTATTATCACGCTTGGGACGAAAGTAAAAAGCAAGCTTGGGCAAATCCCCAAACGGGACAATCGCCCAATTTTTGGGGCAGAAGTATTGGCTGGTATTTTATGGCTGTCATTGATGTATTGGATGAATTGCCGTTGGATTATCCCAGAAGAGATAAATTGATTCAATTGGCTCAATCGTTAGCTAATACCCTTGCCAACTATCAAGATGATGAAGGCCTGTGGTGGCAAGTAATTGACCAGCCCAAAAGAAAAGGTAATTATCAGGAAGCGTCGGTCAATAGTATGTTTCTATATGCCTATTCAAAAGGCATCAATAAAAAACACCTTTCAGAAAGCTACATGGCCTTGGTAAACAAATTATATCAGGGTATTCAAAAAAAGCTGTTAAAGCAAGAAAATGGATCGTGGACATTGATGCAGTGTAATGCTGTCGCTGGTCTGGGAGGCAATCCTTACAGGGACGGCAGTTATGATTATTACGTTGGTGAGCGGATTCGTGAAAATGATACAAAAGCAACTGGACCTTTTATTATGGGATGCATAGAAGCGGGCTTCTGAGGCAAATTGTTTTTGGGAGTTTTGTTTAAATATTTATAAACAAATCGTTAATTTTATAAATATTAAAATCTAACAATGACCAGTTCCGTAAATCAGTTTTTAAAGACCTTAGAAATCAGTGATTTTTCTGCTACTCCCAAATATTTGCAATTGGCAAATACCATTATTGATGCCGTTAAAAATGAAACATTGGTCAGAGATGATATGCTTCCTTCTATTAATGAGCTGAGTGCATATTTGGAAATATCACGTGACACTGTCGAAAAAGCGTACCGTTATCTTAAGAAAAATGAGATTATAGCCTCTAACCCCGGGAAGGGATATTATGTGAATAAAACGGATGTCGAATCTAAACTTAAGATAGCGCTCTTTCTGAATAAACTAAGTGCGCATAAAAAAATTGTATATGATTCCTTTGCCAAACAACTGAGTGATTATGCGAATTTAGATTTATTTGTATATAATTCAGATCTATCGTATCTGAATACGCTTTTGGGCAGTTTAACCAAAACGTATGACCATTACGTACTCTTTCCACATTTTAAAGAGGGGAGAGACAAAGCACCGGACATTATCCGTAAGATTCCTGCCGAGAAGCTCATGTTGCTGGGAAAGTTCATTGAAGATGTGCCCGGAGACTTTCCTGCGGTTTACGAAAATTACGAACATGATATTTATACTGCATTGGAGGAAGCGAATGAAGTGTTGAGTAAGTACAAAAACTTGAAACTGGTATTTCCTGACTATAGTGATTTTCCAAAGGCTATTATCAAGGGATTTTATAAATTCTGTCAACAATACGCTTTTGACCATGAGCTGGTCTCTGATATAGATGAAGAGAAGGTAGAGAAAGGTACTTGCTATATCAATATTATTGAAGACGATCTCGTCAAATTGTTAAATAAGGTTATTCAAAAAAAATTGATCATCGGAAAAGATGTTGGTATCATTTCCTATAATGAGACGCCATTAAAGAAATTTATTCTCAATGGCATTACGACAATATCGACTGATTTTGAGATGATGGGTAGGATGGCTGCCGAATTGATCATTAATAAATCCAAAGATCGCGTTGAAGTACCGTTTTATTTGAAATTGCGTCCATCGGTTTAATGTTAAGTTATTGGGCTGACCTCAATCCCAATCCGGTGAAGAAGCGAATTGGGCGACGGACGGAACAATAAAAGAGATTTCTAATAAAAAAAGCGAAAGGCTGGTCTATCAAACCAGCCTTTCGTTTTTGGGCAGTCATCTTAAACTCTGCCTATTTTTTTAATGTTTTTACCGGGAACAAATCAATCACTCCGATCGCCACTTTACTGATGTTATTGATCGCTTTCTCCGGATTGTCTACATCCCCTGAACCCCGCGCCTGCCAGATCACGGTATTTGTTTTGCGGTCGATCGCTTCGATGATCAAGTGGCCATAACGATAGCGTTCTTTTGCAACGGGATAATATCCACCACCGTAATAGTAAGGTGAAAACCATGGTCTGTACCAGCCCCAAGGACCGCCCCAGCCATAATATCCGCCACCGCCATATACCAGACGGCTTTTGTTATTAACGATCGTGATATAACGGAATAATAGATCGGGATTATCTTTTGAATACTGGAGTCCCTTCGCTTCCAAGGCAGCATTTGCCGCATCCAAAATATTAGTTTTGGCAATATCATTGTCAAAATAAGACTTTGAAAGCGAGTCTACCGGTGGTAGCCAGGCATACGTCTTGAAAGGAGTAAAATCCATCTTCTCTACCCGAGTGGTATTGTATTGGTAAGATGAACATGATGCCAGCGCAACGCAGAGCACCAAAAATAACAGAATCTTTTTCATCGTAGTAATTTATTTATTAACTGTGATGAATCTATCATGAGCAACTGTTTAGCTGTTTACTCATAATGATTTCATGGCCTATATGGAACTTATATTTATTTAAATTGTTTTAAACTTTCTTAACTATTCGCTCTGGCGGCCCTCAAGCTGGCCAAAGCAATTATTATGGCAATTCACTTTTGTACTGTACAGCACCTATTTCAATTTATTTATGTTAGACAAAAAACTATAACTATGGTTTAATGCTAATTGTAAAATTAATACGGATATTTTGCTACCAACGGAATCTGTCTTCCCACACCAAAAGCTTTGGGGCTGACCCGCAGAATTGGTGGTGCCTGAAAGCGTTTAAATTCAGTATTATTCAGTAATTTACTCACTCTTTCTACTAACGCTTTTTCGAATCCCATCGCTACAACTTCGGAGCCGCTCTTTTCATTTTCAATCAATTCATATAAAATCTTATCCAGCAGGTCGTACTCCGGCAGAGAATCCGAGTCTTTTTGATCGGGACGCAATTCTGCGGAGGGGGCTTTTTCAATGGTGTTGACCGGAATAATTTCACGCTCCCGATTGATATAACGCGCCAGTTCATAAGCGCTGGATTTATAGACGTCGCCAATGACCGAAATGGAGCCTGCCATATCGCCATACAAGGTGCCGTAACCTACAGCGGCCTCGCTTTTGTTGGAAGTGTTTAATAGGATGTTGCCAAACTTGTTTGAGATGGCCATCAAAATAACAGCACGTGCACGTGCCTGTATATTTTCTTCGGTGGTATCGGGCTTCAAGTTTTCGAAGAGAGGAGCGAGCGTATTTTCGTATGCGGAAGCGATATCTTTAATGGGGACGATATGGTGTTTGCAGCCGGTATTGCACACCAGATCCATTGCATCTTTGATGGAATGGTCTGAGGAATAGACAGAGGGCATTAAAATGGAAAGCACATTGTCTGCACCGAGCGCTTCACAGGCCAAGGCAGCAACCAGGGCTGAATCTAATCCTCCTGATAAACCTAACACCGCTCTTTTGAATCCTGATTTTTGGAAATAATCGCGTAATCCCAAAATTAATGCGTCATGGATCAAGGCTATCTCTGTTGCAGGATCTTTTATCGTTGCGGTGGTTGAGGTAATATTTCTCTGATGATAGGTGACATATTGTAGGTCTTCTTCAAATCGTTTTAATTCAGCAACCTTTGTTCCGTCCTTGTTGAATGCAAGCGATCTGCCATCGAAAATAATATCCATATGTGCACCCACCTGGTTGACATAGATCAGAGGACGGTTGGATTTCTCGACCTGAAGCGAGAGCACTTTAACGCGCTTTTCAAAATGTGTGTACGAGAATGGCGAAGCTGCAATATTGATCAGCAGATCGGGATTCTCTTTTCGCAGTTCGGCCATAGGGTCACCTACATACGAGTTGCCGCCCTCATCGTCATCCCAGAGATCTTCACATATGGTCAGGGCAATTTTTACACCGTTCAATGTAATGCAGTCAAAACGTTTGTTGGGTTCAAAGTAGCGGTATTCATCAAATACATCGTAATCTGGTAATAAACCTTTTTTTACAATATTTCGAACAGCTCCCTGTTCGATAAATACAGCAGTATTGTAAAGCGCTTTTCCTTCGGGATCGCTGTTTGTGACAGGAGCACCGATGATACAGGCTATGTCTTGGCAGTGGGCTGCGATTTGGTAGATAGCTTCGTTGCACTGTTGTTTAAATACCTTACTTCGCAGCAGGTCTTTGGCCGGATAGCCTCCGATAGCGAGCTCTGCAAATATGATAAGATCTGCCGATGCCTCTTTGGCTTGGTTGATTGCTTGAATTATTTTTTTTGTATTTGCTTCAAAATTGCCAATATGGTAATTCAATTGTGCTAAAGCTATTTTCATCCTTGTTTATTTTTCCAATTTATTAGATCGCCATTGCCACATACGAAATCCTGATAAGTTCCTGTTTTTTTACGCACATCATTAAATGTCGTATATACTGACAAAAGCTGCTACACAAATTTATTCCTTTTTATTGAAAGTGTTTTGTTTATTGATATTGTTTTTCTAAAAGAATTCAGGCTTCCATTGTCCCGCTTATTTTTCCTTAAAAAAGCCATATCATTTTCTGACTCAGGAGACCAAGGTATGGTCTTCATCGAATCCGGAACAATACTACTTCAAAATGCGTTTAAAAGTATCGCAATACCCAAACAAAGTCACTAGCCTGTTACAATTTGCTAAATTGTTTTAACATAATTTTAACAACGTTAAATGCTGTTAAATTTCTTGACATAAAAGGGAATGTATGTTACCTTTGATATATCAAAACAGAAAGATATATACAAAATAATATATAAAGAACTTTTCATAATTTAGGTTAATAATTGGTTAGGTAAAGCTCGGAGTTCCCCACTTCGAGCTTTTGTTTTTTAAAAGCTCTCCTTATTCACTCATTACACTGGTCGGACATAGAGTTTTCAATCGGCTGGATTTTAAGTCGGGAAATGCACTTATTGCTCTAGTTAGGATTTATTTTGAGCAGGTTGCAGGTTTCTATTTTCCGGTAGCCAATGGGAAATATAATGCGGTGTTATTTGATAAGATATATTGTTGATTAACGGAAAGAAATAAAAAACGCCTAAAGTCAGAATTTGCTTTAGGCGTTTTTATGTTTGTATTTTATGAATATAACGGTTCTTTGTATAGGAGGATCTTATTTGATGTCAGTGACTTCAATTACAAAATCCAAGGGAGAATTAGCGGGGATTTTTCCCATTGCGAGACTCCCATGCGCCCATCTGGAAGGTACCATAATATGGATCTTAGCTCCTTTTTGAAGCCCTTTTTCGGTCAGCCCGCCTAGTTTCATGTCTCCAATCCTTTTTGGTGCAAAGGCGAATGTCCAGGCCGGAATAATTGTGCTGTCGAAGGGATATTGATAGCCTGTATTCGTTCTAATGTTGAAGGTTGATGTTTTGTCTGCTTCCGTTTGATCAAAGATATTCCCATTCAAAAGTTTTCCTACATATTTTACGGTAGGAGAAAATTTAAGATGTTTTGCATTTAGTGTATCTACTATTTTGTAGGTATAGTTACCCGTTCCTGTGGCAAGCATCTCATACCAGATTCCCGTTTCTGCATCATACTGTGCATCAGGAAACTTGCTTTCAACATAATTTTTAAGTAGGACGGAATCTGTCTTAAATTGCTCAGTCGCATTATAAATAGGAATATCGTCGTTTTTATTGCAGCTAACATTCAGCAGAATGAGGGCTACGATTCCTAAAAATAAAGGCAATAAAAACTTATTCATAGCATGATTAATAGGTCTTCAAAAACTTTTTTTGGATGGTTTTTGAAGACCTATTGTGTTTTTTGTAAGACTATTTATTTTTAATATCAACAACTTCAATTGTAAAATCTAAAGGTGATTTAGCTGGAATCGAAACGTCTGAAGAGGAGGAGCCTTGTTTGCCCGTATCACCATAAGCCCAAGGAGACGGGGTAATGATGCGGATTTTAGATCCTTTTTTTAGACCAGTTGGCGTAATTCCTCCCGTTGGAATGTCCTTGCCATTATACGAAATGGATTTCGGAAGAAAAGCGATCTGCCAAGCTGTGATAACGCTGGATAAATTCAATGTAGCTGTCTTTCCTTCTTCGGTTTGTTGGAATATTGTGCCACTGGGAACGAGTTTACCAATATATTTTACCGTCGCATCAGGTGCTATAATTCCACCATTGGAGTTAAATGAATAGGTGTATGAGCTCTCCTCTCCAGTTGCTAAAAGCTGGTAGGCTAAACCTAGAGAATCAATATATTGTACATTCTGAAGCTGGTTGTCCGCCACATATTTTTTGATAATAGGAAATTGTTCTTCAACGCGCTTATTGTTGATGGAATCCTGAATGCGTTGTTTTTCCAACTGTTCTCTTTCCCAAGCGGCATAGTCAAAATTGTCTTTGTTACAGCTAGCAAAAAAGATCGAGGCCAGTGTTAGCCCAAAGAATAAGGTAGATAGTAGTTTTTTCATGGTATTGTGTTTTTAAAAAAAGCCATTTTCAATATGAAAATGGCTTCCATAAATAAAAAGTGTTTTTTAGATTGAAGTGGCTTTTTCCATGCTTACTACCTCGATCGTATATACCAATGGAGAATCAGCAGGAATTGATGGACCATCACTAATTTTATAGGTTCTATTATCAAATCCCCAAACAGAAGGTGTAACCAATTTAATTTTTGAACCCTTTTTTAAGCCCTTAGGTAAAAGTCCCAATAATTTTTTCTCAGCTCCATTGCTGTTAATGGATTCTGGAACGAATGCAAAGAACCAGCATCCACCAAGAAACTGTCCTTGTGTTGTTTCAGTATAAGTAATTCTTAAATCAGAATAATTGGCTGGAGTTCCTTCTTTTGTTTGAGCGAATACTGTCTTATTGTTATCCATTAACTCGCCTTTATAGTTGACACTGATTTTAGGGATACCTGTAGTATAGTCGAATGGATCTCCCGTTCCCTCATTTAGGACCTCATACCATATTCCAATAGAGTCGGAAGAAAATTTCGGATTTGTAAAATTTGCGGCAGCATAATCTTTGATTGCCTGTGCTTGCTGTTTTTTGGTTTTATATTGTCTGATCTGTTCTTGTCTAATCTGTTCGTTTATAGCATCATAATCGATGTTATCTTTGCTACAAGATGCGAAGATCATTCCCAGACACAAAAATGCCATTAAAAATTTCGTGATATTTTTCATAATTTCTTAAAGTGTGTATTAATTATAAGATTCCAAACGCAGGTTCATTTGGTTTCGCTACACAAATATGTTAAATTATTCTAAAAAAACACTTAACTCTTTTGAATTCAGGTATTTTTGCTGTATATTTTTTAAGCGAAATTTGCTATCAAATCGAAGGATGCTCGGAAAAACCATTTGTTTTCCCTGCAATAACAGTAGCGCCAAAGGATGGTACTGACCAGTTTTTTTTCTGTTGGATTCAGCTTTCCAGATGCTTTGATCAAAGCTGATCTCCGCCACGGATTCCGCATCCAGACTGACTGCATAATAATTTTTATTGATCACAGTGACAAGATTCTGCTTGGTGAATATCTCCCGTTCCATCTTACGGCAATAGCTACACCAGTCGGTATGGATAAAAATAAGGGTTTCCCGCGGTTCGACTGCAAGTAAAGAATCGAGCTGTTCAAAACTGACCCAATTGATCCGCTCCTGCCCAAAATGGAGGAGCGGATAAAATAATGCGATCAATAGCATGCTTATTTTCCGGCAATATTTCATTGTTTTTTTATTAGCGTCTATTTCTCCCAATGGCAATTTCTTAATGAAAATGACCGATCCGGAGTCCGAACGTAAAGGTTCTCGGACGTGTTGGCCCATAGATATAATCTGAATCCCGTAAAGCTCCTTTGTCAAAATCCTTTTGAAAAGCGTTGAACATATTCTGGACGCCACCAAAGAATTCAATGCTGAAGTCCTTGTGGACAGGAAGTGTATAGCCCAAGCGTAGGTTTAATTCAACAAAATCTCTTGCATTTTTTAAGGTCATGATATCTTGCTGGATATGGGGTACAATCATTTTACCGGTATATACTCCGGTCAAGTCAACTGCAAACCGTTTTGTCGCTTTCAGGTTGGTGTTCATATAACCGTAAATATTGGGTGTCCGGACATATTTCTTTGTCCAGATATCATGGGCATCCTCTTTGCCTTCATAGATCAGCTGATCTTTTTTATAACGCGAGCGTTGGATTGTTCCTCCGGTCTGGAAGGAAAGCCAGGATGAAGGGGCAATATTGATTTCGATGTTGGAGCCATACACACGTGCGCCTTCTCCATTTTGCATCTCCTGAATAATCAACCCATCCTTTTCTGAGGCCATAATGTTGACAAACTGATTGTTGAGATCTGTATAGAAACCTTCGACAAGCAAGCTTGTCTGTACATTTCCAAAGTTTTTATTGTAACTGAATGATCCCGTATAGGCATTGGAATATTCGGTTTTTAAGTTTTCACCAATAAGGACAAAAACCTGGTTGCCGCCGATCGAGGTCACGTGCATGTCTTCATTAAATGCCTGCGGCGCCCGAAAACCACGTGCATATCCACCCCTGAATTGCAGGTCTTTCGTGATATCATAAAGAACAGTTAATCGTGGGCTGAACGTACCAAAGCGTTGATCCGAATTCCGATTTATACCTGCAAGACTGTATTTACCATCTACATACGTGTAATCGTAGCGGGCGCCAATCAGTGTTTTCAATGTGGAAAAGGGTTTCCATTCGTATTGTGCATAAGTACCCAACCCCTTATTCTGCTGGTCAATCGTCCGCTTATAGCCGAGAATCTCATCCTGGGTGTCGTTATAGGAAAACTCTACACCTGCTGTAAATACATCTTTTTCAAAATTGTAGGTGTATTGACTTCCTAAAACAAGTGCAATATCATCTGTTTTTCCATACGAATTGGATGCAAGTGTACTGTCAGCGCGTGTGGTTCCGCCACCAAGACCGCCATAATAGCTGTCACGTTCGGTTTTCTGAACGGAACCATAAGCCGACAGCTTGTGTTTGTAATCTTCGGAATAATGATCGTAGGTGATTCCACCAACAATGGAACTGGTTTGCAATTGCTCTGTGATCTGAGTCAGGTGGGGCGCTTTATCAAGCTGATCTCCACCCCGACGGAATTCATTGACCGTACTGAAATCAATGGTAATTTTATCCAGATCGCTCGGTTTGTAAAACACCTTGGTGCCAAACGTAGTATTCCGAAGCTTAGTGATTTCCGAAAATCCATCCCCATTGGAGTCGTAAGATTCCCTATTGCGGTGCATGCCATAAAATGTTGCGCCGGTTTTTAAGTCCTCCGCCACAAGAGAGGTATTGAAGTCTACGGTGTTGTCCCAGCTTTTTCCGCCGATTAATGAATTGGTGGATTTTACCTGCCAGTCGTTCTCGACGGGATCTTTTGTAATGATATTGATGGTTCCGGCGATGGCATTGGCTCCGAATAGTGCGGAGCCACCACTACGGACAACTTCGATCCGGTCAATCATACTGGTCGGGATCTGATCCAGTCCATAGACACTATTTAATGCCGAAAAAACAGCTCTACTGTTGATTAATATCTGTGAATATGGCCCTTCGAGGCCATTGAGCCTAACCTGTGAAAAACCACAATTTTGACAGTTATTTTCCACCCGAACACCGGGTTGATAATTTAATGTCTCTGACATCGCGACAGATTGTGTTGCATTGAATAGTTTTGGACCTATGACATTGACCACAACCGGTGCATCCTTACGTTTAACACCGTAACGCGTAGCCGAAACGACAACCTCGTCGAGA
This sequence comes from Sphingobacterium sp. UBA7625, assembly GCF_002484085.1. Lineage (NCBI taxonomy): Bacteria > Pseudomonadati > Bacteroidota > Sphingobacteriia > Sphingobacteriales > Sphingobacteriaceae > Sphingobacterium > Sphingobacterium sp. UBA7625. The sequence goes on from NZ_DLJD01000051.1 coordinate 666,436, forward strand.
TTAAGGTTGTCTTCGTCAAGCTGGATCTGAAGCGGTGATTTTAAGGTGTCCAAACTGATCACTTTTGTCAGTGAGCGATAACCTACAGCGGAAATATTTAAAGTTACTTTGGGCGTAGTCAGGCTATTGAATTTAAAGTGTCCATCAGCATCTGATGTCGTGGCTGATTTGCTGTTCTTTATGGTCAATGTGCCAGAAGCAATGGCTTCACGGTTTTTATTGAATAAATATCCCTCCAAAGGTGATTGTGCGTATATGGTGGATGTGCCGGCTATTAATGTAGCCAGCAGCGTATATTGCTTTAGCATTTTTATAAGATTGAGTATGGAGTACTTCGTTTTGAGATCTTAATCCTAAAAGCTTATAATCTTTTATATTGCATACTTTTTTGCTATAGAAAGGGGTGATGCTCATGTTAGCATCTTGCCTGTCAGCTGTATCATATAACATTGACTATATATCTGGCCCTAAGATGTACAAAGATCTTTGGACTGCAGGTCACTCACCTGCAGCCAATCTACCGTTTACTTTTAATCATCAAATATGAACAATAGTTCTTGCACCCATGTACAAGCCACGATCTTGATCAATTTTTCGATTCCGGAAATAGAGCAGCTGACAAATGCCAGCGGCATTGCCTGATGTTATTTCACAGGGTGTACGTCAGATTAAAAAAATAAATGTTTTTATGCGAAGCGGGGAGGCCCTCGAAGGTAATAGGGACTGCTTGTGATGCTGGTAATTTCGGGGCAGATCGAACAATAATCCGTTAGCTGAATTTCCTTTGGTATAGGAAGTTCGAGAATAATGAAATCGGTCTGTACGTAATTGTTTTGATAAATGACATTCAGATAATCGATCTGATCGTCTGTTTCTTGAGGTTTTTCTTTCTTTGTAAAATCATAAGGGTGCGTGTGCATCACGATTTCCCCATTTGATTTTACCTCTTTGTGCATAAAAATAACACCCGAAAGAATAATCAGCGACATCAAAGCCAATTGGAATGATGCGATAAGCTGACGCAGATTTCTTGTTATTTTTGATTGCATAAAAAAGCGCTACTTGTTCGAGTAGCGCTTCAAAAATACGATTTTTATTTAGCAGTATATAGTTCTGCTAGATAAAATTATTATTAAGTACTGTAGTAAGTACCTCAATACTATCTAATCAAATGGTTGTTGTCGTTCGGGAATACCAAAGCGGGCTTAAACTGCTTTGCCTCCTCAAAGTCCATTGTTGCATAAGAAATGATAATAACGATATCGCCAACCTGTACCAAACGTGCTGCAGCTCCATTTAAACAGATCGTGCCCGATCCGCGCTGTCCGGGAATCACATACGTTTCTAGGCGGGCCCCATTATTGTTATTTACAATCTGAACTTTCTCGTTAGCGATGATATTTGCAGCATCCATCAAATCTTCATCTATCGTGATACTACCCACGTAATTCAATTCCGCCTGTGTAACTTTCACGCGGTGGATCTTGGATTTCATTACTTCTATTACCATGGCGCAAAGGTAAAATTTTTTTTATTAAGCTAACGTCATATTATCAATAAGACGAACGCCTTCAACCCAGGCTGTTACCAGAGCCACATACTGTTTGCTGGCATCAATCCGCTCAACTTCTTTTAAAGAGTTGCTTTCACAGATCGCAAAATATTCGACTGTTAATTCCTTTGTCTGTGTCAAAATAGTGAGGGCTTTCTTTTTAATTTCTTGTAGGTCAATGTTGTCTGCAAGATGATCTTTCACATATTGTAACGAACGCGAAAGCGCGAGGGCTTTTATTTTTCCTTCTTCGCTCAGGCGCATATTTCGCGAACTCAAGGCTAAACCGTGTTCATCCCTGATTATTGGACAGATCGCCAATTGAATTGGAAGATCTTTGATTTCGATCATACGTTTGATGACCATCACCTGCTGGAAATCTTTTTGACCAAAACAGGCGATATCGGGTTGTACTAATGTAAACAATTTGTAGACCACCTGTGTTACACCCTGAAAATGTCCCGGACGTTTTTCTCCTTCCCAGATTTGATCCAGTTCGCCAAGGTCAATATGCCAATTTTCATCTTTGTCGGGGTACATTTCATCTACACTTGGCATAAATAAAATGTCGCAAGCGACGGATTCCAATAGCTTAATGTCATTTTCAATTGGACGCGGATATTTTTCAAGGTCTTTAGGGTCGTTAAACTGTGTAGGATTGACAAAAATGCTACAAACACGAATATCACTGATGGGTTTCGCATAATCTAATAACGATAAATGTCCTTCATGAAGTGCTCCCATAGTGGGGATTAAGGCTATCTTTTTACCTGCCGAGCGTGCTTTTTGGAGATGTGCTTGGAGGGATGCTTTCGTTTTGAAAATTTCCACTTTGCTGAATAGTTTTTTGTTCGCAAAGTTGCATATTATTTTGGGAATATAAAACGATGATTGATAGTAAATTGCATGGTAAGTATTTTTTTTGTACCTTTGTAGACCGATTTTACTGTTCGAAAATAATAAATAAAAATAACTGGAGATGGCAAAAACGAAGATATTGTTTATTACTCACGAGATGTCGCCTTTCCTCGAATTAACCAAAATTTCTGAAATTACACGTCAACTGCCTCAAGCGATGCAAGAGAAGGGTTTTGAAATCCGGATCTTGATGCCTCGTTTTGGGAATATCAATGAGCGTAGAAATAGATTACATGAGGTGATTCGTCTTTCAGGCTTGAACATTGTTGTGGATAATAATGATAATCCGCTAATTATTAAAGTAGCTTCACTGCCTGCAGCCCGAATGCAGGTGTATTTCTTGGATAACGAGGACTACTTTCAGCGTAAAAAAGTTTTTAGTGATGAGCATGGCGAATTCTTTGCAGACAATAATGAGCGTTCAGTGTTCTTCTGTAAAGGAGCGTTGGAAACTGTTAAGAAATTAGGCTGGTCGCCGGATGTAGTACACTGTCACGGATGGTTCTCTGCTTTGGTACCTGCTTACGTAAAAACAACGTATAAGGACGACCCTACATTTAAGGATGCAAAAGTGATGTATTCTTTGTTTAACGAAGAGTTCAAAGGTACATTGGGTTCAAAGTATGCTGAAATGGCTCCGGAAGGTGCTTTTAAAGCTGAAGATGCGCAAGTGTATGGTGATGGTAGCTATGAAGCAATCTATAAAGGTGCATTGCATTATACGGATATGGTTGTCGTAGCTGATGGAAATGTCAATACGGAGATTGTTGATTTTGCCAGGTCCAAAGACATTCAGGTTTTTGAGCCTAACGGTGATCAGGACTACGATGCATTTGGCGAAGTGTATGATCAGTTTGCGCCTGAGGAAGTGGAAGTATAGATCCATGTCCTGAAAGCTTGAGTAAAACAAACAGACAATAAGTTATAACAAAGGGCTATTTCGGACGAAATAGCCCTTTGTTATTCGGGTTATACCACTATTGACTACCAATAGTTAAAGCGGAAGATCATGTCCGGTGCTAAACTCCATTTCAAAATATCAGCTCTAAAATGTTATCTTCGTAGCAATGAAGATATCGTGGACGCAAATTTGGTTTGCGAGGTAAAACGAGCTTATTTATTACGTTGAAAAACGTATTCTCATAATTTAATAGTAATCATGAAAATCAAGGTAGGATTTGGATTTGATGTCCATCAAATAAAAGCGGGGCATCCATTTATTGTTGGAGGTGTACAGTTGGAGCATCATGCAGGAGCTTTTGGTCACTCAGATGCCGATGTGTTGGTCCACGCCATCTGTGACGCTATTTTGGGAGCCGCAAACTTGGAAGACATCGGTTATCACTTCCCCAACACGGATATGCGGTGGAAAGGGATCAGTAGCTTGTTGCTGTTGAAAGAATGTATGAAATTGATTCAGGCAAAAGGATATCAACTTGGCAATATTGATGCGATGCTTTGCCTTGAAGCACCCAAAATCAAGCCTTATATTCCACAGATGAAGGTCAAACTTGCTGAAGCTACAGGTCTGGATACGGATGATATTTCCATCAAAGCAACCACGAATGAAACAATGGGTTTTATCGGTAGGCAAGAAGGAGTCGTTGCTTATGCCGTCTGTTTGATAGAACGGGTATAGCATCATTATCAACCTGGTAAAAGGAAACATTTTCATGTTTTCATGCACACTTTTGAATGAATTAGTAATACCTTTGCCATGAATCATTCTTTGGCACATTATCTGATAGAGTGGACATTAAAATCATATTGAAATCTATATGAGAGCAAATAGTGAAATATCCAATTGAAAAAGATAAATACGGATCAAAAAACTGGATATTCCATGTAGCTTGAAAAAAACAAAATGCAGTACATTCATCAATGCTAAATGAAAAAAAGCATAAATGAATAATGTTTGCACATGAAATTTAGTAAATAGATGAAGCGAGTATCAAAAAAAAATCAACTTACTGAAGGCGATATAAAACGATATACATTCAATTTTTGGAAGATCATTATCGGCATTGTAGCCTTGGGATTCCTATTTATATTGAGTATACGCCTTGGACTATTTGGAAAATTGCCTTCGTTTAACGACCTGGAAAATCCAAAAAGCAATTTAGCGTCTGAGGTCATTACGGAGGATCATAAAGTATTAGGAACTTATTATGTACAGAATCGGTCGAATGTTAAATACAGTGAACTGTCACCCTATTTGGTCAAAGCATTGGTCTCCACAGAGGACAAGCGCTTCTATGACCATTCTGGGATAGATTATTCCCGTACCTTTACCGTGATCTTCCATACATTGACCGGCAATAAACAGGGGGGAAGTACCATTACGCAACAGCTGGCGCTTAACCTTTTTTCTGATGGCCGCCAAAAGAACTTTTTAAAACGGGTTATCCAAAAATTTCAAGAGTGGGTGACAGCTGTCCGTCTGGAAAGAAATTATACTAAGGATGAGATTATTACCATGTATTTCAATACGGTGGATTTCGGTGCATACAATACATTTGGGATAAAATCTGCAGCGCGAACTTATTTCAATACCACACCAGATAAATTAACTGCTGAACAAGCGGCGCTTTTAGTGGGCATGTTGAAAGGTCCCGGAGCCTATTCACCCGTAAGATATCCTGAAAAGTCAAAAATTCGGCGTAATACCGTATTAAATAATATGGTGGCGGCCAATTTTATTTCTGCCGAAGAAGCATCGAATGCGAAGGAGAAACCACTCGGACTGGAATTGAAAATTGCAAACTACGGGGAAGGGCTGGCGCCTTATTTTAGAGCTGTATTGAAGGATCAGATTAAAAAGGAATTTGCTAATCTTAAGATTGTTAAAGCTGACGGGACACCTTATGACTTAGACCGCGATGGATTAAAGATCTATACGACTATCAATATGTCCATGCAACAGTATGCCGAGGATGCGCAGAAAGAATGGATGAAGCAGCTGCAATCGAAATTTTCGGCGCAGTGGAAAAATAGAGATCCGTTCAAAGGCGATAAAGCAAAACTGCTGATCAGTGGAATGAAACGTTCTGATCGTTATCGGATATTACGTGAAGAGGGATTAAATGATGATCAGATCAAAAAAGCCTTCAATGTGAAAGTTGCGATGAATATTTTCACCTGGAAAGGCAGTAAAGATACCATGATGACACCAATGGATTCCATTAAATACAACAAACTCATGCTCCGGAATGCCATGATGTCCATGGAGCCAAAAACAGGGCATATTAAGGCTTGGGTCGGTGGAATTGATTTTGATCACTTCAAATATGATCAGGTTAAAATGGGAACACGGCAGGTCGGGTCTACAGCGAAGCCATTTACCTATGCAGTAGCTATCGATAACGGTTATTCGCCTTGTTATAGTATTCCGAATTACCAACAAACATATAATGGTTGGACGCCAAGAGGAAATGCACAGGGCGGGAATCCGATTACTTTGGCAAAGGCATTAGCTTATTCACAAAACTTTGCAACAGCTTATCTCGTGCATGAAGTGGGGGCTGCGGAGGTCGCTGCGTTAACCAAACGCATGGGAATAACGAGCGATGTGCCCAATTACCCTTCCATTTCCCTAGGTGCCTATGAAGCATCTGTTTTTGATATGGTTGGTGCTTATTCTGCTTTCGTTAACCAGGGAACCTGGATCGAACCAACAGCCATTTTACGTATCGAAGATAAAAATGGGACGCCTATCTATGATAAGGCGCCGAAAGTAGTGAAAGCACTGAATAGCGAATCCGCTTATATTATTGTTGATATGCTGAAAAAAGTTGTATCTCAGGGTACGGCTCGGCGTATTCAGTGGAAATACAAACTTACCAATCCGATAGGTGGTAAAACAGGTACAACCAATGATAACTCCGATGCATGGTTTATCGGTATCACTCCGGAACTGGTCACAGGTGTCTGGACGGGAGCAGAGGATCGCGGAATTAGTTTTGACCGTATGGAATATGGACAGGGAGCTGCCGCAGCTATGCCGGTCTTTGCCTTCTTTATGCAAAAGGTTTATAAAGATTCAAACCTGAAATATACAAAAGGTGATTTCGAACAGCCGCAGGGAGGACTTACCCGTGTTATTGACTGTAACCAGTATTGGGGCGGTGGCGGCTCTGATGTCGAAGACGGATCTACAGATTCAAGCAGCAAGGATGAGCCGAAATTAAAGGATGACCGCTTGGGATTTTAATCTGAGTATTGAGTATTGAGAAATTAGAATTGAGTATTGAGATTCTGGTTGGGCAAGCCTGCGGCTTACAAGTTGCTTCATTTTCTAATTTTGACTTTTCAGATTTGAGTATGGAGATTTTGTTTACGCCAGCTTGTTTTTCAAAGATTAAAGAATAAGAGCTCGAGTTTGATAAGCCTGTGGCTTATAAGCTGTCTCCGTTTTTTACTTTTTAATTTTAAAGTTTTGACATTTGACTATAGAGAAGAATTAAAGAAGATACCTCATCGACCAGGGGTCTATCAATATTTTGATAAACACGATGAATTGATCTATATCGGTAAAGCGAAAGACCTTCGTAACCGGGTAGGTTCTTATTTTGTCAATGAAAATCAATTAAACGGTAAGACCCGTGTTTTGGTCCGTAAGATCAACCGTATTTCTTTTACTATAGTAGATACCGAAATTGATGCTTGGTTGCTTGAGAATTCATTAATCAAGAAGCATAAGCCAAAATACAATGTCATGCTCAAGGATGACAAGACCTATCCATGGATTGTCATTAAGAACGAACCCTTTCCCCGTGTTTTTTGGACGAGGCAATTTATTAAGGATGGTTCCCGCTACTACGGACCGTACCCTTCTGTTGGTATGATGCACATCGTACTGGATCTGATCCGTGAACTGTTTCCGCTTCGGACATGTAATCTGGCGCTTACGCAGGAGAATATCCGAAAAGGTAAGTTCAAAATCTGTCTCGAATATCAGATCGGAAACTGTAAAGGGCCCTGTGAAGGATATCAGTCTGAAGAAGACTACGATCAGAACCTGAGTGACATCAAGGATATTCTGAATGGTAAAATTGCCGTGGTCACCAATAGACTAAAAGAAAGCATCGCTTCAGCGGCCGCTTCGCTGGATTTTGAACGGGCACAATTGATTAAAGCCAAACTCGATAAACTGGACAATTATCAGAGCAAATCGACCGTGGTCAATTCTTCAATAACCAACGTGGATGTATTTAGCATTGCCTCGGATGAGGGCTACGCCTTTGTCAATTATCTAAAGGTAATGAATGGCGTCATTATTCAGACGCAGACCCTTGAAATGAAACGCCGTTTGGATGAGAGCGAACAGGAACTACTGTCTCTAGCCATCCCCGAAATACGCGAACGGTTTAAAAGCCTTTCGCGGGAGATTATTGTCCCCTTCGAACTGGATATTGAGGAAAACGAACGGATAAAATTCACAATTCCCAAACTGGGGGAAAAGAAGAAACTCTTGGAGCTTTCCCAAAAAAATGTAGCTTTTTTTAGGAAAGAACGTTTGTTACAATACGAAAAACTGAACCCTGACATTCGTACGGAACGTATTTTAAAGCAGATGCAGAAGGACCTGCGCATGAATGTCCTGCCTCAGCATATCGAATGTTTTGACAACTCCAATATTCAGGGGAATTATCCTGTATCAGCTATTGTAGTGTTTAAAGATGCAAAGCCTTCCAAAAAAGACTATCGGCATTTTAATGTGAAAACAGTGGAGGGACCCAATGATTTTGCGACCATGGAGGAGGCTGTTTTTAGACGATACAGAAGGTTATTGGATGAAGATCAATCCTTGCCACAGTTGATTATTATTGACGGGGGTAAGGGACAATTGGGCGCTGCATTAAAAAGCTTGCGCTTACTGGGAATAGAACGTAAGGTAACTGTCATCGGTATCGCTAAGCGACTTGAAGAATTGTTCTATCCCGGAGATCAATATCCACTCTATTTAGATAAGAAATCGGAAACATTAAGGATCATCCAGCACTTACGTGATGAGGCGCACCGCTTTGGGATCACCTTTCACCGTAATCAACGCAGCCGCAAGACTTTTGTGTCTGAACTGGAAAATGTACCAGGGATCGGAAAAACAACGGTGGAAAAGGTGCTTACCGAATTTAAATCGGTTAAACGTGTGAAAGAAGCTTCGGATGAAGACCTAAAAAAAGTGCTTAATCTGAAACAGATTAAAGCACTCCGTGCATATTTTAATGAAACGAACCTGTCGAGCTAGCGCTGACTTTTCTGATATTGCTGTTTTCTTTGTTCATTTTTGTGATAGTAAAAATGGATAAAGAAAAATAGATTGCATGATACAAAAACTAAAGTAAGTGAGCCAAAGGCTTGTACAACCAGAATCTCAATACTCAATACTATCTACTCAGTACTAATTAATCGTCGTAACCAAAACGTTTGAGGTAATTCTTCTTGCTTCTCCAGTCGGGGATTACCTTCACGAAAAGTTCCAGGAAAACCTTTCCATCAATAAATTCTTCAATATCCTGGCGGGCATAGGTACCTACTTTTTTGATCATAGCTCCCGCTTTACCGATGATAATGTTTTTTTGTGAATCGCGCTCGACAATAATTTCGGCGGCAATACGCGTAATATTTGCTTCTTCTTTGTAGGAAGTGACGATCACTTCTGTACTGTAAGGAATTTCTTTGTCATACAGTTTGAATACTTTTTCACGTATCATCTCGGAGACAAAGAAACGCATGGATTTGTCCGTCAATTCATCTTTTTCGTAGTAAGCCTCGTGGATAGGCAACTTATCTTTGATGTACTGCATGACGGCTGATACATTATGATCCAACTTGGCTGAAATAGCGAAGATTGTGTCAGGATTTAGCTTTTCTTGCCAAAATTCAATTTTGGCCTTTACCTCTTCTTCAGAAGATTTATCTATTTTGTTGATCAGGACGGCTACCGGAGAATTCGTTTTACGTAATTTCTCCAATACGTCATTCTCGTCGTATTTCTCGTGGATATCAGTCACAAATAAAATAATGTCCGCATCAATAAGCGATCCCTGGACAAAGTTCATCATTGATTCCTGTAGAGAATAGTTTGGTTTGATGACTCCCGGTGTGTCGGAAAACACAATTTGATGGTCTTCATCGTTTACAATACCGATAATGCGGTGTCTTGTCGTTTGCGCTTTAGGTGTGATGATAGACATCTTTTCACCTACTAAAGCGTTCATTAGGGTGGACTTACCAGCATTTGGCTTTCCGATGATACTTACGAATCCTGCTTTATGTGACATTTTTCTAAATTTTATTAGGATTACAAAGAAACAAAATATATCTTTGTACTCCAATTCGGAAGGATCATAATCTTGTTTTTTCAAAAGAAAAAAGCAATTTTGTT